>NZ_SSBM01000015.1:0-179177 GCF_004795115.1 Streptomyces sp. A0592
CGGTCGAGCCCGTCCCGGCGGCGCCCGAGCCTCCGGCACCGTTCCAGGCCCCCGCGCTGCCGTACGCGGCTCCGGCTCCGGCCGAGACCGCTCCTCCGGCGCCCGAGGTCCCGGCACCGGTGCAGGCGCCCGAGCCGCCGTACGCGGCTCCCGAGCCGATCGTGGCACCCGAGCTGCCGTACTCCGGTCCGGCAGCGATCGCGGCGCCCGAACCGCCGGACCCGGCTCCGGTCGAGCCCGTCCCGGCGGCGCCCGAGCCTCCGGCACCGTTCCAGGCCCCCGCGCTGCCGTACGCGGCTCCGGCTCCGGCCGAGACCGCTCCTCCGGCGCCCGAGGTCCCGGCACCGGTGCAGGCACCCGAGCCGCCGTACCCCGCTCCGGCCCCGGCCGAAGGGGCCCCTCCGGTGCCCGAGGCCCCGACCCCCTTCACGGCGGCCCCGCCCGAGCCCGCCCCGTCCGGCACCGTGCCTCCGGCTCCCGTGCCTCCGGCGCCGTTCCCGCCGGTCGCGGCCACCGCCGAGCAGGCCGCCCCGGAGCCCGCCGACGCCGTGCCCGCGCCGTTCGCGGCCCCCGCGCCCCCGGCTCCCGTGGACGAGGTCCCGCCGTACCCCGTTCCCCCGGCCGAGGGGACGCCCGCGGCCCCCGGGGAGAACGCCTTCGGAGGGCCCGCCGGTGAACTGCCGCCGCTGCCGTCCTCGTTCGCGACACAGGGCTCCTACGGCTTCCCGCCGCCTGCTCCTGCGCCCGCGCCGCAGCAGCACCAGCCCCCGCAGCCGCAGCCGCAGTACGACCCCCGCGCCGCCGGGCAGTGGCCCGTCGGCCCCGGTCAGCAGCCCCCTCAATCCCAGCCCCAGCCCCAGCCCCAGCCGCACGACCCGCGGTACGCGGCCGGCCCCACCGGCGGAGGCGCGCCGCTCGGCTACACGGCCGCCGTCGAGCTGTCCTCGGACCGGCTGCTGCGCAACAAGCAGAAGCCCAAGAGCAACAACAACGGCGCGGGCGGCGGCGGCCTGTTCCGCTTCGGCGGCAAGGCGGCCGAAGCGGAGCGCCGCCGCAAGCTGGAGCTGATCCGCACCCCGGTCATGTCCTGCTACCGCATCGCCGTCATCAGCCTCAAGGGCGGCGTCGGCAAGACCACGACCACCACCGCGCTCGGCGCCACCCTCGCCACCGAGCGCCAGGACAAGATCCTGGCCATCGACGCGAACCCCGATGCCGGCACGCTCGGCCGCCGCGTCCGCCGCGAGACGGGGGCGACGATCCGGGACCTGGTCCAGGCGATCCCGTACCTGAACTCGTACATGGACATCCGCCGCTTCACCTCGCAGGCGCCCTCCGGTCTGGAGATCATCGCCAACGACGTGGACCCGGCGGTCTCCACGACCTTCAACGACGAGGACTACCGCCGCGTCATCGAGACGCTGGGCCGCCAGTACCCGATCATCCTCACCGACTCGGGCACCGGCCTCCTCTACTCCGCCATGCGCGGCGTCCTGGACCTGGCCGATCAGCTGATCATCATCTCGACCCCGTCCGTGGACGGCGCCAGCAGCGCCAGCACCACCCTCGACTGGCTCTCCGCCCACGGGTACGCGGACCTGGTCTCCCGCTCCCTCACCGTCATTTCGGGGGTCCGCGAGACGGCCAAGATGATCAAGATCGAGGACATCGTGCAGCACTTCGAGACCCGCTGCCGCGGTGTCGTCGTGGTGCCCTTCGACGAGCACCTCGCGGCCGGCGCCGAGGTGGACCTCGACCTCATGCGGCCCAAGACCCGCGAGGCGTACTTCAACCTCTCCGCCCTCGTGGCCGAGGACTTCCTGCGGGCCCAGCAGCAGGCCCCGCAGAACCACTGGGGAGCACCGCAGCAGCCCCACCAGCCCCACCCCCAGCAGCCGCAGCCGCAGCACCACCAGCCGCAGCCGCAGCCGTACGGTCAGCCCCAGGGCCAGCCCCCGTACCAGCAGCCCCCGCAGCAGCCGGGCCCCTACGGCCAGCCCTACCCGCAGCAGCCGCAGCCCGGCCAGCCCTGGCAGCAGCCCCCGGCCGCCCCGCCGCAGCAGCCCCACCAGCCGCCGCGCGACCCGCGGCTCGGCTGACGGCCGCGCCCGAGCAGGCACAACAGGAAGGGCCCGTACCGCCCCGGATCGCATCGGATTCCGGGACAGTACGGGCCCTCGCCCGTTCCTGCGTCAGCGCTTCATGTCGTACGCGTCGGTCAGCACCCGCGCCCGCTTCACGTCGTCGGCGATCGCCTCCAGCAGCCCGTCCAGCGACTCGAACTTCGCCATCCCCCGCACGTACGCGAGGAAGTCGACGGCCACGTGCTTCCCGTACAGGTCCAGCCCGACGCGGTCGATCGCGTACGCCTCCACCGTCCGCTCGGTCGCGTCGAACTGCACGTTCGTCCCCACCGAGATCGCCGCGGGCATCCGCTCGCCGTCCGCCGTCAGCCAGCCCGCGTAGACCCCGTCCGCCGGGATCGCGGTGTGCGGCTGCGTCTCCACGTTCGCCGTCGGGTAGCCGAGTTCACGCCCGCGCTGCGCTCCGCGCACGACCACGCCCTCGACCCGGTGCGGACGCCCCAGGACCTCGGCCGCACCGTCCATGTCGCCCTCGGCGACCAGCCGGCGCGCCAGCGTCGAGGAGAACGGCACGCCGCCGCCCGCCTCGCCGCGCTCCACGAGGTCCACGACCTCGACCCGGTAGTCGTACGTCGGTCCCAGCTCGCGCAGGAAGTCGACGTTCCCGGCGGCCCGGTGGCCGAAGCGGAAGTTCGGGCCCTCGATGACCGCGAGGGCGTGCAGCTTGTCGACGAGCACCTTCACGATGAAGTCGGCCGGGGACAGCTGCGAGAACTCTGCGGTGAACGGCAGGATCAGCAGCGCGTCCACGCCCAGCCCGGCCATCAGCTCGGCGCGCCGGTCGTAGGGGGCCAGGATCGGCGGGTGGCTGCCGGGGCGGACGACCTCGCTCGGGTGCGGGTCGAAGGTGACGACGACGGACGGGACGCCGAGCTCGCGCGCCGTGGCCACGGCCCGTCCGATGATCAGCTGATGTCCCCGGTGCACGCCGTCGTAGGAGCCGATGGTGACGACGCTGCGTCCCCAGTCCTGGGGGATGTCCTCCAAGCCACGCCACCGCTGCACTGTGACCGCTCCTCGCCCGAACCCGGTTGGTCCTTGAACTGATTGCCGATTGCAGGTCTAAGACTGCCATGCCGGGAGCCGGTGCCACGCATCGGCATCCGGGCCGGACGGGCCCGGCGGGCCGCCGTCGCGCCTCCTCATGTCACATCCGCGGCGACCCTGCCGAGGGTCTCCACGGTCTGCCGGGCGCTCGGCCCCAGCAGGGCCGCCGCCTCCGTGGCCGCCTCCGCCTGCCAGCGGGCCACGAGCGCCCCGAAGACCGGCCGGGCGCGGGCCAGCTCCACCGTCCGCCGCTCGAAGACCGCCGGCCCGCCGGGGGCCCGCAGCAGCTGCCGCCCGGTACGGCGCAGCAGCTCCCGCGTACGGTCCTCAGGGCGCTCCGCGGCACCCGCCGCGAGCGCCCCGAGGAACGCGTCCAGCACCCGCGCGTCCCTCTCCTCGCGCAGCAGTACGCCGGCCAGCTCCCCGCGCAGCGCGTACGAGGGCTCCCCGCCCGGCGCGCCCAGTACCGCGGCGAGCTCGGCCCGCACCCCTGCCGGCGCGGTCCGCAGCAGGTCCAGCACGAGCCGGCGCAGCGCGGGACCGGCTGCCGGGCCCTGCTCCAGCCGCCGGTCCACGAAGGCCGCGGCGTGCGGCGCGTCGCCGGGGCAACGCACGAGGTGCTCCCGGACGAGGTCGGCCGCGCGCCGGGCCAGCCCCGGCGTGTTCAGCGAGGCCAGGGCGCGCAGCACCTCCCCGTCGGCGCGGTCCCGCAGTGCGGCGAACACCGCGTCCTGGTCCGGGAGTACGGGCAGGGCCGCCACCAGCGCCTCGGCGGGCAACCGGGAGCCGGGCCCGGGGTCGCGGAAGGACGCGAGGGCTTCGGGCAAGTGGCGGGCGCGCACCTGCGGGTCGCGCAGCAGTACGGCCAGGGCGCTGCCGTGCAGGGTGACGTCGGCGGGGCGGGCGAGCAGTGCCCGGGCGGCACGGCGCAGCAGCTCCCGGTCGGCGGGGGTGCGTACGTGCGGGGCGGTGGCGAGTCCGTAGGCGGCGGCCGCGACCCTGCGCGCGGGGCGTTCGTCGTGTGCCCAGCGGTCCACGGCCCGGCACAGGGCGGCGGTCTCCTCCTCGGCGAGTACGGCGAGCAGTTCGTCGGCGCGGGGGTGCGCGGCGGTGACGAGCGCCTCGGTGAGGTCGTCCGGGGCGAGGTGGCGGTGGGTGTGCAGCAGGGCCTGCGCGGCGGTGGCGACGGTGGCCCCGGGGCGGCCGCGCAGCCGGCGGCCGTCGGTGAACCAGGCGCAGAGCAGCGGCTGGGTCCGCCGGGGGGCCCGGGCCAGCCGGCGGGCCACGGCGTCGAGGTAGCGGTCGCCGGGGACCGCCTCGGCGGGGTCTGCGGGGAGCAGCCGGCGCAGCAGGTCGAGGCGGTCGGGCTCGGCCAGCCGGAGCCGGTTCCAGAACCGGCCGCCGAACTCGCCCGGGCCGGCCCGGGCGACGTGCTCGGCGAGGGCGTGCAGGACGGGGAGGTGGGGGTGCGCGTCGGGGAGGCGCAGCAGGGTCTCGCGCAGCAGCCGGGCGGCCCACCAGCCGCGGTCGGAGCGGGCGGCATCGGTGGCCCCCGCCGGGGCTTCGGCGAAGCCGTTCAGGGCGTCGACCAGTCGGGTCAGTTCCTCGCGGAGCCGGTCCGGAGGGAGTCGGCGCAGGGCTTCCAGGACGGGCCCGATCCGGTGCCGGGGCACGGGCGGCCCGGGCCTGGCGGGGCCGTGGACGAGCACGCCGAGGGCCGTCGGGACGTCGAGGTGGCCGGCCTGGATCCAGTCAGACAGCTCCTCGTGGGCGAAGCGGTAGCCGGACCCGGCGGGCACCAGCAGCCCCTCGGTGAGGACGGCGGAGGCCCAGCCGGTGCGCCACGGGAACAGCTCCTCGAAGGAGGCCCGGTCCAGCTGTCCCTGCCCCGGCCCCAGGCACCGCCGGGCGGCCTCGTGCACGCGGCCGGCGACGCGGGCGGCGAGCCGCCGGACGCCGGGGCCGTGCACCGGTGCGTCTCCGGCGGCGATGCGGACCGCGCTGCGCAGGCACAGCAGGTCGAAGTGGGCGGCGAAGACCTCGTCGCGGCCGGCGCGGCCGGCGGTGACGCCGACGGCGCGGATCCCGGCGAGGAGGTGCAGCGTGAGCGGGTGCCGGGCGTCGGTCTCGCGGACGGCGTCGGCGGGGATGCCGAGGCGGGACCGGGCGGTGTCCGCCTCGGTGGCGGTGAGGTCCGCGAGCCGAAGGGCGGGAGGCAGTTGTGGGGTCGCGCGGGCCGGGATGTGCAGCGCCTCGGGCGGGTGGAGGGCGCCGGCCCGCTCCCAGTACTCGGGTCGGGCGGCGACGACCAGCCGGGCCCCGGTGCCGCGCAGCCAGGCGGTGGTGGCCTCGGTCCACGGTCCGAGCCGGTGGGCGAGCTCCGGCGGCATCTCCTCGGGGGCGTCCAGGACGACGAGCAGGGGCCGGTCGGCGCGGGCGGCGACGAGGGCGAGGTGCGCTGCGGCTCCCGCCGGGTCGGCGGGCTCCGGCCGGCCGCGCCGCTCCCCGGGCGGGGCCCCCCGCGGACCGGGCACCACCTGGCTGCGCCGCTCGACCGCCACGGTCCCCCCGGAGCCGCCCTCCGGCTGCCCCGGCCCCGCGGGGGCGTCCCCGCCGGAGCCGGACACCGCCCGGCCACGCCCCTCGACCGGTGCGGCCCCGCGCGGGCCGGGCACCGGCTCGCTGCGCGTCCCGTCCGGCACAGTCCCGTCAGGGCCGCGCTCCGGCTGACCCGGCCCGGCGGGGACCACCCGCCCCAGCCCCCCGTCGGACAGGGTTCCCCCGAAGCCGGACACCGCCTCGGCGCACCCCTCGACCGGCGAGGTCCTGCGCTGGGCCGGCACCGGTTCGCCGGGCCATGCGGCGGGCGGGGTTCCGGTGGGGCCGGGCGCGCGCCGGGGCGGCTCCTCGGCCGCCGAACGGTACTCGGGGTCGGCCGGTACGGCGGTGGTGCGTTCGGCGCCCTGCGGGGATCGGCCCGGCGCGCACCCGTCCCCACCACCTGTGGACGGGCCCGCTTCCGGGGTACGCCCGGGCCGGCAATCGGGGGCGGCGGGCCACGGCACGTCTTCGGATCCGGTCCCGGTCGTGTGCGGGCCGGATTCCGGGGTCCGGCCCGGCCGGGGATCGAGGGCGGCGGGGACCGGTGCCTCGGCCGGCCGGTGCGCGGGGCGGGAGGCCGCCGTCAGGGCTCGGGTCGCCGCATCCGCCAGCGAGGTGTCGTCGGCGTGCAGGTCCGCCCCGCGCAGCCACAGCGTCGGCGCGGGTCGGGCGCCGCGGGCCCGGCGGGCGGTCAGGGCCGCCAGTTCCGTCGTACGGCCGGTGCCCGGGTCGCCGACGAGGCCGAGCACCGGTCGGTCCCCGGCCGTGAAGGCTTCCAGTTCGGCGGCGATGCCGGGGCGTTCCACCGGTCGGTCCGGGGGGAGGACGGCGCACGAGGCGGCCAGTTCCAGCGCCCCGGCGAGGTTCAGGTCGGCGCCGCGGCCCGGCACGGTCGCCGCGTTGCGTGCGAGGAGCGCAGCCAGGGGGCCCCGCGGATCGGAGTCGGCCGCCGCCCGCAGGGCCACCGCGAAGCCGCCGGAGCGGTGCTCCGCGCGCAGGGCGGTGCCCAGTACGGCGAGCACCGCCCCGGTGGCGGCGTCGAGGACCGGCCCCCCGCAGACCTCCCCGCCCTGCGCGAGGGCGTCGCGGCCGTCCGTGCCGATCGCCAGCTCCACCGCGGCCCCCGCGGGCACCGCGTACAGCACGCCGCCCGCCCGGTACCCGACCTGCGCGCCCCCCAGCACCCGCGCCTGCCGCCAGCCCCGCGCGGGCAGCCGTACGTAGGTCCCCGGATCGATCGCCCCGCGCTGCGCCACCGCCAGCGGCCGCACCCCGAGTCCGTCCGTGCGGATGAGGGCCAGCGCCAGGGTGGGCAGCTCGGTCACGTCGGCCGCCTCGGCCGGCCAGGTCCGCCCGGAGGCGTGCAGCACGATCCGGGTCAGGCCGTCGACGGCCTCGTGACCGGTGACGACCGTCCCGCGGTCGTCCGCGACGAATCCGCTGCCGCGCTCCCGCCCGGCCGGATCGCAGATTTTGACGAGTTCCGCCATGGCCGCACCACTCCCCCGCAACGCCCCGTGCTCACGACGGTAGGCAGGTGAAGATCAGCACGAGAAGAACACGAGGCGAACGCGCCCCCCAACGCTCCCTCCATCACTCCGAGCGCCTGCTCGGACGGGTGAATAGCGGCGTCCGGGTGGATAGAGACCTACCCGAGGGGGGTCGTGGAGCGGTGAGCAGCACGGCATGTGCGCTCACCGCTCCACGTCAACGATCAGACGAAGACCGCGAGGGACTTCGCCTTTCCGTTCTTGCTCTCGACGAGCCCGAGAAGCTGGCCCTGCGGCCCGAAGACCGCGACCGTACGGCCGGCCTCGTACTCCTCCGGCATGTCGATCCGCACACCGTTGGCGAGCAGCGAGGCCCGCCGGGCGTCCAGGTCCCAGCGCGGGAAGGCCGCGGCGGCCGCCTCGCCGATCGGCATGACGGTCAGCTCTTCCTGGAGCTGGTCCAGGGTCCGCGCGCGGTCGATCTTGTACGGGCCCACCCGGGTGCGCCGCAGCGCGGTCAGGTGCCCGCCGACGCCGAGGTCGGCGCCGAGGTCGCGCGCGAGGGCGCGGATGTACGTACCGCTGGAGCAGACGACGGAGACGACGAGGTCGACGACCTTGGTGCCGTCCTCGGCCTCCGCCTCCCGCATGTCGTACACCTGGAACGACGAGATGGTGACCGGCCGGGCCGGGATCTCGAAGTCCTCGCCGTCGCGGGCCCGCTTGTAGGAGCGGACGCCCTTGATCTTGATGGCGCTGACCTTGGACGGGACCTGCATGATGTCGCCCGACAGCTTGACGACGCCCGCGTCCACGGCGTCCCGGGTGACCCCGGTGGCGTCCGTGGAAGAGGTGATCTCGCCCTCGGCGTCGTCCGTCAGGGTGTTCTGGCCCAGGCGGATCGTGCCGAGGTACTCCTTCTCCGTGAGCGCGAGGTGGCCGAGGAGCTTGGTGGCCTTCTCCACGCCCAGGACCAGCACGCCCGTCGCCATCGGGTCGAGCGTGCCGGCGTGGCCGACGCGGCGGGTCCTGGCGATCCCGCGCATCTTGGCGACCACGTCGTGCGAAGTGAACCCGGACGGCTTGTCGACGATGACAAGGCCTCCCCCAGGCTCCGCCCGGGAGGTGCCCCCGGGCGTCTTCCCTGCGTCGGTGCTCATTCCGCGGCTGCGTCCTCGTCGTCCTCGCCCGGCTTCTTGTACGGGTCGGCGTCGCCGGCGTACTGGGCGCCGGAGGACACCTCGCGCACCTGGGCGTCGGAGGTGCGCGCCTTCTCCAGGAGGTCCTCGATGGTCTTGGCGTTCTCCGGGAGGGCGTCCGCGACGAAGGTCAGGGTGGGCGTGAACTTCGTTCCCGCCGCCCGGCCCACCGCGGAGCGCAGAACGCCCTTGGCGCTCTCCAGGCCCGCCGCCGCACTGGCGCGGTCCTCGTCGTCGCCGTAGACCGTGTAGAAGACCGTGGCCTCCCGCAGGTCGCCGGTGACCCGGGTGTCCGTGATGGTCACGTGCGTACCGAGGCGGGGGTCCTTGACACCACGCTGCAGCTTCTCCGCCACCACCTCCCGGATGAGGTCCGCCAGCTTCTTCGCCCGCGCATTGTCGGCCACTGGTCCGTCTCCTTCTTTTCTTGCAGACAAGCAATCAGTCTTCATCACCGTGGAAGCGCCGTCGTACTGACAGCAGCTCCACTTCCGGACGTGCCGCGACCAGCCGCTCGCAGCGGTCGAGTACGTCCGAGAGGAACCCCGCGTCCCCACTCACCAGCGCGACCCCTATGCGGGCCCTGCGGTGCAGATCCTGGTCGCCCACCTCGGCCGCGCTCACGGAGAACTTTCGCTGGAGCTCGGCGACGATGGGCCGGACGACGGAGCGTTTCTCCTTCAGCGAGTGGACGTCGCCGAGGAGCAGGTCGAAGGACAGAGTCCCCACGTACATGCAGTTCCGGATATCCCGCCGGTGCGGGTTCGGTGGCCTGCCGGGCCGTCGCCCGGCAGGATCACCCGGCGCTCGCGCGGCCGGGTCACCAGAACCGTACACGCAACGGCCGGGGCCGATCGACGGATATTCCGCCGACCGGCCCCGGTGTTACGAGTTACGACACGGTGCGAACCGCCTCGCGCTTACGCGCGGGGCTTCTCGCGCATCTCGTACGTCGCGATGACGTCGTCGATCTTGATGTCGTTGTAGCTGCCGAGGTTGATACCGCCCTCGAAGCCTTCGCGAATCTCGGTGACGTCGTCCTTGAAGCGGCGCAGACCGGAGATGTTGAGGTTCTCCGCGATGACCTTGCCATCGCGCAGCAGGCGCGCCTTGGTGTTGCGCTTGACCTCGCCGGACCGGATGAGGACACCGGCGATGTTGCCCAGCTTGGACGAGCGGAAGATCTCGCGGACCTCCGCCGTACCGAGCTCGACCTCTTCGTACTCCGGCTTGAGGAGACCCTTCAGGGCCGCCTCGATCTCCTCGATGGCCTGGTAGATCACCGAGTAGTAGCGGACGTCGACGCCCTCGCGGTCCGCCATCTGCGCGGCACGGCCGGCCGCACGGACGTTGTAACCGATGACGATGGCGTCGGAGCCCATCGCCAGCGAGATGTCGGACTCGGTGACCGCACCCACACCGCGGTGCAGGACCCGGATGTCGACCTCTTCACCGACGTCGAGCTGGAGCAGCGAGGACTCGAGAGCCTCGACCGCACCGGACGCGTCGCCCTTGATGATGAGGTTGAGTTCCTGGACCAGACCGGCCTTGAGCACGGAGTCGAGGTCCTCGAGGGACACACGACGGACGCGCTTGGCGAAGTTGGCGTTGCGCTCACGCGCAGCACGCTTCTCGGCGATCTGGCGGGCCGTGCGGTCCTCGTCGACGACGAGGAAGTTGTCGCCGGCGCCGGGGACGTTGGTGAGACCCAGGACCAGGACGGGGGTCGACGGACCCGCTTCCTCGACGTTGTTGCCCTTGTCGTCGAGCATGGCGCGCACTCGGCCGTAGGCGTCGCCCACGACCATCGTGTCGCCGACGCGGAGGGTACCGCGCTGGACGAGGACGGTGGCGACGGCACCGCGGCCGCGGTCGAGGTGGGACTCGATCGCAATACCCTGAGCGTCCTGCTCCGGGTTGGCGCGCAGGTCGAGCGAGGCGTCGGCGGTGAGGACGACGGCCTCCAGCAGGGAGTCGATGTGCAGACCCTGCTTGGCGGAGATGTCGACGAACATCGTGTCGCCGCCGTACTCCTCGGCGACCAGACCGAACTCGGTGAGCTGACCGCGGACCTTGACCGGGTCGGCACCCTCGACGTCGATCTTGTTGACCGCGACGACGATCGGGACGCCGGCGGCCTTGGCGTGGTTGAGCGCCTCGATCGTCTGCGGCATGACGCCGTCGTTGGCCGCGACCACGAGGATCGCGATGTCGGTCGACTTGGCACCACGGGCACGCATGGCGGTGAACGCCTCGTGACCCGGGGTGTCGATGAAGGTGATCTTGCGCTCTTCACCGTTGACCTCGGTACCGACCTGGTACGCACCGATGTGCTGCGTGATGCCACCGGCCTCGCCCGCAACGACGTTCGTCTTGCGGATGGCGTCGAGCAGTCGGGTCTTACCGTGGTCGACGTGACCCATGACGGTCACGACCGGCGGACGCGGCATGAGGAATTCCTCGCCGCCCTCGTCCTCGCCGAACTCGATGTCGAAGCCCTCGAGGAGCTCGCGGTCCTCTTCCTCCGGGCTGACGATCTGAACCGTGTAGTTCATCTCGCCGGCCAGCATCTCGAGCGTCTCGTCGGAGACGGACTGCGTGGCAGTGACCATCTCGCCGAGGTTCATCATGACCGCGACCAGCGACGCCGGGTTGGCGTTGATCTTCTCGGCGAAGTCGGTGAGGGACGCACCGCGCGACAGGCGAACGGTCTCGCCGTTGCCGCGGGGCAGCATCACGCCGCCGACGGACGGGGCCTGCATGGCCTCGTACTCCTGGCGCCTCTGACGCTTCGACTTGCGACCGCGACGGGCCGGACCGCCGGGACGGCCGAAGGCACCCTGCGTACCGCCACGGGCACCGGGACCGCCGGGACGGCCACCGAAGCCGGGACGACCGCCGCCACCGGCGCCGGCCGGGCCGCCGCCGAAGCCGCCGCCACCCGGACGGGGACCGCCGAAGCCGCCGCCGCCCGCGGGACGCGAGCCGGGACCGGCCGGACGGCCGGCGAAGCCGCCGCCACCGGGACGACCGGCGCCACCGGGACGGGGACCGCCCGCACCGGGACCACGGCCACCGGGGCCGCCGCCGGGACGGGGACCGGGACCACCGGCAGCGGGACGCTGCGGCATCATGCCCGGGTTGGGACGGTTACCGCCGGGAGCACCACCGGGACGCGGGGCGCCGCCCTGCGGACGGGGCATGCCGCCCGGGGTCGGACGGGCGCCGCCGGGACCCTGCGGACGCGGAGCGCCGCCGGGGCCGCCCTGCGGACGGGGAGCACCCTGGCCGCCGCCGGCGCCGGGGGCACCGGGACGCGGGGCGCCGGCCGGACGGGGCGCCTGCGGGCGCGCCATGCCGGTGGAGCCACCAGAGGTGAACGGGTTGTTGCCCGGACGGGGACCGGCCGGACGGGCGCCCTGCGGACGCGGTGCCTGGGCACCGGGGGTGCCTGCGGGGCGCGCGGGGGCACCGGGGGTGGCACCGGCCGGACGCGGGGCGCCGGGACGGGCACCGCCCTGACCCGGACCGGCCGGACGCTGCTGCGCCGGACGGGGGCCGGGGGCCGCGGCGGGACGCGCCGGGGCGGCCGGAGCCGCCGGAGGCGCGGAGAACTCGGTCGCCACGGGCGCCGCCGGAGCGGGCTTCGGGGCGGCCGGAGCCTTCGGGCCGGGACGCGGGCCGGAGGCGGCCGGCGTCACGGGAGCTGCGGCCGGGACCTCGGCAGCGGCCGGCTTGGGGGCCGGTGCGCCGGGCTTCGGGGCAGCAGGACGTGCCGCAGCGGCCGGGGACGGCGCTGCGGGCTTGGCGGGCGCGGCCTTGCGGGGCGCGCCGGGCTTTGCAGCGGACTTGCCGGCGTTGCCACCGGGCCCCTGCAGTGCGTCAGTCAACTTGCGTACAACCGGCGCCTCGATCGTCGAGGACGCCGAACGGACGAATTCACCGAGTTCTTGGAGCTTGGCCATGACGACCTTGCTCTCCACCCCGAACTCCTTGGCGAGTTCGTATACCCGGACCTTAGCCACTTCGCTCCTTTTAGGTCCGGGTTACGCCGGACCGTCGCTACTTCATGGGCGTACTCATCGCGTACTCATCGAGTGCTCATCGCAATCTCGACCTACTTCCAACTCGCGAGGTACCTGACCGCACGGGGTATCCGTGCCGTACTACTTCTTTACGCTGTGGTCCCGGCTTTCCCGGCCACGGCATTGCGCAGGTTCGCCGTGTCGAGCGCTCCGGCGGACCGTAGGGCCCGGGGGAACGCGCGGCGGCGGACCGCCTGGTCGAGGCAGACCACGGCAGGGTGCACGTACGCACCCCGGCCGGGCAGCGTACCGCGAGGATCGGGGACGCATTCGTCCTCGATCGCCACGATCCGCAGCAGATCGCTCTTGGCCGCTCGCTCCCGACACCCCACACAGGTGCGTTCGGGGCATGCGCGGGCTTGCGTCCGGCCAGACACGCCTAAGTCTACCTCCCCGCACCGACCTCTCCCCCGACAAGTGTCGGGGGAAAGATCGAACGGCTGCTGTGTTGTCTTGATCCGCTGCCTGGGCAGCGGACGTGTGGACCCTGTCTACCGTCGGGACAGCCCCGGCCGGTACCGGTTTATTCCCCGGCCCTGTCCCGGTCCCTGTCCCGATCCCGGTCCCTGTCCCGGTCCCGGTCCGTGTCCGGGGACACCTCGGTGTCGGGACGGATGTCGATGCGCCAGCCGGTGAGCCGCGCGGCGAGGCGGGCGTTCTGGCCCTCCTTGCCGATGGCCAGCGACAGCTGGTAGTCGGGAACGGTCACGCGGGCGGAGCGCGAGTCCCAGTCGACGACCTCGACCTGGCTCACCCGGGCGGGTGACAGCGCGTTCGCGACCATCTCCGCCGGGTCGTCCGACCAGTCGACGATGTCGATCTTCTCGCCGTGCAGCTCGGCCATGACATTGCGCACACGGCTGCCCATGGGGCCGATGCAGGCGCCCTTGGGGTTCAGGCCCGAACGGGTGGACCGGACGGCGATCTTGGTGCGGTGACCGGCCTCACGGGCGATCGCCGAGATCTCGACGCTGCCGTCGGCGATCTCCGGGACCTCCAGCGAGAACAGCTTCTTCACCAGGTTCGGGTGGGTGCGCGAGAGGGTCACGGACGGGCCGCGGACACCCTTCGCCACGCGCACGACGTACGCCTTCAGGCGCAGACCGTGCGGGTAGTCCTCGCCGGGGACCTGCTCCTGCACCGGCAGGATGGCCTCCAGCTTGCCGATGTCGACGAGGACGTTCTTGGGGTCCTTGCCCTGCTGCACGACGCCGGTGATGACGTCGCCCTCACGGCCGGCGAACTCGCCGAAGGTCAGGTCGTCCTCGGCGTCGCGCAGACGCTGGAGGATCACCTGCTTGGCCGTCGTCGCGGCGATCCGGCCGAAGTCCGACGGCGTGTCGTCGAACTCCTTGGGCTCCTGGCCCTCTTCGAGATCCCTCGGGTCTTCCGTCGCCCACACGACCACGTGACCGTTGGTGCGGTCCAGCACGACGCGGGCGCGGCGGAAGCTCCCGTCGGTGCGGTGGTACGCGATGAGGAGGGCCGACTCGATCGCCTCGACGAGCAGGTCGAAGGAGATCTCCTTCTCCCGGACCAGACCCCGCAGGGCACTCATGTCGATGTCCATGGCTACGCCTCCTCTTCCTTCTTGTCCTTGCGGTTGAACTCGATCTCGACACGCGCCTTGGCGATGTCGGTGAATGCGATGCGGCGGGCGGTCGCCTTGCGGCCCTTCACGCCCGGTACTTCGAGGTCCATGCCCTCGTCGTCCACGTCGAGGATGCGGGCGACCAGTTCCCCGGCACCCTGCGCGTCCTCGGCGGACAGCTGGAACTTCACGAGACGGCCGATGGCCCGTACGTAGTGGCGGTGCTCGGTCAGCGGGCGGTCGGCGCCCGGGGAGCTCACCTCGAGGACGTACTCGTCCTCGCCCATCACGTCGGATTCGTCGAGCTTGTCGGAGACCTCACGGCTCAGCTCGGCACACGCGTCCAGCTCCACGCCCTCGTCGGAGTCCACGATGACCCGCAGCATCCGGCGCTTGCCCGCCCGCGACAGCTCGATCTCTTCGAGGTCCAGGCCCTTGGCGGCGACGAGCGGCTCCAGCAGTCCGCGCAGCCTGTCGCTCTGGGTCGTGCTCATCCGGGTGACTCCTCGGCCGCGTGTGCTGTTGTGGTTTCCGTCGTGTGTCAGGTCAAAGGGTATCCGGTGTCGGAGGGTGTTGCCGTCCGCCCTGCGACCAGGGCCCCGGGTACCGTGATCACACCCTGCCCCGCCCCACACCACGAGGACGTCGCCGTGCCCTGGACTCCGCCTTCCAGACCTTCGCGCAGGAGCCTGCTCGCCGGTGCCGCCGGCGCGGCCGGCGCCGTGCTGCTGACCGGGTGCACCGACGGACGCTCGGCGGACGCCGACCCCGCGATTTCACTCGAACGGCGGATGCGGGAAGCGGCCGTGCGTGACAGTGCCCGGCTGCTGGAACGTTACGACGCCACGGCCGCCACCCATCCGGACCTGGCCGCGCGTCTCGCTCCGCTGCGCGCCGCCGTCGCCGCGCACACGGCCGCCCTCTCCCCCGCCGCGTCGGGCTCGCCGTCCCCCGCGGCGTCACCGTCCGGCGGTACGGGGGCCGCCGCGCCCGCGGCGAGCGGTGAGCCGGTGCCCGCGAAGCCCGCCGAAGCCCTGACCGCGCTCGCCGACGCCGAGCGGAGCCTGGCCGAGGCCCGGACCATCGACCTGGCCGGGGCGCCGGGAGAGCTGGCCCGGATGCTGGCCTCGGTGGCCGCCTGCGGCGCCGTGCACGTCCACCTGCTGACCTCGACCCCCGGAGCCACGCCGTGAAGCCCGAACCCTCCCCCGCCGGCCGGGCCCTGGAGGCCGCCCAGGCGGCCCTCGCCGCCGAGCACGCGGCCGCCTACGGATACGGGGTGATCGGCGCACGGACCGCCGGCGCCCGTGCCGCGGAGGCCCGGGAGGCGTACGGCGGCCACCTCGCACGGCGCGACGCACTGGCCCGGACCGTGCGCGAACTGGGCGGTGCACCCCGGCCCTCGGAGGCCGCCTACGCCCTGCCCTTCGAGGTGCGCGGCCCCGCCGACGCCGAGCGGCTGGCCGCGGTGATCGAGGACCGGGTGGCCGGCGCGTATTCCGATCTGGTGCGGGCGGCAGAGGGCCCGCTGCGCCGTGAGGCGGCCGACGCGCTGAGCGCCGCAGCGGTGCGCGCGGCACGCTGGCGCGGTGTCGGCGTAGCCTTCCCTGGGCTCACGGAACGCGCATAGCGAGCCCTCACCAGCTGAAAGGGACCACGCACGCATGGCTTTCGAACCGCCGCAGCGGCTTGTACGGGCGCTCGGCGAGATGCCGGAGACGGCGCAGGAGGCGGACTGGCTGGGGCAGTTGCCCGAGCTCACCGAGGCCGCGCTGTCCCGGCGGGGCGTACGGGCCCAGCGGGTGCAGGCCCCGGGCGGCCGCAGCAGTCTGGTCCTCCTCGTGGCCTACGCGGACGGGACCCCGGCCGCTCTGAAACTTGCGCCCCCGCACGCGCGGCCCGACCTGGAGCTGGCCGCGCTGGCGCACTGGGGCGGTTTCGGCGCCGTACGGGTCCTCGACACCCGGCACCACCACGAGGACGGGGCTCTGCTGCTGGAGCGCCTGCACGCGGAGGTGTCGCTGCGGTCCCTGCCGGAGGCGAAGGCACTGCTGGAGGCGAGCGGCACACTGCGCCGGCTGTGGGTGGCGCCGCCGGCCGGGCACGGGTGGGAGACGGCGGCCGAGCGCACCGCGCGGCAGTCGCAGGCCCTGCGGGCCGCTCCCGCGGAGGCCCGGGCCCTCGCCGACACCGCTCTGGCGCTGCGCGAGGAGCTGGTGGCGGCCCCGCCGGAGGAACTGCTGCTGCACGGGAACTTCCGGCAGGGCAAGGTCCTGGCCGGCGAGCGGGCGCCGTGGCTGACGGTGGGCCCCGACCCGCTGGTCGGCGAGCGGGCGTACGACCTGGCCCGGCTGGTCCGGGACCGGCTGGAGGACCAGGTGGCCTCCTCGGCGGGGGCGGCGGGCGCCCGGCGCCGGGTGAACAAGCTGGCGGACGCGCTGGACGTGGACCGGGAGCGGCTGCGGGGCTGGACGCTCTTCCGGGCCGTGGAGTCGGGCAACCGCGCCCTGGCCGCCGGGCGCCGCCGGGACGCGGAGCTCCTGCTGGAGTTCGCCTCCTGGCTGTAGGCGGCGTCTCCGGCCTGATCGCACCGGCACGGAGTGGGGCATACCGTAGGTAGGAAGGTATGTCCGGCAGGGGGCCGTCATGGTCGAGGAACTGCTGACAGCGGTGCTGGCCGCAGCCGTGGGCGCCGCCGTCTACATGGGCGCTGCGGCCCGCGTGGTGAAGCAGTACGAGCGGGGCCTGGTCTTCCGCTTCGGCAGGCTGCGGCAGGAGATACGGCCTCCCGGCTTCACGGTGATCGTTCCCGTGATAGACCGGCTCCGCAAGGTGAACATGCAGATCGTGACGCTGCCGGTGCCCGCGCAGGAGGGCATCACCCGGGACAACGTCACGGTGCGGGTGGACGCCGTCGTGTACTTCAAGGTCGTCGACCCGGCGAACGCCATCGTGGCGGTGGAGGACTACCGCTTCGCCGTCTCGCAGATGGCGCAGACCTCGCTGAGGTCGATCATCGGAAAGTCCGACCTGGACGACCTGCTCTCCAACCGGGAGATGCTCAACCAGGGCTTGGAGCTGATGATCGACAGCCCCGCGGTGGGCTGGGGGGTGCAGATCGACCGGGTCGAGATCAAGGACGTGTCCCTGCCCGAGACCATGAAGCGGTCGATGGCCCGGCAGGCGGAGGCCGACCGCGAACGGCGGGCCCGCGTGATCAACGCGGACGCGGAGCTGCAGGCCTCGCACAAGCTCGCCGAGGCGGCGGAGGTCATGTCGGAACAGCCGGCGGCCCTGCAGCTGCGCCTGCTGCACACGATCGTGGCGGTCGCCGCCGAGAAGAACTCCACGCTGGTGCTGCCGTTCCCGGTGGAACTGCTGCGTTTCCTGGAACGCTCGGTCCCGCAGGCCGGGGCGGCGCCGGCGCGGAAGGAACCGGCCCCGGCCGGCCCGGCTTCCGAAGGCCCCGGGCCGGCCGGGGTCGCCACGACGGCGGCACCGGCCGAGGTCGACCCCGCGAAGGGGGACGAGGCGGCGGCCCTCGACCGGGCGGCGCAGGAGCCGGCCCTCGGGGCCGCCGAGCAGCCGCCGTACCCGGACGAGTCCCCGCCGTAGCCGCTGCGCGGAACTCCTCCCCGGACCCCGCGCCTCAGGCGGCGGGGCCGGCCTCGCGCAGGCGGGCGAGGGCTTCCGTCAGGGGGAGTTCCTCGCGGGTGCCCGTGGCGCGGTTCTGGAGTTCGACGACCCGGTCGGCCGAGCGGCGGCCCGCCACCAGGATCCACGGCACGCCGATCAGCTCCGCGTCCGTGAGCTTCACGCCCGGGGACAGGCCCGGGCGGTCGTCCAGCAGGACCCGCAGGCCGGAGCCCGCCAGGGCCGCGGCCGCCTCGTCCGCCAGAGCCAGCGGCACCGCCTTGCCGGCCGCCACCACGTGGACGTCGGCCGGGGCCACCGCCGCCGGCCAGCACAGCCCGCGCTCGTCCGCGGTCTGCTCGGCCAGGGCCGCCACCGCGCGGGAGACGCCGATGCCGTAGGAGCCCATCGTGACCCGGACCGGCTTGCCCTCGCGGCCCAGCACGTCCAGCCCGAAGGCGTCCGCGTACTTGCGGCCGAGCTGGAAGATGTGGCCGATCTCGATCGCGCGGTCGAGGCGGAGCCCGGCCCCGCAGGAGGGGCAGGGGTCGCCCGGCTCCACGACGACCACGTCCAGGTACCGGTCCACCTCGAAGTCCCGGCCGCAGACCACGTTGCGGGCGTGCGTGTCCTGCTTGTTGGCCCCGGTCACCCAGGCGGTGCCCGGAGCGACCCGCGGGTCGGCCAGGTAGCGGACCTTCTCCAGACCCTGCGGGCCCACGTAGCCGCGTACGAGGTCGGGCCGGTCGGTGAAGTCCTCGGCCGTGACGAGCTCGACGACCGCGGGGGCCAGGTGCTCGCCCAGCTTGCCGAGGTCCACCTCCCGGTCCCCGGGTACGCCCACGGCCACGATCTCGCCGTCGACCTTCACCAGGAGGTTCTTCAGCGTCGCCGAGGAGGGGACCCCCAGGTGTGCGGCGAGGGTCTCGATCGTCGGGGTGTCGGGGGTGTCCACCTCCTCCGACGGCGGGTGCTCCGCGGACACGGGGGTCAGCGCGAAGGTCACGGCCTCCGTGTTGGCCGCGTAGTCACAGGAGGGGCAGTCCACGAAGGTGTCCTCGCCCGCCCCGGCCGGGGCCAGGAACTCCTCGGACGCCGAGCCGCCCATCGCCCCCGACACCGCGGAGACGATCCGGTGGTCCAGGCCGAGCCGCTCGAAGATCCGGACGTAGGCCTCGCGGTGGAGCCGGTAGGACTCCTCCAGCCCCTCGTCGGACACGTCGAAGGAGTACGAGTCCTTCATCTGGAACTCGCGGCCGCGCAGCACGCCCGACCGGGGCCGCGCCTCGTCCCGGTACTTGGTCTGGATCTGGTAGAGCATGACCGGCAGGTCCTTGTACGAGGTGCACTGGTCCTTCACCACCAGGGTGAAGATCTCCTCGTGGGTGGGGCCGAGCAGGTAGTCCGCGCCCTTGCGGTCCCTGAGCCGGAACAGCAGGTCGCCGTATTCCGACCAGCGTCCGCTGACCTCGTACGGCTCCTTGGGCAGCAGGGCCGGCAGGAGCACCTCCTGGGCGCCGATGGCGTCCATCTCCTCGCGGACGACGCGGCTGACGTTGTCCAGGACCCGCTTGCCGAGCGGCAGCCACGTCCACACCCCGGCCGAGCTGCGCCGGACGTAGCCGGCGCGGACCAGGAGCCGGTGGCTGAGGGTCTCGGCGTCGGCCGGGTCCTCGCGGAGGGTCTTGGCCATGAGGCGGGACATGCGCTGTACGTGATGTGTGGACATGCCGGGAGGTTACCGGGGCCCCGCCGACGCCCGTTAACCCATTTCAGCGCCTGGTCAGCGGCAGTGTGGCGCCCATGACCGCATACGGGAGGCTCGCGCTCGGGAAGTGCACCTGGCGGGCGAGGTCGACGTAGCCGAGGGCCCGGTAGAGGCCGCGGGCGGGGCTCTCGGTGTCGATGGCGGAGAGGATCGAGCGGGGCTCGGCGGCGGCGTCGGTGAGGGTGGTGATCAGGGAGCGGCCGACGCCGTGGCCCTGGAAGCCGGGGTGGACGTGGAGTTCGGTGATGACGAAGGAGCCGTCGAGCCAGTGCTCGTGGCCGCCGGCCCGAAGGTAGGGCTCGACGATGGTGGACCACCAGTGCGTGCGGTCGTTCGGCATCCCGTAAACGAATCCGGTGAGCGCGCCGTCCTCGGCGAAGGCTCCGAGGGCGCGGGCGCCCTTGCAGGTCATGTGGCGCTGGACGATGTAGCGCCGGATGCCGACCTCCTCCTCGCTGAGGCCGAAGGCGACGGCCTGCACACGCAGGGCCTCGTCCACCCGGGCGGCGAGGTCGAGGGGGCCGATACGGACACCGGAAGGCAGCATGCGGTGACCTTACTTCGCGGTAAGGGTGTGTCGGAATGCCGCGACCCCGGTCTCCTGCGGGTTCAGAACAGCACGCTCATGAACGCGCCGACCTCGCGGAAGCCCACCCGGCGGTACGCGGCCCGGGCGGCGGTGTTGAAGTCGTTCACGTAGAGGCTGACCACGGGCGCGACGTCGCGCAGCGCGTACTCGACGACGGCGGCCATCCCGGTCTCCGAGTGCCCGCGGCCGCGGAACTCGGGGGCCACCCAGACGCCCTGGATCTGGCAGGCGCGGGAGGTGGCGGCGCCGATCTCCGCCTTGAAGACGATCGTGTCGTCCTCGACGCGGGCGAAGGAGCGGCCGCCTGCGACGAGCTCGGCGACGCGGGCCTGGTAGAGCAGGCCGCCGTCGCCGGCCATCGGCGAAACGCCGACCTCCTCGGTGAACATGGCCACGCAGGCGGGCATGATCAGGTCCATCTCGTTCTTGCGGATCCGGCGGACCTGCGGGTCCGGCTCGACCGTGGTGGACGGGCGCTCGATGACCATGAGGGGCTGGTGGGCGCGGACCTCGCGGGCCGGACCCCAGCTGGGCTCCAGGAGCTGCCACAGCCGCCGGGTGGGCTCGGCCGGGCCGACGATGGAGGAGCAGCGGCGGCCGGTGCGGCGGGCCCGGTCGGCGAAGGCCCGTACGGCGTCGGGCTCGGCGCAGACGGGGACGAGGTTGGCTCCGGCGTAGCAGAGCGAACGGAGCTCGCCGTCGGCGTACCAGCCCCACATCTCGCCGCCGAGGCGCCAGGGGTCGAGTCCGGCGACCTGGACCCGGGAGGTGACGAAGGCGTTCTCGACCGGCTCGCGTCCGAGGATGTCGAGCGCGGCGTCGAGATCACTGGGCTCAAGGACCCGGGTGGTGGTCTGCGTCAACACTGGGGCCTCACCATGCAAGTCTGCTGATCTCCGCACTGTACCCGGCAGCGCCGGACGATGCCGCGTCCGCAGGTCACGAAAAGGCCCCGGCCCCGCTCCCGAACTGCGGGAACGGGGCCGGGCGGGGTGCCGGTGGCCGGGTGGCTCAGACGCCGATGGCGACGGTCGGCTCGCCGCTGGTGATGCCGTCGGCCTCCATCTGCGCCGCGATCTTCATCGCCTCTTCGATGAGGGTCTCGACGATCTTCGACTCGGGGACGGTCTTGATGACCTCGCCCTTCACGAAGATCTGGCCCTTGCCGTTGCCGGAGGCGACGCCGAGGTCGGCCTCACGGGCCTCGCCGGGGCCGTTGACGACGCAGCCCATGACCGCGACGCGCAGCGGGACCTCCATGCCCTCCAGGCCCGCCGTGACCTCCTCGGCCAGCTTGTAGACGTCGACCTGGGCGCGGCCGCAGGACGGGCAGGAGACGATCTCCAGGCGGCGCGGCTTGAGGTTCAGCGACTCCAGGATCTGGATGCCGACCTTGACCTCCTCCGCCGGCGGGGCGGAGAGGGAGACGCGGATGGTGTCGCCGATGCCCTCGGAGAGCAGGGCGCCGAAGGCGACCGCGGACTTGATGGTGCCCTGGAAGGCGGGGCCGGCCTCGGTGACGCCCAGGTGCAGCGGGTAGTCGCAGGCGGCGGCGAGCTGGCGGTAGGCGTTGACCATGACGACCGGGTCGTTGTGCTTGACCGAGATCTTGATGTCGCCGAAGCCGTGCTCCTCGAAGAGGGAGGCCTCCCACAGCGCGGACTCGACCAGCGCCTCGGGGGTGGCCTTGCCGTACTTCTTCAGCAGTCGGGCGTCGAGGGAGCCGGCGTTCACACCGATGCGGATCGGCGTGCGGGTCTCGTTCGCGGCCTTCGCGATCTCCTTGACCTTGTCGTCGAACTGCTTGATGTTGCCCGGGTTCACGCGGACCGCGGCGCAGCCGGCGTCGATCGCGGCGAACACGTACTTCGGCTGGAAGTGGATGTCGGCGATGACCGGGATCTGCGACTTCTTGGCGATCACGGCGAGCGCGTCGGCGTCGTCCTGGGTCGGGCACGCCACACGGACGATGTCGCAGCCGGAGGCGGTGAGCTCGGCGATCTGCTGGAGCGTCGCCCCGATGTCGGAGGTCCTGGTGGTGGTCATCGACTGCACGGAGATCTGTGAGTCGCCGCCGACGGCCACCTTGCCGACCTGGATCTTGCGGCTGACCCTGCGGTCGGCAAGCTTCGTCGGCACGGCCGGCATTCCGAGTGAGATGGCAGTCATCTGCTGTGCAACCCCAAGGTGTGGATCAAGGTCCCGAGATCGGCGGGCTCCAGGCTTCGAGATTACGCCAACCAAGCGGCGGGCCGTGCATCCGAGGGGGTGCGCCACCCGAACGTAGGGAGCCGGGCACGATCCGTGCCCGGCTCCGGTACGACTGGGGTAGGCCCCCGCGAACTAGGTGATCTTGATCGGGTTCACCACGTCGGCCACCATCACCAGCAGGGTGAAGCAGATGAACAGGCCTGCGACCACGTACGCGACGGGCATCAGCTTCGCCACGTCGAACGGGCCGGGGTCGGGGCGGCGGAAGATCCGTGCCACGCCCCGCCGGAGCGACTCCCACAGGGCGCCGGCGATGTGCCCGCCGTCGAGCGGGAGCAGCGGCAGCATGTTGAAGAGGAACAGCGAGAGGTTGAAGCCGGCCAGCAGGTTGAGGAAGAACACCAGCTGGTGCTGGGCGGGGATGTCGAGGGTGAAGATCTCACCGCTGACGCGTGCCGCGCCGACGACGCCCATCGGGCTGTCCTGCTTGCGCTCGGCCCCGTTGAAGGCCGCGTTCCACAGGTCCGGGACCTTGGACGGCAGGGCGACCAGCGACTGCACGCCGGCCTCCATCATCTCGCCCATGCGCTCGGCGGACTGGCCGAAGGTCTGCGGTACGTAGCCGGAGGCGGGCGCGAAGCCGAGGAAGCCCGCGGTGACGTACTCGTCCTTGACGTACCTGCCGCTGCCGTCGGTCTTGGCGACCTTGTTCTCGATCAGGTTCGCCGTGAGGTCGAGGCGCTCGCCCGCCCGGACGACGGTGATCGTGGCGGGTCCTACGGTGGCGCGGATGTCCTTCTGGAGGGCGGACCAGTCCTCGACCTGGCGGCCGTTGAACGCGACGATCCTGTCGCCCGCCTGGAGGCCCGCGGCCCTGGCGGGTGCGGCCGGGTCGCCGGGCTGGCACTTGTCGCGCTTCTCGCTCTGCTGGATGACGCAGTCCGAGACGGTGGCGACCGAGGTGGTCTGGGTGTTCAGTCCGAAGGTCATCAGGGTGGTGAGGAAGATCGCCACGGCCAGGACCAGGTTCATGAAGGGGCCGGCGAACATCACGATCACGCGCTTCCACGGCTTGCGCGTGTAGAAGAGCCGGCTCTCGTCGCCGGGCCGGAGCTCCTCGTACGCCGCCGAGCGCGCGTCCTCGATCATGGACCGGAACGGCGAGGTGGACCGGGCGGTGACCTTGCCGTCCTCGCCGGGCGGGAACATCCCGATCATGCGGATGTAGCCGCCCATCGGGATGGCCTTGATCCCGTACTCGGTCTCGCCCTTGCTCCGCGACCAGACGGTCGGGCCGAAGCCCACCATGTACTGCGGCACGCGAATGCCGAACAGCTTGGCCGTGGAGAGGTGCCCCAGCTCGTGCCACGCGATGGAGACCAGCAGGCCGACCGCGAAGATCACGATTCCGAGCACCGTCATCAGAAGTGTCATGCGCGCGCCTCCGCGGCGGCCCGAGCCGCCATCTCCCGCGCCCGGGCCCTGGCCCAGGCCTCTGCTTCAAGGACGTCCTGGACGGTCAGGGAGGTTCCCGACTGCGGTGTCCCGTGCTCATCGACCACGGCAGAGACCGTATCCATGATTGCTGTGAACGGCAGCCGACCGGCCAGGAACGCCTCGACGCACTCCTCGTTCGCCGCGTTGAACACGGCCGGGGCGGTGCCGCCGAGGCCGCCCACGTGTCGGGCGATGCCCACGGCGGGGAAGGCCTCGGTGTCCAGGGGGAAGAACTCCCAGGTGGAGGCCTTGGTCCAGTCGAAAGCGGGGGCCGCGTCCGGGATCCGCTGGGGCCAGCCCAGGCCGATCGCGATGGGGCCGCGCATGTCCGGCGGGGTGGCCTGGGCGAGCGTGGAGCCGTCGGTGAACTCCACCATCGAGTGCACGTACGACTGCGGGTGGACGACCACCTCGATCTGCTCGAACGGGATGTCGTAGAGCAGGTGGGCCTCGATGACCTCCAGTCCCTTGTTGACCAGGGTCGCCGAGTTGACGGTGATGACCGGGCCCATGGCCCAGGTGGGGTGGGCGAGCGCGTCCTCGACGGTCACGCGTCCCAGCTCGGCGCGGGTGCGGCCGCGGAACGGGCCGCCGGAGGCGGTGACCACGAGCTTGCGGACGTCGGCGCGGGTTCCGGCGGCGAGCGCCTGGAAGAGCGCCGCGTGCTCGGAGTCCACGGGGATGATCTGGCCGGGCTGCGCGAGGGCCTTGACCAGCGGGCCGCCGACGATCAGCGACTCCTTGTTGGCCAGGGCCAGGGTGCGGCCCGCCCGCAGGGCCGCCAGGGTCGGCGCGAGGCCGATGGAGCCGGTGATGCCGTTGAGGACGGTGTGGCACGCGGAGGCGGCGAGCTCGGTCGCGGCGTCCGGCCCGGCCAGGATCTCGGGCAGCGCCTCGCCGGGGCCGTACTGGGCGCTCAGCGCCTCTTTCAGGGCCGGTACGACGTCTTCGCGGGCGACGGCCACCTTCTCGACCCGCAGCAGCCGGGCCTGCTCGGCCAGCAGCGCCACCCGGCCGCCGGCGGCGGACAGGGCGGTGACCCGGAACCGGTCCGGGTTGCGCAGGGCGAGGTCGATGGCCTGGGTGCCGATGGAGCCGGTGGACCCGAGGATCACGATGTCCCGGCGGCCGGCCGCGGGGTCGAAGAGGAGGTGCGGGTCGGCGAGGGGGGCTGGACGGTCGCTCATGCCCCCATTGTTGCCGCAAGTCAGGGGCGGCCCGACACGGAGCCCCCTTCCGTGACCCGCAGGAGGAGGTGCGGCAGCGTTCCGGCGAAGTCGGGGAGCGTGCGGGCGGTCCGCCACCAGGCTTCCGGGTCCTCTGCGAGGGCGACGGTGAGCAGCCGGTACGCCTCGGCGTGGGCGGCGAGGACGGCGTCCGGGTGGTCGTGCCGGTCGGGGTGGTCCACGTCACCGAGCCAGTGGTCCTCGTCGAGGGCCCAGCAGGCCGGCAGCTTGTGCCGGATCACGTCGATGCCGGTGAGCAGGCCGCGGTCGAGGCAGTCGCGCACCCAGCGGATGTCCTCCTCGACGCTCTCCATGGGCACGGCGAGGCTCGCGAGGGCCAGCTCGCGCTCCACGTCCCCGGAGGGTTCGGCGGCCGTCGGGGCCAGGTGGCGTACGGCCCGGGCCAGTTCGGGGTCCGGCTCCTGTGCGCCGTCCGGTGCGGGCAGGTTCCCCTCGACGACGCCCGCCACGAGTGCGGGCAGCGGCCCGGGGTGCCCGGGGGCGTGCCGCAGCAGCTCCGCCCACAGCCTCGGGTCGTCCCCCAGCGGGCGCAGGGCCCGCATCACGGCGGTCTGCATGCCGGCCTGTTCGGGCAGGGTCCAGCGCAGGGAGCGGCGGCGGGGGAGGTGGCCGAGGAGCAGGGTGTGGCGCGCGGGGGCGACGTGGGCGACGAGTTCCTCGTGCGTGAGCCGTCCCATCCGTACGGCGCGGACGGCGGGCCGGTGCCAGGAGCGGGCGTCGATCGGCGCCGCGGCGGTGGCGAGCAGCCCGCTGGCGGCCTCGCGGGGCAGGTCGGCGGCGAGCAGCAGGGCCTCGACGGAGCCGGCGGGCAGCGGACTGCGGGCGTGCTCGGCGAGCAGCAGCCCGGGGTCGGCCTCGTGGGGCAGCGCCAGGATGTCCAGGGGGACGCGCGGTCCGCGCCGGCCGTGCCGGCGCAGCAGGCCGGCCAGCTCGGCGGCGGTGAGGGGCTGCGCGGCGGGGTCCCGGCCGAGCTCGGCGCGGAGCACGGGCAGGAGCTCGGGCGGGGTGCGGCGGCGGGCGTAGCGGGCGGGCCCGGGCAGGCCGGGCAGCGGCCTGCCCACGACGCGGGGGTTGCGGGCGATGTAGCCGCGGTCGGCGGCGGCGCCGTGGCGCAGCAGCAGGGTGACGGTGGAGGCCGCCAGCCATTCGTCCCGGCAGAGGTACTTCAGGGCCGGCCGGTCGAGCCGGCGGCTCATGTCGACGACGACATGGTCCGGTGCGTGGCGCAGCAGGTGCGCCACGCACCAGGCCAGCCGTCGGCTGGTGCGGTCCTGCTCGGCCGTCGACATCGTTCTCGTCCGCCTCGTGCTGTGCTCGTTCGCGTGCCGGGTCCGCACGCGTACTCATCCTCGTACGCCTGTCCGACGTGCGGCGATGATCGCAGGTCAGCGGATGGGGCGGTGCACGTTTTTCCGGTTCGAGGGGCCGGGGGCGGCGTCCGCGATCCAGGGGCCGTCGCCGGAGGGGTCGAGGACCCCCTCCTCCAGCCAGGCGTAGGTCCCGGACAGGACGCCGGCGACGACCTTGCGGTCGAGGTCGTCGGTGTTGGACCAGAGCCGGCCGAAGAGCTCCTCGACGCGCAGCCGGGACTGCTCGCAGAACGCGTCGGCGAGCTGGTACGCCTCGCGGCCGTGCTCGCCGGAGGCGCGCAGGTGCTCGGCGCGGACGCAGGCCGCGCTCATCGCGAAGAGCTCGGCGCCGATGTCGACGATCCGGCCGAGGAAGCCCTGCTTGGTCTCCATGCGACCCTGCCAGCGGGACATGGCGTAGAAGGTGGACCGGGCGAGTTTGCGGGCGCTGCGCTCCACGTAGCGCAGGTGGGTGGACAGGTCGGGGTGGCCGCCGGGGTGGAAGGCCCGGTAGGTGCCGGGGACGTGGCCCGGGCCGGTGGCCAGTTTGGGCAGCCAGCGGGCGTAGAACCCGGCGGCGCGGGCGCCGGCCTTGGCCTTGTCGCCGAGTGCCTTCTCGGGGTCGATGAGGTCGCCGGCCACCGACAGGTGGGCGTCGACGGCCTCGCGGGCGATCAGCAGGTGCATGATCTCCGTGGAGCCCTCGAAGATCCGGTTGATGCGCAGGTCGCGGAGCATCTGCTCGGCGGGGACGGCGCGCTCGCCGCGGGCGGCCAGGGACTCGGCGGTCTCGAAGCCGCGTCCGCCGCGGATCTGGACCAGTTCGTCGGCCATCAGGCAGGCCATCTCGGAGCCGTAGAGCTTGGCGAGGGCGGCCTCGATGCGGATGTCGTTGCGGTCCTCGTCGGCCATCTGGGAGGCGAGGTCGACGACCGCCTCGAGGGCGAAGGTGGTGGCGGCGATGAAGGAGATCTTGGCGCCGACCGCCTCGTGCTCGGCGACGGGCCGGCCCCACTGCTCGCGTACCCCCGACCACTCGCGGGCGATCTTCAGGCACCACTTGCCGGCGCCGACGCACATGGCGGGCAGGGAGAGCCGGCCGGTGTTGAGTGTGGTGAGGGCGATCTTGAGGCCTGCGCCCTCGGCGCCGATGCGCTGGTCCGCGGGGACCCGCACCTGGTGGAAGCGGGTGACGCCGTTCTCCAGGCCGCGCAGGCCCATGAAGGCGTTGCGGTGCTCGACGGTGATGCCCGGCGAGTCGGCCTCGACGACGAAGGCGGTGATCCCGCCGCGGTGGTTCTCCGACTTCGGCACCCGGGCCATGACCACGAGCAGGTCCGCGACGACCCCGTTGGTGGTCCACAGCTTCACGCCGTCGAGGACGTAGGCGTCGTCGCCGTCCGGGACCGCGGTGGTGGCCAGGCGCGCCGGGTCGGAGCCCACGTCGGGTTCGGTGAGCAGGAAGGCGCTGATGGCGGTGGTGGCGCAGCGCGGCAGGTAGGCGTCCTTCTGTGCCTGCGTACCGAACATCTTCAGGGGCTGGGGCACACCGATCGACTGGTGGGCGGAGAGCAGGGCCCCGATGGCCGGGCTGACCGAGCCGACCAGGGCGAGCGCCTTGTTGTAGTAGACCTGGGTGAGGCCGAGGCCCCCGTACTTGGGGTCGATCTTCATGCCGAGGGCGCCGAGCTCCCCCAGCCCGCGCACGGTCTCGTCGGGGATCTTCGCCTCACGCTCGATGAGGGCGCCGTCGATACGGGTCTCGCAGAACTCGCGCAGCCGGGCGAGGAAGGCCTCGCCCCGGCGGACGTCCTCGTCGGCGGGGAGCGGGTGGGGATGGATCAGGTCCAGCCGGAACCGTCCAAGGAAGAGTTCCTTGGCGAAACTGGGTTTGCGCCAGTCCTGTTCCCGGGCCGCTTCCGCGACCTGTCGTGCCTCGCGCTCGGTCACCTTGGGCTGTGTGCCGCTGGGCTGTACGGGCTGTGTTGCGGACATGAGGGGACTCACCTCGCCGCCGGAGTCGGTGGTACCGGCCTACTGGCCGGTGCTACCTGTGAGTCGTACCCCGCCCGGCTCCGCGGGAAAAGCCGGGGCGGACCAGTCGGGGGAATCGCCGGGCCCGGGGGCCGGACCCGGCCCGGAAAAGGGGACGGCCGGAGCCCCCGCACAGTGGGCTCCGGCCGTCGGCTTCCGGGCCGTACGAATCAGATGTCGAGGCCGGTCAGGACCAGGACCCGCTCGTACGTGTAGTCGTCCATCGCGTAGCGGACGCCCTCGCGGCCCACACCGGACTGCTTGACGCCGCCGTACGGCATCTGGTCGGCGCGGTAGGACGGCGCGTCGCCGATGATCACGCCGCCGACCTCGAGCTCGCGGTGGGCGCGGAACGCGGTCTGGACGTTGCGGGTGAAGACGCCGGTCTGCAGACCGAACTTGGAGTCGTTCACCGCGGCGAAGGCCTCGTCGGTGTTCTCGACCCGCAGCAGGGTCAGGACCGGGCCGAAGACCTCCTCGGTGGCGAGCTTGACGCCTTCGGGCACGTTCGCGAGGACGGTGGGCTCGTACGAGGCACCCTCGCGCTTGCCGCCGGTGAGGAGCTTGGCGCCGGCGGAGACGGCCTCGTCGACCCAGGACTCGACGCGCTCGGCGGCGGCCTGGGAGACCAGCGGGCCGACGTCGGTGGCGTCGTCGTTCGGGTCACCGGTGACCTGCGCCTGGACCTTCGCGACGACCTTCTCCACGAGGCGGTCGTAGACGGAGGCGTCGGCGATCACGCGCTGCACGGAGATGCAGGACTGGCCGGCCTGGTAGTTCGAGAAGGTCGCGATACGGGTCGCGGCCCAGTCGAGGTCGGCCTCGGAGGACCAGTCGTCCAGGACCACGGCCGCTGCGTTGCCGCCGAGCTCCAGGGTGCAGTGCTTGTGGGGCACCGACTGCTGGATGGCGTAGCCGACCGTGTCGGAACCGGTGAAGGAGATGACGGGGAGGCGCTCGTCCTTGACCAGGGCGCACATCTTGTCGTTCGCGACCGGCAGGACCGACCAGGAGCCGGCCGGGAGGTCGGTCTCGGCGAGCAGCTCACCCAGGATCAGGCCGGACAGCGGCGTGGCCGGGGCCGGCTTGAGGATGATCGGCGCGCCGACGGCGATGGCCGGGGCCACCTTGTGGGCGCACAGGTTCAGCGGGAAGTTGAACGGCGCGATGCCGAGGACCGGGCCCTTGACGAAGCGGCGGGTCAGGGCGAGACGGCCGACGCCGCCGGCGTCGGTGTCGAGGCGCTGGGCCTCGCCGCCGTTGAAGCGGCGGGCCTCCTCCGCGGCGAAGCGGAAGACGGACACCGCACGGCCGACCTCACCGCGGGCCCACTTGACGGGCTTGCCGTTCTCGGCGGAGATCAGCTGGGCGATCTCCTCGGTGCGCTCGGCGAGCCGCTTGGAGACGTGGTCCAGGGCGGCGGCCCGTACGTGGGCGGGGGTCGCGGAGAACTCCGCCGTCACGGCGTACGCCGCGGCCACGGCCTCTTCGACCTGCTCGTCGGTGGGCACGCTGACCGTGCCGACCAGTCGGCCGTCCCACGGGGAGTGGACGTCGAAGCTGTCCTCGCCGGTGGCCTGGCGGCCGGCGAGCCAGAAGGCGTGGGTGGAAGTCATGCGAATCCCGGCCCTTCGGTGGTGTGCGGTGGGTCCTGACCCCTCCACCGTAGGACTCCGCGGGGGATTCGGCGTTTGTCCGGGGTGTAGTACCGGCCGTCGGGGTCGCGCCGGTTTGTCACTGTCGCCCGCCCCGGCGGCCCGCTGCGGGAGCTCTAGGTGGGGGTGGAGGTGGCCTTGAGGGCGAGCCACAGTTCCATGCGGACGTCCGGGTCCTCCAGGGAGCGGCCGAGGATCTCCTCGACCCGCTTCATCCGGTAGCGCAGGGTGTGCCGGTGCACGCCGAGGTCGGCGGCGGCCGCGTCCCACTGGCCGTGGCGGGAGAGCCAGGCCTGCAGCGAGGCCACCAGGTCCCCGCGTCCCGTCGCGTCGTGGTCCCGCAGCGCGCGCAGGGTGCCGTCCGCGAAGGCCCGTACCGCGTCGTCGGCCAGCAGCGGCAGGACCGAGCCCGCCGCCATCTCCTCGTGCTCCACCATCGGGCGCCCGCGCCGGCGGGCCACGGCGAGGGCCTGGTCGGCCTGCTTGAGGGCCGCCGCGACGCCGCCGGGCCCGGCGGGCGCGGACAGCCCGATCACCAGCTCGTCGGGCTCCGGGCCGGCCGCGTCGCGGCCGCGCCGGGCCTCCAGGGCCTCCGCGTGGCCGGTGCACGCCTGCACGGCCGAGCCGCCGTCGGAGGCCAGGACGACGAGCCGCCCGGGTTCCGGCACCACGAGCAGCGCCTCCCCGGTGCGGGCGGCCGCGGACTCCACCGCGTCGCTCAGTAGCGCCAGGCCCTCCGGCTGCGCCGTGCCCGCCAGCGCCGGCTCGGCCACGACCAGCCGGAACGGCGCGTCCAGCAGGGACCCGTAGAGGTCGCCGGCCACGGCCCGGGCGTGCTCCGGCTCGTCCGCCAGCAGCATCCGCAGCACGGCCGCCCCCAGCCGGGACTCGGCGTCGTGCAGCGACCGCGACCGCTCGGTGGTCAGCGTCAGCAGCGCGACCGCGGAGTGCACGGCGTAGCGCTCGGCCGTGCCCAGCGGGGCCCCGGTGCCCACGGCGAGCGCGCCCCGCGCCCGCCGGCCGGTGCCCAGGGACTGGAGCTCGACGCGGTCCTCGGAGCCGCCGACCACGGCGCTCGCGGGCGCGGGCCGCTCCCGCAGCCGCTCCACGTCGGGCGTGAGCCGGGCGGCGCGGCGGGCGGCCCAGTCGGGGGCGGCCGCCACGACCGCGCCGGAGGTGTCGTAGAGCGCCGCCCAGCCGTGCACGTGCGCCGCGAGCCTGGCGAGCAGTTCAGCGGGCCCGTCGGCGGAGAGCGCGGCGCGGGTCAGTTCGCGCTGCGCCTCGAAGCCCGCGGTCACGGCCCGGTACTGGTCGGCCGCGAGGGCCGCGGAAACGGCCTTGCTGATGGCGAGGAAGGGCGTCCGGCGGGGCACCTCCAGCAGCGGCATGTCCTCGGTGCGCGCCGCTTCGACCAGCGCGTCGGGGACCGCCTCGTAGTTGACGCCGATCGCGAAGCCGATGCCGACCACTCCGGCCGCGGCGAGGCGGCGTACGTAGGCACGCATCTCCTGCGGGTCGTCGGCGTCCAGCTTCATCGCGGTGATCAGGAGCAGTTCGCCGCCCTCCATATAGGGGACGGGGTCGGCGAGCTCGCTGACGTGGGCCCAGCGCACGGGGGTGTCCAGGCGGCTCTCGCCGGCCCGGACGCTGAGCTTGAGCGCCGAGTGCTGGACGAGTGAGGCGAGGGTCAGCGGCATCGGTAACCAGGAGCCTTAGCGGGAGGGGGGCGGCGGAGGAGAGCCGTCAGCCGTCGAGGCTTTTCGCCGTGTCGTACGAACGACTCCCCTCGATTCTGCCACCCCGTACGGGTCGGGGTGCGGGTCAGGCCGTTCCGGCCAGTCGGACCAGCAGCGGGGCCGCCCGCTCCCCCTTGACGGAGGTGAGCGAGAGCACCGCGTGCCCCGGCGGCACCGCGTGCGCCAGGTCCGAGGCCGACCACCGCTCCCGCTCCACCTGCCGCACGGTCACCGCGTCCGTGGTGACGGCCTTGCCGGTGACGAGCTTGCGGAAGGCGTGGATCGCCCGGGTCAGCGGCTGGTCGGCGAAGACCGTGCGGTGGGTGACGTCGCGTGTCTCCACCCACTCGGTGCCCCAGGCCTCGGCGAAGCGCTTGCCGTCCCAGGTCGTGACCCCGGAGAAGGCCATCCGGCAGCCGACCGCCCCGAGCAGTGGCATGCGCAGCGCCTCCGGTACGTCGTCCAGCGAGCGCAGGGTCAGCAGTACGCCCGCGTGCGCCGAGCGCAGCCGCTGGACGCCGCGCACGGTCTCGGCGGTCAGGGTGTGCGAGGCGTCGTCGAAGGCGAGGAAGGCGAAGAGGGAGCGGTCGGCGCGGGCGGCCGCGGCGGCGTTGAACTGCGCGAGCAGCAGCCGGGCCAGCATCCGGGAGGCGTCGGCGTGCCCCCGCTCGGGAAGGTCGACGCGGACCCGGATCGGGTGCTCCAGGGCGCGCAGCGAGAACGGCCGGCCCTGGCCGGTGGTGTCGAAGAAGCCGGCGAAGGCGGGCCGGTCCAGCAGGGCCACGCGGTCGGCGAGGGCCGGCCCGGGGTCGCCGTGCGCCCCGTGCTGGCGGGTGCGGGCGTCGAGCTCGCGCAGCATCGACTGCTGTGCGCCGTCGGCGGCGAGCTCGCGGCGCAGGGCGTCGAAGGCGGCCGGGACCCGGTCGAGCAGTTCGCGCAGCTCGGGCACGGCGGGGAAGCGGCCGTACGCCGCCCGGAAGGGTCCGAGGAGCTGGGCGAGGGCGGTCGCCGCCCGGCGCACGTCGATGCCGGGGACGTCCCCGACGAAGGCCTCGGCGAGCAGGGTCGCGGCCTCGTCGGGGTCGCTGGCCCCGCCGTAGAGGTCGAGGTCGTAGACGGAGGCGGGGTCGCCGATGCGGACCACGACGTCGTAGGCGGCGTCCGGCCCGAGCTGGGCCCCGGCGGCGCCGACGGCGACGACGGCGGCCTGGCCGGCGAGCGCCTGGAGGGCGAGGGACTCCACGACGGGCCGTACCAGGCGCTGGGTCTTGCCGGTGCCGGAGGGGCCGACGGCGAGCAGGGAGGTGCCGAGGACGTCGGGGTCGAGCGCGAGGGAGGTGCCGCGGCGGGCGTACGGGTTGCGGACGCCGTCCTCGACGGTGCCGAGCAGCACCTGCCGGGCCAGCAGGTCGTGCCGGGCGGCCCGCACGGGCAGGTCACGGTCCCCGGAGGGGTGCACGCAGGCCCCGGCGCCCTTGTCGCGGACGGAGTCGGCGAAGGCCCGCATGCGGGAGGGGTCGACTCGCACGGAGTCCCAGGCCCGCCGGATGCGGGCGTAGTCCACGTCGTTCATCCGCCCGCCCCCGGCCTCCCCTTCGAGCCGATCGGCCACCTCCCCGAGCCCGGCCCCCCGCAACTGCGGCCACCGCACGGGATCGTCCTCACTGCCGGCCTGGGGGGCGGGCGGGTGCGGGCGGTCCGCGCTCGCGGGTTCCGCCGCTCCGCCGGCACCCGAGAGACGGCGGACCAGGCCCACGACCCCTCCGAGGAGGGCGAAGGCGAGGACGAGGACCACGTCGATCACGGTCCGGGTGGTGTCCACGACGGCCCGGTTGGCCACCGGATCACCGTCGAAGGTGAGGAATCCCTCCACCAGCTGCCGGATCGGCAGCTGGTAGTTGTGCACGAGCACGATCGTCACGTAGGCGAGGGGAACCACCGCGAGGGCCTGCACGACGGGGCCGCGGGCGACGACCAGGCGCGTCCAGACGGTCCGCCAGTTGCCCAGTCGGCCGAAGCCGTAGAGGAGCGCTGCCACGAAGAGCAGCTCGTAGATCGGCTTGGCCTGTACGCCTCCCGTCTTCGCGACGGGTTCACCGTTCGCGGCCCACCAGCTGTCGGGCGTGAACAGCTTGAGCGGTGTGTCCCAGAACGGGATGTAGGTGTTGCGCATGAGCGACCAGACGAGGACGCAGCCCAGGAAGGAGATGAGCGCGCCGCTCGCCAGGGCCCGGTCGGGGGTCCGCTCGGGCTCCACCGCCGCCCGCGGTGTGTGGCCGTAGCGCCACACACCCGGCTCGGCGGCCGGGCGCGGCGTGCCGATCCAGTCGGCGAGGGCTGGCGTCTGTCCTGGGGCGCCCCCCGGAGCGTGGCGGGGTTTCGGAGGGTGCTCGGGGGATGCGGCAGGCCTTGGTACGTGACCCGCGCGGATCGCCTGTCCGTCGTACGTGCCCTCGGTGTCCATGAACCCCTGCCCCCTGCCCATCCCTTGCCCTGCGGCGCTCAATGTAGTGCCCGGCCCGGGCCTTGGGGGCGCGCTGCGCCCGTACCCGGTCCCGAGCCACGAGACACGGCTCGCTCCCTTCCTATGGCCGTCGCGGACAAGGACACGCTGAGATCACTACCGAACGGAGCATGCAGGACCCCCGCTCCCGGGCCTAGCCTGCGGACAAAGACACAAGTGCGTCCGAAAACACCCCCCAGGAGCCCTCTATGACTGCTGTCCCGCAGGAGCGCAAGATCGTCACCGCGATCCCCGGCCCGAAGTCGCAGGAGCTGCAGGCCCGCCGCCTGCAGACCGTGGCCGGTGGCGTGGGCTCCGTGCTGCCCGTCTTCACGGCCCGCGCGGGTGGCGGCATCATCGAGGACGTCGACGGCAACCAGCTGATCGACTTCGGCTCCGGCATCGCCGTGACCTCGGTCGGCGCCTCCGCCGAGGCCGTCGTGCGCCGCGCGTCCGCGCAGCTCGCCGACTTCACCCACACCTGTTTCATGGTCACCCCCTACGAGGGCTACGTCGAGGTCTGCGAGGCCCTCGCCGAGCTGACCCCGGGCGACCACGCCAAGAAGTCGGCCCTGTTCAACTCCGGCGCCGAGGCCGTCGAGAACGCCGTCAAGATCGCCCGTTCGTACACCAAGCGCCAGGCGGTCGTCGTCTTCGACCACGGCTACCACGGCCGCACGAACCTGACGATGGCGCTGACCGCGAAGAACATGCCGTACAAGCACGGCTTCGGTCCGTTCGCCCCCGAGGTCTACCGCGTCCCGGTCGCCTACGGCTACCGCTGGCCCACCGGTGCCGAGAACTGCGGCCCCGAGGCCGCCGCCCAGGCGATCGACCAGATCAGCAAGCAGATCGGCGCCGAGAACGTCGCCGCGATCATCATCGAGCCGGTCCTCGGCGAGGGCGGCTTCATCGAGCCGGCCAAGGGCTTCCTGCCGGAGATCGTGAAGTTCGCCAACGAGAACGGCATCGTCTTCGTCGCCGACGAGATCCAGTCCGGCTTCTGCCGCACCGGCCAGTGGTTCGCGTGCGAGGACGAGGGCATCGTCCCGGACCTGATCACCACCGCCAAGGGCATCGCGGGCGGTCTGCCGCTCGCCGCCGTGACCGGCCGCGCCGAGATCATGGACGCCGCCCACGCTGGCGGCCTGGGCGGCACCTACGGCGGCAACCCGGTGGCGTGCGCCGGTGCGCTCGGCTCCATCGAGACCATGAAGGAGCTCGACCTCAACGCCAAGGCGAAGAAGATCGAGTCCATCATGAAGGCCCGCCTGACGGCCATGCAGGAGAAGTACGACATCATCGGCGACATCCGCGGCCGCGGCGCCATGATCGCGATCGAGCTGGTCAAGGACCCGGTCTCCAAGACCCCGTTCCCGGAGGCCGCCGGCGCGCTCGCCAAGGCCTGCCACGCCGAGGGCCTGCTCGTCCTCACCTGCGGCACCTACGGCAACGTGCTCCGCTTCCTCCCGCCGATCGTCATCGGCGAGCACCTGCTGAACGAGGGCCTTGACCTGATCGAGGCCGCGTTCGCGGCCATCGGCACGGACATCTGAGCACCGGTCGGTACGACCGCCCGCTCGAACGTCTCGAACGTCTAGAACGTCCGAACGCAGCACACACCCCGTGTACCGGCGGTAACGGGCGGGCGCTGTGAAGAAGCTGTGGGGGGCCGATGGCGGGAGCGCGTTCCTGCTGTCGGTCCCTCTTCCGCTGCCGTACGGTTTCTGCAGATGAGTGAAACAGCCCGCTCCCGGGAAACCGGGGGCGATACCGGTACCGGGCTTCCCCAGCGCCGTACCGGGCATGCGTTCGCGCACACTCCTCACCGATCGGACAGCCGACCGCCCCAAACCCCCCGGGGCGTGCGGCAACCCGGTCCGGGCGGCCGTCCCGGAACCATCCCCCCTGTTCCGGGACGGCCGGCCACCCTTTCCGGCGAAGTCGCCGCCTCCGCGCTCTGCGCCCTCCTCTTCGCCCTGATCACCTGGCAGGTCCTGGTGCGGGGCCCGCTGCTGTCCTGGGACGCCCGGCTCGGCGGCGCGCTCGTGCGCACCGTGCCCGACGCGGTCACCGAAGCCCTCTCCGACCTGGGGAACGTCCCGGTCGCACTGCCCGTGCTGCTCCTCGCCGCCGCGTACGCCGTCCGGCGCGGGAACCGCCGCGGCGCCGCGGCCGCGGTGGTCGCGATGGCCCTGGTGCCGGCGCTCGTCGTCCCGCTGAAGGAGTGGACCGCCCGCCCCGGCCCCCTGGAGCCCTGGGCCGCCGGCTATTTCCCCTCGGGCCACACCGCGACGGCCTTCGTGGCGTACGCGGGCGCGGCCCTGCTCCTGCGGCCGTACGCGGGCCGGGTGTGGCCGACGGCCGCCGCCCTCGTGCTCACGGGGGCGACGGCCGTCGGGCTGGTGCTGCGGGGGTTCCACTGGCCGCTGGACGTGCTGGCCAGCCTGCTGATGTGTACGCCGCTGCTGCTGGCGGTCAGGCGGTCCTGCCGTAGTACGCGTCGAAGTTCCGGCTGAACTCCCAGCCCCCGAAGCGGTCCCAGTTGATCGACCAGGTCATCAGGCCGCGCAGGCCCGGCCAGGTGCCGTGGGTCTGGTAGGTCCCGCAGTCGCTCTTCTTCGTCAGGCAGTTCAGGGCCTTGGCCACCTCCGCCGGCGAGGTGTGGCCGTTGCCCGCGTTGGTGGTGGCGGGCAGTCCGATCGCGACCTGGTCGGGGCGCAGGGCCGGGAAGACGCGGGCGGCGTTGCCGGCGACCGGGAAGCCGGCGAGCAGCATGTCGGTCATGGCGATGTGGAAGTCCGCGCCGCCCATGGAGTGGTACTGGTTGTCGAGGCCCATGATCGGGCCTGAGTTGTAGTCCTGGACGTGGAGCAGGGTGAGGTCGTCGCGCAGGGCGTGGATGACCGGGAGGTACGCGCCGGCGCGCGGGTCCTGGCCGCCCCAGGGGCCGGAGCCGTAGAACTGGTACCCCAGCTGGACGAAGAAGGTCTCCGGGGCCATCGTCAGGACGAAGCCGGAGCCGTAGCGGGCCTTCAGGGACTTCACTGCGGAGATCAGGTTGACGATGCCCGGCGTGGTGGGGGCGCGGAAGTCGGTGTCCCCGGTGGCCAGGGAGAGCGAGTGGCCCTCGAAGTCGATGTCCAGGCCGTCGAGCCCGTACTCGTCGATGATCTTGCTGACGGACGTGACGAAGGTGTCGCGGGCGGCGGTGGTGGGGAGCTGGACCTGACCGTTCTGCCCGCCGATGGAGATCAGCACCTTCTTGCCGGCGGCCTGCTTCGCCCTAACGGCCGCCTTGAACTCGGCCGCCGACTCGACGTTCGGGCATTCCGCGACCGGGCAGAGGCGGAAGCGGATGTCGCCCGAGGTCACCGAGGTCGGTTCGCCGAAGGCGAGGTTGATGACGTCCCACGAGGCCGGCACGTCGGCCATGCGGGTGTAGCCGGAGCCGTTGGCGAAGCTCGCGTGCAGGTAGCCGACGAGCGCGTGCGCGGGGAGCCCGCCGCCCCCGCCTCCGCCGCTGCCCGTCGTCACGGAGACGGGGGCGCTCTGCGGGGACTCGCCCGCCGCGTTCACCGCGCCGACCCGGAAGGTGTAGGTGGTGGAGGCGGCGAGTCCGCTCACCGTGGCCGAGGTGGAGGTGACCATCAGCGGCGCGGCGCCGTCCCGGTGGACGGTGTACGAGGTGGCGCCCGCCACCGCCGTCCAGGACAGCAGGACCGAGCCGGACGAGGTCGCCGAGGCGGTCAGGCCGGTGGGGGCGGCCGGGGGCTGCGGCTGGCCGGGGCCGCCGGGGTCGGGGCCGACCAGGGTGACGTCGTCGGTGACGTGGGCGGGCTGACCGTACCAGCCGTGGGTGTGGACGGTCACCGAGGTGGTGGACGGGCCGGTGCGGAAGGTGCTCGTCAGCTGCTTCCAGGCGCCCGGGCTCTGCGTCCAGACCGACACGTCGGTGGTGCCGGTGCCGCTCGCGCCGAGGTAGACGTACGCGCCCTGCACCCAGGCGCCGAGCGTGTACGTGGAGTCCGGCTTGACGGTGACGGTCTGGGAGCAGCGGGCGTTGTCCTGGCCGGCCGGGGTGGCCCTCAGGGCGGAACTACCGCCGTGGACGGGGCTGGTGACGGTGGCTCCGCTGGCGCCCGAGCAGCTCCAGCCGTCGAGTCCGGCTTCGAAGCCGCCGTTGCGGACGAGGTCGGCATCCGCGGCCGCGGCGGGCGGGCCCGCGGCGAGGAAGCCGGCCGCCGCGAGGGCGGCGGCCGTGAGGAGGGACCAGGCTCTGCGCACAACTGCCTCCGGAACATGGGGGGATGGAGCCAGGCTGTTGGAACGGGAACAGCGGCGCCCAAGATGGTCCAGACCAATCCTGTTGTCAAGGGTTTCGGCACTCCCCCACCAGCGCGCGTGCGGCCGCCTCGTGCATGGCCAGCTCCAACAGGACCGGGTCCGTCAGGGTCCCCTCCCCGTCCGGGAGCACCACCCAGCGCACTCCCCCGGTCGCCCGGCCCGGGTACGGGACCACGATCCACGCCCCGCGCCCGGCACCGCGTACGCCCGTGCCGACCCAGTGGGAGGCGGTGCCCGCGGGCACGAAGAAGCCCAGCCGCGATGCGCCGAAGTCGGCGAGCACCGGACCGGGCCGGTCGGTGAGCAGGGCGAGCACGTCGAGGGTCGCCTGCCCCAGCTCCCCCGGCAGGACCAGTACGTCCCAGAGCCGGCCCGCGGGCAGCAGGGCGACCCCGAGGGGGTCGCGCTCCCATGCCCGCCGGCAGGCGTCGGGATCCGGCGCCGCCGACGCCAGCCAGTCCACCGCGGTCTTCTCCCCCGGGGTCGTCATCGCCCGGCCTCCGTTCCCTGTAGGTGAGGTGTCCTCACCCGCAGAGAGCGGGGCCGGGCCCGGCTATGACGCGGGTTCCCCTACTCCGTGATGGTGAATCGGGTCACACGGCGACCGGCGCTGCGGGGGCCGCGCGCGGGGCGCGGGGCGCCGGACGCGGGCGCGCTCAGCTGTCGAAGCCGAGGCCGAGCTTGTCCATCGCCTTCAGCCACAGGTTCCGGTGCCCGCCCCGGGCGTCCGCGCGGGCCAGCGACCACTTGGTGAGTGCGATCCCGGTCCAGGCGAACGGCTCGGGCGGGAACGGCATCGGCCTGGACTTCACCATCTCCAGCCGGGTGCGCTCGGTGGAGAGCCCGTCGAGCAGGTCGAGCAGCACGTCCGCGCCGAAGCGGGTGGCGCCCACCCCGAGGCCGGTGTAGCCGGCCGCGTAGGCCACCTTGCCGGAGTGCGCCGTTCCGAAGAAGGCGGAGAAGCGCGAGCAGGTGTCGATCGCGCCGCCCCAGGCGTGGCTGAACTTCAGCCCCTCCAGCTGGGGGAAGGCGGTGAAGAAGTGCTCGGCGAGCCGGAGGTAGGTCTCGGGGCGGTGGTCGTACTCGGAGTCGAGCCTGCCGCGGTAGGGGTAGATCGCGTCGTAGCCGCCCCACAGGATCCGGTGGTCCTTGGTGATCCGGAAGTAGTGGAACTGGTTGGCGCTGTCACCCAGGCCCTGCCGGTTCTTCCAGCCGATCGCGGCCAGCTGCGCCTCGTCCAGCGGCTCGCTCATCAGGGCGTAGTCGTAGACCGGGACGGTGAAGGGGCGGATCCGCCGGACCAGCGACGGGAAGATGTTGGTGCCCAGGGCGACCCGGCGGGCCAGGATCGTGCCGTAGGGGGTCTGCACGGTCATCCCGCGCCCCGCCGGGGCGAGCTTCAGGCCGCGGGTGTTCTCGTAGATCCGCACGCCGAGGTCCAGGCACGCCTGCTTGAGGCCCCAGGCGAGCTTCGCCGGGTTGAGCATGGCGACGCCGTCGCGGTCCCACAGGCCCGCGAGGAAGGTCGGGGAGTCGACCTCGGCGCGCACGGCGTCCCGGTCGAGCCATTCGGACCCGCCGGCCAGGCCCAGGCGGAGCGCCTCCTCGTGGAGTTCGCGCAGCTCCTCGACCTGGTGCGGTTCGGTGGCGACGTCGATCTCGCCGGTCCGCTCGAAGTCGCAGTCGATGCCGTAGCGGGCGACGGCCTCCTCGATGGCGTCGAGGTTGCGGGCGCCCAGCTCCTCCAGCTTCGCCAGCTCACCGGGCCAGCGGGCGATGCCGTTGCCCAGGCCGTGGGTGAGGGAGGCGGCGCAGAATCCGCCGTTGCGGCCGGAGGCGGCCCAGCCCGCCTCCTTGCTCTCGATCAGTACGACGTCCCGCCCGGGGTCGCGCTCCTTGGCGAGGAGCGCGGTCCACAGGCCGCTGTAGCCGCCGCCGATGACCAGCAGGTCGCAGCGCTCGTCGGAGGTGAGCGCCGGCTGCGGGGCGGGCTTGCCGGGGTCGTCCAGCCAGTACGAGACCGGCTTCGCTTCGGAAAGGGATTTCGCAACACTACGCATGGCGACTGGGGCCATGGCTTCCAACTCCCTACGGAACTGATTACTTCGGTTGTGCCTTCTTGCGGCGGTTGCCGACCATCTGGCCGGCGAGGACCACCAGCACCGCGATGACGAACATCGCCGTGCCGATGACGTTGATCTGCACGGGCGTACCGCGCTGCGCCGATCCCCACACGAACATGGGGAAGGTGACGGTGTTGCCCGAGTTGAAGTTGGTGATGATGAAGTCGTCGAAGGAGAGGGCGAACGAGAGCAGCGCGCCCGCCGCGATACCGGGTGCCGCGATCGGCAGCGTGACCCGTACGAAGGTCTGCACCGGGCCGGCGTAGAGGTCGCGGGCGGCCTCCTCCAGCCGCGGGTCCATGGACAGGACACGCGCCTTGACGGCGGCGACGACGAAGCTGAGGCAGAACATGATGTGGGCGATCAGGATCGTCCAGAAGCCCAGCTGGATGCCCATGTTGAGGAAGAGCGCGAGCAGCGAGGCGGCCATCACGATCTCGGGCATGGCCATGGGCAGGAAGATCAGCGAGTTGACCGCGCCGCGCGCCCGGAAGCGGTAGCGCACCAGCGCGAAGGCTATCGCCGTGCCCAGGGCGGTCGCCGCGAGCGTCGACCACAGGGCGATCTGGAGCGACAGGCCGAGGGAGCCGCACATGTCGGCGACACCGCAGGGGTCCTTCCACGCGTCGAGCGAGAACTCCTGCCAGGCGTAGTTGAAGCGCCCGGAGGGGTTGTTGAAGGAGAAGACGGTGACGACGACGTTCGGCAGGATCATGTACGCGAGCGTGCCGAGCCCCGCGATCACGACCAGGTTGCGCCGCAGCCAGGTGAGGGGGGTGCGCATCAGACCAGGTCCTCCGTCCCCGCTCGGCGGATGTAGATGGTGACCATGATCAGCACGATCGCCATGAGAATGAAGGACAGCGCGGCCGCCGTCGGGTAGTCGAGGATCCGCAGGTACTGCGACTGGATGACGTTGCCGATCATCCGGGTGTCCGTGGAGCCGAGCAGCTCGGCGTTCACGTAGTCGCCGCTCGCCGGGATGAAGGTGAGCAGGGTCCCGGAGACCACACCCGGCATGGAGAGCGGGAAGGTGACCTTCCGGAAGACCGTGGCGGGGCGGGCGTACAGGTCCCCGGCCGCCTCGTGCAGGCGGGTGTCGATGCGCTCCAGCGAGGAGTACAGCGGCAGGATCATGAAGGGGAGGAAGTTGTACGTCAGGCCGCAGACGACCGCGAGCGGCGTGGCCAGCACCCGGTCCCCCTCGGTCATGCCGAGCCAGCTGGTGACGTCGAGGAAGCCGATCGCGTTGAGGCCTGCGACCACCGGCCCGCCGTCGGCCAGGATCGTCTTCCAGGCCAGCGTGCGGATCAGGAAGCTGGTGAAGAACGGGGCGATGACCAGCACCAGGAGCAGGTTGCGCCAGCGGCCCGCCTTGAAGGCGATCAGGTAGGCCAGCGGGTACCCGAGCAGCAGGCACAGCGCGGTGGCGGTGCCGGCGTACAGCAGGGAGCGCAGGAACTGCGGCAGGTACTCGGTGAAGGCGTCCCAGTACGTCTGGAAGTGCCAGGTGACCTCGAAGCCCTCTTCGAGGGAGCCGGTCTGCACCGAGGTGGAGGCCTGGTAGACCATCGGCAGCACGAAGAAGACCAGCAGCCACAGGATGCCGGGGAGCAGCAGCCAGTACGGGACCAGCCGCTTGCGCACGGACGGCTTGTGGACCGGGGGTCCGGCGGGGGCGGGCGCCTGGGGCGGCGCGGCGGTGGCGGTCACGCGCTCTCCTCGACCGTCTCGATGCCCGCGTCGATGTCCTGGTCCGCGTCGAGGCCGAAGGTGTGCTCCGGGTTCCAGTGCAGGACCACCTCGGCGCCCGGGACCAGCCGGCTGTCGCGCTCGATGTTCTGGACGTAGACCTCGAGCTCGGGGCAGACGGGGCTGTCGATGACGAACTGTGTGGAGACTCCGATGAAGGAGGAGGCGGCTATGCGGCCGGTGATCTTGTTCCGGCCCGTCGCGATGGCGTTCTCCTCCTCGGCCGGGAGCAGGGACACCTTCTCCGGACGCACACCGACCAGCAGCTTTCCGCCGGTGCGGGGCGTGGTCGAACACCGGGCGGCGGGCAGCCTCAGGGTGGTGCCGGAGGCGGAGACGACCACGTCGGACCCGGCGGACTCCACGGAGGCCTCGATGAGGTTGGAGGTGCCGAGGAAGTTGGCGACGAAGGTGGTCCGCGGGTTCTCGTAGAGCTCGGCGGGCGCGCCCAGCTGCTCGACGCGGCCGCCGTTCATCACGGCGACCGTGTCGGCCATGGTCATGGCCTCCTCCTGGTCGTGCGTGACGTGCACGAAGGTGATGCCGACCTCGGTCTGGATCCGCTTGAGCTCCAGCTGCATCTGGCGGCGCAGCTTGAGGTCGAGGGCGCCGAGCGGCTCGTCGAGGAGCAGTACCTGCGGGTGGTTGATCAGGGCGCGGGCGACGGCGACGCGCTGCTGCTGGCCGCCGGAGAGCTGGTGCGGCTTGCGCTGGGCGAACTGGCCGAGCTGGACCAGCTCCAGCATCTCGTCGACCTGCTTCTTGACCGACTTGATGCCGCGGCGGCGCAGGCCGAAGGCGATGTTCTCGAAGATGCTCAGGTGCGGGAAGAGCGCGTAGCTCTGGAAGACCGTGTTGACCGGGCGCTTGTAGGGCGGCAGGTCGGTGACCTCGCGGTCGCCGAGGTGGACCGTGCCGGTGGAGGGCTCCTCCAGTCCCGCGATCATGCGCAGGGTGGTGGTCTTGCCGCAGCCGGAGGCGCCGAGCAGGGCGAAGAAGGAGCCCTGGGGAACGGTGAGGTCCAGCGGGTGCACTGCGGTGAAGGTGCCGTAGTGCTTGCTGATCCCGGAGAGGCGGACGTCGCCGCCCGCGGTCTTGTCAGTCATGGATGGTCCCGGGGTTGGGTGGGCGAAGAGGTCAGGGGGAGAAGCGGACGCGGTGCGGCTGAGGCCGTTACGCGCCGATGAGCTTGGCGAACTTCTCCTCGTACGCCGTCTCTTCCTCGCCGGTGAGCGAGCGGAAGGCGTGGGACTTGGCGGTCATCGCCTTGTCCGGGACGATCAGGGTGTTCTCCGCGAGCTCGGGATCGATCTTGGCGAGCTCCTCGCCCACGCCCTCGACGGGGCACACGTAGCTGATGTACGCGGCGAGCTGCGCGGCGACCGGAAGCTCGTAGTAGTAGTCGATGAGCCGCTCCGCGTTGGCCTTGTGCCGGGCCTTGACGGGGACCAGCAGGTTGTCGCTGGAGGTGATGTAGCCGGCGGCGGGGATGGCGAACTTGATGTCCGGGTTGCCGGCCTGGAGCTGGATGACGTCGCCCGCCCAGGCGAGGCAGGCCGCGAGGTCGCCCTTGTCGAGGTCGGAGGTGTAGTCGTTGCCCGTGAAGCGCCGGATCTGGTTCTTGTCCACGCCCTTCTGGAGCCGGCCTATCGCCTCGTCGAAGTCCGCGTCCGTGAAGGAGGAGGGGTTCTTGCCCTGGTCGAGCATGGTCATGCCGACGCTGTCGCGCATTTCCGTCAGGAAGCCGACGCGGCCCTTGAGGGAGGGGTCGTCGAGCATCTGGGTGACGGAGTCGACCTTCTTGCCGTCGGTCGCCTTCTCGTTGTAGGCGATGACGGTGGATATGCCGGTCCAGGGGTAGCTGTACGCGCGGCCCGGGTCCCAGTCGGGGCTGCGGAACTGCGGGGACAGGTTGGCGTAGGCGTGCGGCAGGTGCGAGGGGTCGAGCTTCTGGGCCCAGCCGAGGCGGATGATGCGCGCGGCGAGCCAGTCGGTGACCACGATCAGGTCGCGGCCGGTGTCCTGGCCGGCCGCGAGCTGCGGTTTGATCTTGCCGAAGAACTCGACGTTGTCGTTGATGTCCTCGGTGTACTTGACCTTGATCCCGGTCCGCTTGGCGAACTCCTCCAGCGTGGGCCGGGACTTCTCGTCCTCACTGGTGTCCATGTACTCGGTCCAGTTGGAGAAGTTGATCTCCTTCTCCCGGTCCGAGTGGTCGTCGGAGGCCGCGGCCGCGGCGCCCTCGCGCTTGGCGGGCGGGATGCCGCACCCGGCGAGGGCGGACAGGCCTCCGAGGGTGAGCGCTCCGACTCCGGAGGCGCGCAGCAGCGAGCGGCGGGTGAGGGCGCCGCGCCCGCTGGTGAGGCTGCGCCGCATCGCGGCGACTTGCACCGCGGAGAGGCGGTCGGGCTCGAACTGCTCCATGCGCTGTGGCCTTTCGGGAGGTGTACCGCGGGTCGGGCGGTGGTCGGCTATCGGTCCCCGAAGATCGTGCGGTGCCAGTCCTTCGCGGCCACCGCGGTGTTGTCGTACATCACATGCTTGACCTGCGTGTACTCCTCGAAGGAGTAGGCGGACATGTCCTTTCCGAAGCCGCTGGCCTTGTAGCCCCCGTGGGGCATCTCGCTGATGATCGGAATGTGGTCGTTGACCCACACGCAGCCGGCCTTGATCTCGCGGGTGGCACGGCCGGCCCGGTAGACGTCGCGGCTCCAGGCGGAGGCGGCGAGTCCGTACGGGGTGTCGTTGGCCAGAGCGATGCCTTCGTCGTCGCTGTCGAAGGGCAGGACCACGAGGACGGGGCCGAAGATCTCCGACTGGACCACCTCGCTGTCCTGGGCCGCCCCGCTGATGAGAGTGGGCCGGTAGTACGCGCCGTCGGCGAGCTCGCCGCCGGGGATCTCGCCGCCGGTGACGACGGTGGCGTAGCCGCGGGCGCGCTCGACGAAGCCGGCGACGCGGTCGCGCTGGGCGTGCGAGACCAGCGGGCCCAGGTCGGTGCCGGGTGCGAAGGGGTCGCCGAGGCGGACGGTCTCCATCAGCTCGGCGACCCGGGCGACGAAGGCGTCGTGCAGGGGGCGCTGCACGTAGGCGCGGGTGGCGGCGGTGCAGTCCTGGCCGGTGTTGATCAGGGAGGCGGCGACGGCGCCGTGCGCGGCGGCCTCCAGGTCGGCGTCGTCGAAGACGAGGAAGGGGGCCTTGCCGCCGAGCTCCAGGTGCAGGCGCTTCACGGTGGCGGTGGCGATCTCCGCGACCCGCTTGCCGACGGCCGTGGAGCCGGTGAACGAGGTCATCACCACGTCGGGGTGGCCCACCAGGTGCTCGCCCGCATCGCGGCCGGCTCCGGTCACGATGTTGATCACGCCGTCGGGCAGGCCCGCGTCCTTGGCCGCCTGGGCGAACATCAGGGAGGTCAGCGGGGTGAGCTCGGCGGGCTTGAGCACGATGGTGTTGCCCGCCGCGATCGCCGGGAGGATCTTCCAGGCGGCCATCTGGAGCGGATAGTTCCAGGGGGCGATGGAGCCGACGACGCCGATCGCCTCGCGGCGCACGTAGGAGGTGTGGTCGCCCGAGTACTCGGCGGCGGCCTGCCCCTGCAGGTGCCGGGCGGCACCCGCGAAGAAGGCGGTGTTGTCGATGGTGCCGGGCACATCGAACTCGGTCGACAGCTTGATCGGCTTGCCGCACTGGAGGGACTCGGCGTACGCGAAGTCCTCGGCCTGCTCGGCCAGTACGGCGGCCAGCCGGTGCAGGGCGTCCGAACGCTCGCCGGGGGTGGCGCCCGACCAGGCCGGGAAGGCGCGCCTGGCGGCGGCGACGGCCTCGTCGACGTCCGCGGTGCTCGCCAGTTCGTAGGTCAGGACCTCCTCGCCGGTGGCCGGGTCGATCACGGTGTGTGACCGACCGGAGGTTCCGGCCCGGAGCTGTCCGTCGATGTACTGCGCGCCGTCTGCGAAGCGGTCCTTGACCTGGAAGCGGTTGCCCATCACGCTCTCACGCTCTCCGTAGCTACAGTTCGAGCTACAGCTCGAATTGAGTGCCGATCCTGGCAGAGGTGATGCCCTCGGCCAAGTGATTCCGTTGTTGCCTTTTGATTACGCGACGGAATCGGTCGACCATGTGTCGAGGCACGCCGAAAATCCCGTACGAAGTGTCAGTGGCGGGTGTCAGACTCGCGTGCATGGAGATGATCGACGACCTGATCAAGCAGGTCAGCCGCGGTGAGCGGGTGAAGTTCCTGCCGTTCTGGGGGCACCGGCCGCTGCCTGACGGCAGGCTCGGTCCGAGCTGCCTGAGCCAGTGGTGGCCGTCCGCTTTCACTGTCGGTGACGTCCGTTATGCGACGGCCGAGCACTGGATGATGGCCGGCAAGGCCCGGCTGTTCGGGGACCCGGAGGCCGAGCGCGCCGCCGTGGAGGCGACGACCCCGGCCGAGGCGAAGAAGGCCGGGCGGCTGGTGCGCGGCTTCGACGACGCGACGTGGGAGCGGGAGCGCTTCGCCCTGGTCGTGGAGGGCAGCGTGCACAAGTTCGAGTCCGACCCGGCGCTGCGCGCCTACCTGCTGGGCACCGGGGAGCGCGTGCTGGTCGAGGCGAGCCCGATGGACCGGATCTGGGGCATCGGGCTGGCCGCCGACGACGAGCGCGCCCTGGATCCGGCGCGCTGGCGCGGGCTGAACCTGCTGGGCTTCGCCCTGATGGAGGCCCGGGAGCGGCTGCGCTCGGGCGGCGGGGCCGGCGAAGGTCCGAGCCGGGCGTAATTGGCTGGCGGAGCCGCAGGACCGCCGCCTAACGTGTTCCTCGTCCAGGTGCGAAGGCGAGACCTACTTCGAATCCAAATCGGGCGGCCGCGGGTTCGAGTCCCGTCACCGGCTTCAGGCCGGTGTAGCTCAGTTGGTAGAGCACCAGTGGTTTCGCCGGCCTTGTTCTCTGGACACCTACGTCACGCACCTCCCGGTGCGCAGGCTGCGGCTCCTTCTTTTGCAGAGAAACCCAGGCCGCCGCCACCTTGATCTCGGGAGGCCCGCGTGGGGGATGCCCGGTGCGCAGGCGACGGTTACTTCTGGGGACCCGGAGGTCGTGGGTTCGAATCCCACCCGGCTCGTCACCCGCAAGGGAACGGGCCGGTGGAGCAGTGAGCAAGCTCGCCGGGCATAAAGTCCGCCGCCGACTCCCGATCTCGGGCATCCCCCACGTCACGCCTCCCCCGCTTCCATTGAATTCGGGGGGATTCTCATGGCTCGTTTCAACCTGCGCGCGCTCGTCAAGCCGGCGCCCGCCGCACCCACTTCGCCAGTGCGCTCCACCGCAAGCGCCCGCACCGCCGAGGGCGGCCCGGGCCGGCTGCGCGATCCGCGCTCCGAACTCTTCCTGCTGGCCGTCGCCAACTTCGTGACGCAGCGCACCGCTTACGAGAGCGGTCAGGAGCGCGACGACCGCTTCACCGCGCTCGTGCGCACCCTCGCCGTCGAGGATCCCGCATGGACGGCCGGCCTGCTGGGCTGGCTGCGCGGGGACGCCAACATGCGCACCGCCTCGCTCGTCGGCGCCGCGGAGTACGTGAAGGCCAGGCTCGACGCGGGCGTCACCGACGGCCCTTCGAACCGCGGGGTCGTGGACTCCGTGCTGCGGCGCGCCGACGAGCCCGGGGAACTGCTGGCCTACTGGACGGCAACGTACGGGCGGGCCGTGCCCAAGCCCGTCAAGCGCGGGATCGCCGACGCCGTGCGCCGGCTCTACTCCGGCACCTCGCTGCTGAAGTACGACACCGACTCCAAGGCCTACCGCTTCGGGGACGTCCTCAACCTCGTGCACGCCTCCCCCGATCCGGACAAGCCCTGGCAGGGCGAGCTGTTCCGCTACGCCCTGGACCGCAGGCACAACCCGCAGAGCGCGCAGGTCCCGGAGGGCAACCGCACCCTTGCCGCGCACCGGGCGCTGATGGAACTGCCCGTCTCCGAGCGGCGCGGTGTCGTCGTCGCCCCGGACGGGGCGGAGCGGCTCGCGGCGGCGGGCATGACCTGGGAGGCGCTGGCCGGCTGGCTGCAGGGGCCGCTGGACGCGGCCGCCTGGGAGGCGGTCATCCCGTCCATGGGCGCGATGGCGCTGCTGCGCAACCTGCGCAACTTCGACGAGGCCGGGGTCTCGGACGCGGTGGCCGCGCAGGTCGCCGCGAAGATCTCCGACCCGGAGGTCGTCGCCCGGTCCCGGCAGTTCCCCTTCCGCTACCTGGCCGCCTACCAGCACGCGCCCTCGCTGCGCTGGGCGTACCCGCTGGAGCAGGCGCTCGGGCACTCGCTGGCCAACGTACCGGCGCTGCCCGGACGCACGCTGGTCCTCGTCGACCGGTCCGGGTCGATGTGGACCCGGCTGTCGGACCGCTCCCGGCTCAACCGGGCCGACGCCGCGGCCGTCTTCGGGGCGGCGCTGGCGCTGCGGGCCGAGAACGCCGACCTCGTGCAGTTCGGCACGACCAGCCAGGAGGTCGCCCACACCCGGGGCGAGTCCGTGCTGAAGGTGCTCGAACGGTTCGGGGACCTCGGCGGCACCTACACGGCGGAGGCCGTGAAGAAGCACTACCGCGGCCACGACCGGGTACTGATCGTGACGGACGAACAGGCCGCTTCCTACGGCTACAGCGGGGACCCGGCGGAGCACGTGCCGTCCGACGTGCCCGTCTACACCTGGAACCTGGCGGGATACCGGGTGGGCCACGCGCCGTCGGGCAGCGGGAACCGGCACACCTTCGGCGGGCTCACGGACGCGGCCTTCCGGATGGTGTCGCTGATCGAGGGCGGGCGGGACGCCGACTGGCCGTGGCTTCAGACCCGTTCGTGAAGACGTGAGTCCGAATACGGGCTCTCGTAGTTCGGGCCGTCGTCCCATCCGCCACCGAAGAACGGGGCGAACATGGCGATCAGCATCAGCAGGCCCAGGGCTATGCCGATCGCGCCCAGGATGATGCCGGCCAGGGCCATCCCGCCGTTGTCGGCCTCGCCGCGGTTGGCCTTGCCCTTGCCCAGGGCGCCGAAGACGACGGCCCCGATCCCGAGCGCGACCGCTATGAAGCTGGTGATGCAGCCGACGACCGCGAGGATGCCGAGGACGAGCGCGGTGATGCCGAAGCCGTTGCTGGGCGCGCGCCCGTACGGCTGGTACGCGCCGGGGAACGGGTAGCCCTGCGGGGCGGGGTACCCGGGATACCCGGGGTATCCGGCGTCGCCGGGATACCCGTAGCCGGGCTGGGCCGCCGGATAGCCGTACACCGCCGAGGCCGGACCGGCCGCCTGCGGGGGCGCGCCGGGGCCCGGCGCGGCGGGGGCCGTCTGCTCGCCCGGCATCCCGGCGAGCGTCGGCTGGTCGTGCATGGACGGCGGGCCCGACACGCCCGGCGTGCCGCGGTCCCCCTGTGGTTTGCCCAGGTCCACCGGCGGCCGCTCCGGCGGCGCCCACGGATCCCGCGGCTCGGGACTGCTGTCGTTCATACGGAGCCCCCCTCTCTCGTACGGCCATGCTAAGCGCTGCGACCGACAGTCACGGCCGTGCCTACGATGAAGGCGACCTGCCCGAACCCCGTCCCTCCGGAGGCACCCCCCATGACCGACCTGCACCCCTTCATCGCGGGGCTGCCCAAGGCCGAACTCCACGTCCACCACGTCGGCTCCGCCTCCCCGCGCATCGTGGCCGAGCTCGCCTCCCGGCACCCCGACTCCAAGGTGCCCACCGATCCCGAGGCCCTCGCCGACTACTTCACCTTCACGGACTTCGCCCACTTCATCGAGGTCTACCTGTCGGTCGTCGACCTCGTGCGCACCCCCGAGGACGTGCGGCTGCTGACCTTCGAGGTCGCCCGCGACATGGCCCGGCAGAACATCCGCTACGCCGAGCTGACCATCACCCCGTACTCCTCCACCCGCCGCGGCATCGACGAGAAGGCCTTCATGGAGGCCATCGAGGACGCCCGCAAGGCCGCCGAGAAGGAACTCGGCGTCATCCTGCGCTGGTGCTTCGACATCCCTGGCGAGGCCGGCCTGGAGGCCGCCGCCGAGACCGCACGGCTCGCCGTCGACCTGCGCCCCGAGGGCCTGGTCTCCTTCGGCCTGGGCGGCCCCGAGATCGGCGTCCCGCGCCCGCAGTTCAAGCCGTACTTCGACGCTGCCCGGGCCGCCGGCCTGCACAGCGTGCCGCACGCGGGCGAGACCACCGGCCCGGAGACCGTCTGGGACGCCATTCGCGACCTCGGCGCCGAGCGCATCGGCCACGGCACGAGCTCCGTCAAGGACCCCGAGCTGCTCGCGTACCTCGCCGAGCACCGCATCGCGCTGGAGGTCTGCCCGACCTCGAACATCGCCACCCGCGCGGTGACCGACCTCGACCGGCACCCGGTGAAGGAGATGGTCGCGGCGGGTGTGCTCGTCACCATCAACAGCGACGACCCGCCGATGTTCGGCTCCGACCTCAACAACGAGTACGCGGTGGCCGCCCGCCTCCTCGGCCTCGACGAGCGGGGGCTCGCGCAGCTCGCCAAGAACGCCGTCGAGGCCTCCTTCCTGGACCCGGACGGCAAGGCGAAGCTCGACGCGGAGATCGACACGTACACGACGCAATGGCTCGCGCGCTGAAGTCCCCACGAGAATGGGGCCATGCGCACCCTGACTGCCGTCGGCCACCGCGGCGATCCCTACCGTGTCCGTGAGAACACCCTGCCCTCGATCCGCTCCGCCTTCGCCCGCGGGGCGGACGCGGTCGAGGTCGACGTACGGCTGACCCGAGACGGGGTGCCGGTCCTCCTCCACGACGAGTCGCTCCAGCGGCTGTGGAACCACGACGTACGGCTCGACGAGATCTCCGCGGCTCAGCTCAAGGAGCTGACGGGGGGCGCCGTTCCGACGCTGCGCGACGCGCTGATGACGGCCGGGGCGGGGCGGCTGATGCTCGACCTCCCCGGCGCCACGCCGGAGGCGGTCCGCTCCGTCGTGGGCCTGGTCCGGGAGTGCGGCGCCCGCGAGCGCACGTTCTACTGCGCGGGACCGGGCTCGATGCTGGCGCTGCGCGCCGCCGATCCCGACGCGGAGATCGCGCTGACCTGGACCACGCTGTCACCGCCCCGGCGGGTCCTGATCGACGCGGTGGCGCCGCGCTGGCTCAACTACCGCTTCGGGCTGGTGAGCCGGGAGCTGGCCGACGCGCTGCACCGGGACGGCCTGCTGGTGTCGGCGTGGACCGCCGACACCAAGCGGACCATGAAGTGGCTCATCGCGGCGGGGGTCGACGCGATCACCACGAACAGGGTGGACGCGCTGACGGCCGTACGGGCCGAGTTCGACCGGTGATACCGGCGCTGGGGCGGCGGGTCCGGCGGGTCCGGCTGCTGCGCGGGGCCCGCCCGTGGGTCGTGGACCTGGGCCTGACCGTGCTGGTGCAGCTGGCCGTCACGATGCCGTTCGTGCTGCCGCGGGAGCCGGGGCTGCCTCCGGTGACCTGGGCCTCGTACGCGCTCACCACGCTGGGAGTGGTGCCGCTGGTGTGGCGGCGGCGTCGGCCCGTCCTGGTCCTGCTGGCGATCCTGCTGATCGGCGGCGTCTACAGGGTGGCGCTGGACGGGCCCGGCCAGCCGCTGCCCTACGCCGGGCTGATGGCCTTCTACACGGTCGCCGTGCAGTGTCCCGGCCGGGTGCGGGCGGCGGTCGGGGCGAGCTCGGTGGTGGTCGTCGCCGCGTCCGTGGGGCTGGAGACGGGCACGGCGAGGGAGCTGTCGTTCACGCTGTTCTGCGCGGGCGCCGCGTACGCGCTGGGCCGGCTCCAGTACACCCGGCAGGCCTACACCGCGGCGGTCGAGGACCGGGCGGCGCAGTTGGAGCGGGCCAACCGGATCGAGGCGGAACAGGCCGTGGCCCGGGAGCGGGCCCGCATAGCGCGGGAGATGCACGACATCCTCTCGCACGCCGTCAGCATCATGATCGTGCAGGCGGAGGCCGGTCCGGTGGCGGTGCGGCGGGCACCGGAGCGGGCCGAGGCGGCCTTCGAGGCGATCTCGGAGACGGGCCGGGAGGCGATGGCGCAGCTGCGGACGATGCTGGGGGTGCTCCGCGAGGCGGACGGCCCGGCGCCGCGCGAACCGCTGCCGGGGGTGGCGGCGCTCCCGGCCTTGCTGGACCGGGTCCGCCGGGGCGGGCCGGAGATCGTGTACGAGGAGACGGGCCAGGTCAGGGGCCTGCCGTCGGCGGTGGACACGGCCGTGTACCGGATCGTGCAGGAGGCGCTGACGAACGTGGTGAAGCACGCGCGGGCCCGGCGGGTGGGCGTACGGCTGCACCACGGGGCACGGGAGCTGGCGGTCACCGTGACGGACGACGGGCGGGGGCCGGCGGGCGGTGGCGGTAGCGGTGCCGGCCGCGGCGACGGTGGCAGCGGTGGTGGTGACCGGCCCGGCGGGCACGGGCTGATCGGCATCAGGGAGCGGGCGGCGGCCCACGGCGGGACGGCGCACTGCGGTCCGCGGCGCGACGGCCCCGGCTTCGAGGTGCGGGCGGTCCTTGTAACCTCGCCGCTGGAGGTGGGGAGTTGACGATCCGTGTGGTGGTGGCCGACGACCAGGAGCTGGTGCGCAGCGGGTTCGCGATGATCCTCGACGTCCAGGAGGACATCGAGGTGGTGGCGGAGGTCGGGGACGGCGCGGCGGCGGTCGCGGCCGTGGAGCGGCTGGCACCGGACGTGGCACTGCTGGACGTCCGGATGCCGGTGCTGGACGGGATCGAGGCGTGCCGGTCGATCTCGGCGCGCGGTGCCTGCCGGACGGTGATGCTGACGACCTTCGACTCGGACGAGTACGTGTACGAGGCCCTGCACGCCGGGGCCAGCGGGTTCCTGCTGAAGGACGTGCGGCGCGACGACCTGGTCCACGCGGTCCGGGTGGTGGCGGCGGGCGAGTCCCTGCTGGCGCCCTCGGTGGCACGCCGGCTGATCGAGGAGTACACGGCGGCGACGGTGCGGGCGCCCGCGCTTCCGGCGGAGCGGCTGGAGGTGCTGACGGCGCGGGAGCGGGAGACGCTGCTGCACCTGGGGCGGGGGCTGTCGAACGCGGAGATCGCGGCGGCTCTGGTGGTGAGCGAGCACACGGTGAAGTCGCATGTGGGCAACGTCCTGGCGAAGCTGGGGCTGCGGGACCGGATCCAGGCGGTGATCTGCGCGTACGAGACGGGTCTCATCGCGGCGGGTGCTCGCTCCGGAGAGTGAGGGGACGGCGTGTCGCCTCCCTCGCGCCGGTGAGTTGTCGTACCGGTGAAGACCCCTCTCGCTGGTGATCCGCAAACCCCCCTGTGAGCTGGAGCATTGAGGTCATCGGGGCGGAGGGTCCCGAGTGGTCTCAGGGGGAGCACACCGTCATGAACGCGAAGATGCGCACGCTGATCGCAGCGGCACTGGTCATCGGGATCGCCTCGGGTCCGGCCGCCGCCCACGCCGCGTCGGACCCGGTACCGGTACCGGCGCCCGCCGCCTCGGGCCGGATCGCGCCGCTGGTTTCGACACCGCCGAACGCGGCCGCCCTGGAAGCGGCGATCGCCGGGCTCGGTCCGCGGCACGGGGACGCGACGGCCGCACTGGTCCGGGTGGGCGGCGCGGCCGGCTGCTGGCGGGGCAGTTCGGGGGTCGCGGACATCCGTACGGGGCGCGATGCCGTCGTGCAGGGCCGGTTCCGGGCGGGGTCCGTGACCAAGGTGTTCACGGCGGCGGTCGTCCTCCAGCTGGCGGCGGAGGGCCGGGTGGATCTCGACGGTCCGGTCCGGCGCCACCTGCCCGGGACGGTCCCCGACCGCTACGGGGCCGTCACCGTGCGGCAGTTGCTCAACCACACCAGTGGCATTCCGGCGGCCGACGGACCGGGCGACTCCTTCGAGGCGCAGTGGGAGCACCGGTTCGACGTGACCGATCCGCGGGCGCAGGCGGCGAACGCGGTCGCGAAGGCGAGGGAGTTCGCGCCCGGCGCGGCCCAGCACTACCTGAACATCAACTACACGCTGCTCGGTCTGCTGATCGAGAAGGTCACGGGCATGCGGTACGAGGAGGCAGTCGGCGCCCGGATCCTGAGGCCGCTGGGCCTGCACCGGACGTCGTTCCCGGGGCGGACGGAGACGAGGATCCAAGGCCCACACAACCGGGGGTACCAGGCGATACCGAAGGCGGACGGCTCGCGCGAGCTGCGGGACGTGACCGAGTGGAACTCCTCGGACCGGTGGGCGGCGGGCGACATCATCTCGACGACGGCGGATCTGGAGCGTTTCACCGTGGCCCTGTTCAGCGGGCGGGTGGTGGCGAAGGACCGGCTGGAGGAGATGTTCACGGTGCCGGACGTGAAGGACTTCGCGAGCGGCGAGCCGGCGGTGATGACGGCCGGCCTGTCCAGGACCGTCCTGCCGGACGGCACGGTGGCCTGGGGCAAGACGGGCGGGCGGCACGGCTACAACACCGCGATCGGCGCGACCCGGGACCTCTCCCGCACCGTGGTCTACTCGGTGAACGCCACGGACGCCAAGGGCCAGGACATGAACCCGGTGGCCCTCGGCATCATCATGGCGGCCTTCACGAAGTAGCAGCGGTCTCGGTCTCCAACCGCTTGATCATGCGGCGCAGGATCAGGAGGGGGATCACCCCGAAGACGCCGAACGCCATGTCGATGACGCTCCACCAGAAGGGGATGCCGCGGATCGGGCCGCAGATGAGGGCCAGGGGGATCACGCCGGCGCAGGCGATCATGCCGGCTTCGACGATCCAGATGTTGCGGACGGGGTCTCGGTACACGCCGTAGAAGAAGACGGCGATCACGAGGTGGGCGAAGGCGAGCCAGTCCGTCCCGTACAGGAGGAAGGGGTAGTCGGCATCGGCCCGGTCCAGGCCCTCGCCCACGCGCTGCAGCCATATGTTGTCGATCAGGGCGTTGGCCCAGCGCAGTTCGCTGACCAGCGGAAAGGCCGTGATGCCGCTGAGGGCGAGGCAGACGACGAAGAGGATCAACCAGGCACGGATCCGCCGCTCAAGGGCGCTTCTCTCGCTCATGGATGGAAGCCTACGCCCATTTCTGAACACGTTCAGCCATTGGATTGAACATGTTCAGTTCCGTGTCCGGACCGTGATCAGAGTCCGACGATGGCGTTCCACCGCCTGGCGAGGGTGCGGCGCTCGGCCGAGGAGATGTCCCGGGCCACGGCGAGGCGCCTGCGCATCTCGTCGTCGGGGAAGATCAGCGGGTTCTCGGCGAGTTCGGCGGTCTCCTTGTCGTCGGATCCGGCCAGGACCTCCCTGGCCGCCGGGACGGGGCAGACGTAGTTGACGGAGGCGGCGAGCTCCGCGGCCACCTCGGGGTCGTAGTAGTGGTCGACCAGGGCCTCGGCATTGGCCTTGTGCCGGGCCAGGTTGGGGACGAGCAGGCTCTCGGCCCAGAGCTCGCCCCCTTCCTCGGGGACCACGAACTCGATGTCCGGGTTGTCGGCCTGGAGCTGGATGGCGTCGCCGGAGTAGGCCTGACAGGCGAGGACGTCGCCCTTGCTGAGATCGGAGGTGTAGTCGTTGCCGGTGAAGCGACGGATGTGCTTCCTCCTCACCATGCTCTCGACGTGGTCGCACACGCGGTGGAAGTCGGATTCGGTCCAGCGCGTGACGTCGACCCCGTTGCCCTGCATCAGCAGGCCGAAGGATTCGTCGAGCCCGGAGAAGAGCGTGACCTTGCCCGCCAGGTCGGGGTGCCACAGGTCCCGGACGGACCTGATCTCCCGGCCCAGGGCCTTGCGGTTGTAGGCGATGCCGGTGATGCCGGACTGCCAGGGCACGGTGTGCAGCCGGCCCTCGTCGAACGCGGGGGAACGCAGCTGCGGGTCGAGGTGGGTGGTCACGTTGGGCTGCGCCGACCGGTCCATCTTCTGGGCCCAGCCCAGATGGACGAAGCGGGCGGCCATCCAGTCGCTCACCACGACCAGGTCGTGGCCGGTCTCCTGGCGGTTCATCAGGGCCGGGCCGACCTTGCCGAAGAACTCGTCGTTGTCGTTGATCTCCTCGGTGTAGCGGACCTCGATCCCGGTCCGCTCGGAGAAGGCCTCCAGAGTCGGACGGCGCTCCTCGTCCTCCTCGTCGGTGTCGATGTAGAGCGGCCAGTTGGAGAAGGCGACGCTGCGGTCGCGCTCCGAGCGGTCGGGGCCCACCCGCCCTTCCTCGGGCACGTAGGCGGGGGGAACACCGCATCCGGCGAGGGCGGCCGACAGGCCCGCGGCACCCAGTCCGGCGAGCGCGGCACGGCGGGAGAAGGCGAGTTGAGGCATGGGCACAGCCTCCGCGAACGCCGAAGGGGCGGGCAATAGACATGTTGTCTACTGCCCGCCCCTTCAACGCTCTGCTGTGATCGATGCGGCCGATCAGCCGTCGAGCGAGGTCATCACGTGCTTGATGCGGGTGTAGTCCTCGAAGCCGTAGGCGGAGAGGTCCTTGCCGTAGCCGGACTTCTTGAAGCCGCCGTGCGGCATCTCGGCGACGAGCGGGATGTGGGTGTTGATCCACACGCAGCCGAAGTCGAGGTTCTTGGACATCCGCATCGCGCGGCCGTGGTCCTTGGTCCACACGGAGGAGGCGAGGGCGAACTCGACGCCGTTCGCGTACTCCAGGGCCTGGGACTCGTCCGTGAAGGACTGGACGGTGATGACGGGGCCGAAGACCTCGTTCTGGATGATCTCGTCGTCCTGCTTGAGGCCGGATACCACGGTCGGGGCGTAGAAGTAGCCCTTCTCGCCGACCTGGTGGCCACCCGCCTCGACCTTGGCGTGGGCGGGGAGGCGCTCGATGAAGCCCGCGACCTGCCGCAGCTGGTTCGGGTTGTTCAGCGGGCCGTACAGCACGTCCTCGTCGTCCGGCGCGCCGGTCTTCGTGTCGGCGGCGGCCTTGGCGAGCGCGGCCACGAACTCGTCGTGGATCGACTCGTGCACGAGCACGCGGGTGGCGGCGGTGCAGTCCTGGCCCGCGTTGAAGTAACCGGCGACCGCGATGTCCTCGACGGCCTTCGGGATGTCGGCGTCCTCGAAGACCACGACCGGGGCCTTGCCGCCGAGCTCCAGGTGGACGCGCTTGACGTCCTTGGAGGCGCTCTCGGCGACCTGCATGCCCGCGCGCACCGAGCCGGTGATGGAGGCCATCGCCGGGGTCGAGTGCTCGACCATGGCCTTGCCGGTCTCGCGGTCGCCGCAGATGACGTTGAAGACGCCCTTGGGCAGGACCGAGTCGATGATCTCCGCCATCAGCACGGTGGAGGCCGGGGTGGTGTCCGAGGGCTTGAGCACCACGGTGTTGCCCGCGGCGATGGCCGGGGCGAACTTCCACACGGCCATCATCATCGGGTAGTTCCACGGCGCGACCTGGGCACAGACGCCGACCGGCTCGCGGCGGATGATCGAGGTCATGCCGTCCATGTACTCGCCGGCCGAGCGGCCCTCGAGCAGGCGGGCCGCACCCGCGAAGAAGCGGATCTGGTCCACCATCGGCGGCAGCTCCTCGCTGGCCGTGAGGCCCAGCGGCTTGCCGGTGTTCTCCGACTCGGCGGCGACGAGCTCGTCCGCGCGCGCCTCGAAGGCGTCCGCGATCTTCAGCAGCGCCTTCTGGCGCTCGGCGGGGGTGGTGTCGCGCCAGCCCGGGAACGCGGCCGCGGCAGCGGCCATGGCGGCGTCGACGTCGGCCTGGCCCGACAGCGGGGCGGTCGCGTACACCTCGCCGGTGGCCGGGTTCACCACCTCGGTGGTCCGCCCGTCGGCGGCGTCCTTGAACTCCCCGCCGATGTAGTTGCGCAGACGACGCAGTTCGGTGGTCACTACAGCCACACTCCTGATCACATGTCCAACGATTGAGACGTTTACCAAAGCCTAGCCCCTCGGCGGAGGCTTTCGACAGACCCGGACGCCACCACCTACGAAATCAGTGAGATCGGAGTCTTCAAACAACGGATTTCATCGATTCCGTCTTGCGGAACAGACGACCCTCGTGCACAGTGAGGTCGTGGTCAGTCGAAGCGCAGATTCCAGGAACAGACAACCGTCCCCTTCGGTCGATGCTGTGTCCCTGGCGATCATCGAGCAACTGCAGGAGGACGGTCGCCGTCCCTATGCATCGATCGGCAAGGCCGTCGGCCTGTCCGAGGCGGCCGTACGCCAACGCGTGCAGAAGCTGCTCGACCAGGGCGTCATGCAGATCGTCGCCGTCACCGACCCGCTCACCGTGGGCCTGCGGCGCCAGGCGATGGTCGGCATCAACGTCGAGGGCGACCTCGACCCGGTGGCCGACGCGCTGACCGCCATGGCCGAGTGCGAGTACGTGGTGATGACCGCCGGCTCGTTCGACCTGATGGTGGAGATCGTCTGCGAGGACGACGACCACCTGCTGGAAACGATCAACAAGAAGATCCGCACGCTCCCCGGCGTGCGATCTACCGAAAGCTTCGTTTACCTGAAGCTGAAGAAGCAGACCTACATGTGGGGAACCCGATAACCGTGACCCAGGACCTGTCCAAGACCGCGTACGACCACTTGTGGATGCACTTCACCCGCATGTCGTCCTACGAGAACTCCCCCGTCCCCACCATCGTCCGCGGTGAGGGCACCTACATCTTCGACGACAAGGGCAAGCGCTACCTGGACGGTCTCGCCGGCCTGTTCGTGGTCAACGCCGGTCACGGCCGCAAGGAGCTGGCCGAGGTCGCCTACAAGCAGGCGCAGCAGCTGGCCTTCTTCCCCGTGTGGTCCTACGCCCACCCGATGGCCGTCGAGCTCGCCGAGCGCCTGGCGCACTACGCCCCGGGCGACCTGAACAAGGTCTTCTTCACCACCGGCGGCGGCGAGGCCGTCGAGACCGCCTGGAAGCTCGCCAAGCAGTACTACAAGCTGCAGGGCAAGCCCACCAAGTACAAGGTCATCTCGCGTGCGGTCGCCTACCACGGCACCCCGCAGGGCGCCCTGTCGATCACGGGTCTGCCGGCTCTCAAGGCTCCGTTCGAGCCGCTGGTGCCCGGCGCGCACAAGGTGCCGAACACCAACATCTACCGCGCCCCGATCTACGGCGACGACCCCGAGGCCTTCGGCCGCTGGTGCGCCGACCAGATCGAGCAGCAGATCCTCTTCGAGGGTGCCGACACCGTCGCCGCCGTCTTCCTGGAGCCGGTGCAGAACGCCGGCGGCTGCTTCCCGCCGCCGCCCGGCTACTTCCAGCGGGTCCGCGAGATCTGCGACGAGTACGACGTGCTCCTCGTCTCCGACGAGACGATCTGCGCCTTCGGCCGCCTCGGCACGATGTTCGCCTGTGACAAGTTCGGCTACGTGCCGGACATGATCACCTGCGCCAAGGGCATGACCTCGGGCTACTCCCCGATCGGCGCCTGCATCGTCTCGGACCGCCTCGCCGAGCCGTTCTACAAGGGCGACAACACCTTCCTGCACGGCTACACCTTCGGCGGGCACCCGGTGTCCTCCGCGGTGGCCCTGGCCAACCTCGACATCTTCGACAAGGAGGGCCTCAACCAGCACGTGCTGGACAACGAGGGCGCCTTCCTCCAGACGCTGCAGAAGCTGCACGACCTGCCGATCGTCGGCGACGTCCGCGGCAACGGCTACTTCTACGGCATCGAGCTCGTCAAGGACAAGGTCACGAAGGAGTCCTTCACGGACGAGGAGACCGAGCGCGTGCTCTACGGCTTCCTCTCCAAGGCCCTCTTCGAGAACGGCCTGTACTGCCGGGCCGACGACCGGGGCGACCCGGTCATCCAGCTGGCGCCGCCGCTGACCGCGGACCAGGGCACCTTCGACGAGATCGAGGGGATCCTGCGCTCGGTGCTCACCGAGGCCTGGACCAAGCTGTGACCGGGCTGTAAATAGTCCGAGGCTGCAATAGTCCGAACACACGGCCCGGATCCTCCGTTCGAGTGAGAACGCGGGGGTCCGGGCCGTGTGCTGTCGGCATCCAAGAGGTTCATCTCTTTACATCTCATTGCGGCGCCAGTGACCGGAAGGGCTCCGTTTCGTTCCCTCGGACGGAGGTGTACGCCATGGTGGCCCCACCGGAGAATGCCCCGCCGGACAACGACGTGCTCTGGGCGCGGTCCCTGCACTACGCGCACGACGGTGCTCCCGCCCTGGTCGGTGTCTCCCTCGGAGTCCGCCAGGGCGAGATCGTGGCCCTGACCGGCCCGCACGGCAGCGGCAAGACCACTCTGCTGCGCTGTCTGTCCGGGCAGCTGCGCCCCTCCGAGGGCGAGGTGTGGTTCAACAGCGTCCCCGTGCACACCATGGGGGACCTGTCCCGCGAGCGGCTGCGCCGCGACCGCTTCGGCTGGCTCGGCAGCGAACCCCAACTGCTGCCCGAGCTGAAGGTCTGGGAGAACGCCGCCCTGCCGCTGCTGCTCTCCGGGGCCTCCCACCGCAGTGCCAAGCACGCCGCCTGCGAGTGGCTCGACCGCCTCGACATCGGCGCCTTCGCCCGCAAGCGCCCCGCCTCCCTGACCCGCGCCGAGTGCCAGCGGGTCGCCCTGGCCCGGGCCCTGGTCAACGTGCCCTCGGTGCTCTACGCCGACGAGCCCACCGCCCCGCTGCACCGGGCCGACCGGGCCCTGCTGCTGCGGACGCTGACCACCGCGGCCCGCTCCCACGAGATCACCGTGCTGCTGGCCACGGACGACGAGGCCACCGCGGCCGTCGCGGACCGCCGTCTGAACCTGGTCGACGGCCGCCTCGCGGTGAACCCCGGCGCGTCCCCGCTTCCCGACACCCCGGAGGGCCAGGCCGCGTGCTCGCTCTCCGCCTAGCCCGCGGTTCCCGGCCCCTCGTCCAGCTGCGGCGGCTGCTCGTCGCCGCCGCCTCCGCCGGGACCGGCTTCCTGCTGCTGTACGTACTCGCCGGAGCCGTGGCCCGGCCTGCCGGATCGTTCCCTCGCCTGCTGTGGGCCCTGGTCCCGCTGGCCGTTACGGTCCACTTCGCCGTCGCCGTCGCCCGGGCCGACCCCGCCACCCGGCCCCGCGAGGGGCTGGACGCCGCCGGGCTGGGACCCGTACGCCTGGCCCTGGCCGCCGCGATCTCCACGGCCGTCGCCTGCGCCCTGGGCAGCGCCCTGGCCCTGGCCCTCTTCCTCCACCTCCGCGGGGACCTCTCCGGCCTGCCCTTCGACGGCTCCGGCGCCAAGCTCCTGCACGCCGAGCAGCCGCTGCCCGTGGCGGCCGCCCTGACCCTGCTGGCCCTCGTACCGCTGACCGCCTCGGCGGCCACCGTCCTCGCGCTGCGTCCGCACCGGCCGCTGGCTCCGCAGACCGCCCTGCCCTGGGGCATCGCGCTGACCGCCTGCGGGCTCGCCATCGAGGCCTACGCCGGCCGGGACGGCGGCGGGGTCCTCGCCGGCTGGACGCTGACCGCCGTCGGGCTCGCCCTCGCCGGACCGGGTCTGGCCTACGCCTGCGGGAGCCTGGTCCAGGCAGTGCGCCCGGGTGCGCTGCGACTGCTGGCCGGCCGGTCCCTGCAGGAGCAGGCCTCCCGGATCGGGCCGCCGCTGGGCGTGCTGTGCTCCGTCGTCGCGGGGGCCCTGACGGCCCTCGCCCTGCGGGACCGCGGCGGGCTGCACGTACCGCTCGGTCCGCTGGCCTGGCCGGCCGCCGCCCTGGTGGCCCTGTGCGCCGCCGCGACCCTTCTCACATCCGCGATGGAGACCCGCCGGACCGAGACCTCCGGACGCAAGGCCCTGCTCGATCTGGCCGCTCCCGCAAGGGTCCTGCGTACGGCGGCGGGTCTGCGGGCCACCGCGCTCGTGGCCGTGTGCGTACCCCTCAGCTGGGGTGTGGCACAGCTGACGTCGCTGGCACTGACCCGCTGAGGCACACAGCCCTTAGGGTGGGCCGAATGGTCAACGCAGACATCGAGATCGAGACGCTCGCCGAATTCGACCAGGTCGTGGCACGCGGCTCGCTCAGCGGCTACCGGATCCAGTCGGTCAACCTGCTGGAGCGGACTTTCGCCCTGCTGGCCGCCGACACCTCGGCGGCCGTCTTCCTGGGCTGCGCGATGGAGCCCGACGCCTCGGCGAAGGTCCGGGCGGACGGCGCGCTGGTCTTCCCGCCCGTTCCCGACCTGCCCTTCAACCCGTACCGGGGCCTGCTCTACACGCCGGAGGAGCTCTTCGAGGGGCTGCCCGGCGGCTACGAAGCCACCCCGGACGCCGAGACGTACGCCTGGTTCCAGGAGACCGGGACCGACGGTGACGTCTTCTCCTCGATGCTGCGCTCCGTCCACGACGACGCGGTCTCCGACGCCCTCGACGAGCACCTTCTCGCCACCCGCGTGGTGGGCGTGATGGGCGGCCACGCCATGTCCCGGGGCAGCGCGGACTACCGCGGTGCCGCGGAACTCGGCCGTGCGCTGACCCGGTCCGGGCTGACCGTGGCCACGGGCGGCGGCCCCGGTGCGATGGAGGCCGCCAACCTCGGCGCCTACCTGGCACCGGCCCCGGACGACGCCCTCGCGGAGGCCCTCGAACTGCTGGCCAAGGCACCCTCCTTCGAGCCGTCGGTGTCCGACTGGGCGCGCGCGGCCTTCGCCGTGCGGGAGCGCTGGCCCGCCGGCGGCGACTCGGTGGGCATCCCCACCTGGTTCTACGGTCACGAGCCGCCGAACGCCTTCGCGGCGCACATCGCCAAGTACTTCGCGAACGCCACCCGGGAGGACGGGCTGCTGGCCAGGTCCACCGCGGGCGTGGTGTTCCTGCCCGGCGCGGCCGGCACCGTCCAGGAGATATTCGACAGCGCGACGCCGAACTACTACGGGTCCCGGGGCGAGCCGGCCCCGATGGTCCTGGTCGGCCGCACCCACTGGACCGAGCACCTCCCGGCCTGGCCCCTGCTGCGGGCACTGGCCCGGGGCCGGGCGATGGAGTCGCGGATCGCGCTCGTGGACTCGGTGGACGAGGTCCCCGGCGTACTCGCTTCGATGAGCTGAGGTTCGCAGGCAACTTCCGGGCCGATTCCCACGTCTGGCAGAGGTACCGCACAACCTGCCAGACGTGAACGGAGCCATCGGTGCTCATAGGCCTGCTGACCGCTGTCGCGGCATCCATCTGCTACGGCACGGGATCCGTGCTACAAGCCGTCGGATCGCGCCGCGCCGCCCGGATGTCCCCGGCGGCGGCCGGGGTGACCGCCCACGGCGGCCCCAACCTCTCGTCCACCGCGAAGGCGGCGATGACCTGGGAGTTCATCGTCGGCACGATCCTGGACTTCGTCGGCTTCGGGCTCGGCGCCCTGGCCGCCCGCCTCCTGCCGCTCTTCCTCTCCCAGACGGTGATCAGCGCCAACCTGGTCATCACGGCCGTGCTGAGCGTGAAGATGCTCGGCATCCGGCTGACCCGCAAGGAGTGGGCCTCGATCGGTGTCGTCTGCACCGCGCTGGTGCTGCTGGCGACCGCGGCGGGCCACGAGGGCGGCCACCACGCGCCGATGTCCACGCACTGGTGGCTGCTGGGGATCACCGCGCTGCTGATGGTGGGCGGCACGGTCGCCGTCCGCCTCCTCGGCGGCGGGGCCGCGATCCTGGCGGGTCTGCTGTCCGGTCTGGGCTTCGGCGCCCTCGGCGTCGGCGTGCGGATCCTGAACGGCGTCGACCCGTTCGACCTCGGGGCCCTCCTGACGGACCCGGCCCTCTACGCCATCCTGCTGGCCGGCATCGGCGGCATGTACCTGCACACCATCGCCCTGCAGATCGGCTCGGTGAACGGAGCGACCGCGGCCCTCGTCGTCGGCGAGACGGTGCTCCCCGGCGCGATCGGAGTGCTCTGGCTCGGCGACGCCTCGCGCCCCGGCCTGGCCTGGCTGGCGGTCCTCGGCTTCGTCATGGCCGTGACCGGCGCGGTGGCGGTGGCCTGGTACGGCAAGCACGAGGGCGCCGAGGAGGAGGCCCCGGCGGCGGTACCGGAGCCGGTCGGCTGACGCCCGGCCGCCCGGCGGCGCCCCGCTCCCTCACCCGGTCGGCCGACCCCGGTGGTGGCTCGGCGACGGGTGTCGCTTGCTGGACCGGGGGGAGAGAGCGAGGGGTTCATGGAGCCCACGACCGATCGGCTGAAGACACCGCGCGCGGCCGGTATGGCCGGAGTCGCCTTCGCCCTGCTCCTCGGTGCGGCCATCGTCCTGATGCGGATCTCCGTCCCGGCCGGCGACGCCGCCGATGCCACCATCGACCAGGACCGCCGCTGGGCGGTCCAGCTGGCCCTGCAGATCGTGCCCTTCGCCGGCATCTTCTTCCTCTGGTTCATGGGCGCCCTCCGCGCGCACACCGGTGAGGCCGAGGACCGGTTCGTCGCCACCGTGTTCCTCGGCAGCGGCTTCGTCTTCGTGGCCACCCTGTTCGGCGCCGCCGCGGCGGCCGGCACCGTGCTGAACGAGGAGACGCCCTCCGACTTCGGCCGCCACTACGCCTACACCCTCCTCGCGACGTACTCGATGCGCATGGCGGCGGTCTTCGTCCTCGCGACATCGATGATCGGGCGAACGCTCGGCGTCTTCCCCCGGCCCCTGGCCATGCTGGGCACCCTCGTGGGCCTCGTCCTGATCGTGGTGGGCGCCGGCGTGCCCTGGTCCGAGATGCTCTTCCCGGCCTGGGCCCTGGTGATCAGCCTTTACATCCTGCGGGTCCGGCGTACGGCCGCGCCCACGGACGGCGCCGGCCCGCCCTGAACCCTTCCTGACCTGGCGGTCCGTGCTCCGGCAGGCGGCCCTCGGGTCCCGCGTGCATGCTGGTGGGCAGGGGAGGAACCGGGGGTACCCGGGGGGCGACGGGGATCAACAGCCGAGGGAAAGGCAGATCCGTCATGAGGCTTGTCGTCGACCTCAACCGCTGCCAGGGATACGCACAGTGCGCTTTCCTCGCACCCGACGTCTTCGCCATGCACGGCGACGAGTCGCTCCTCTACAACCCTGAGGCGGCCGCCGAGCAGCACGAGAACGTCGCCCGCGCCGTGGCCGCCTGTCCCGTCGGCGCGATCCTCCTCGAACTCACGGACGAGGACATGGCGGACATCGTGGCCCAGGAGGCCGCTGCCGGGGCCGGCGCCGGTTCCGGAGGCGCGCGGTGACCGGTGAACGCACCCGCGACGGGGCCCTGGAGCACCTCAAGCGCGAAGGCCGCATCGTCATCGTCGGCGCTTCGCTCGCGGGCCTGCGGGCTGCCGAGACCATGCGCGAGAAGGGGTTCGCCGGTTCGCTCACGATGATCGGCGACGAACCCTACGAGCCGTACGACCGGCCGCCGCTGTCCAAGCAGGTCCTGCTGGGCCATGCGGTCGCCGACCACACGGCGCTCCCCCGCCGCCGGGCGATCGACGCCGACTGGCGCCTCGGAGTCCCCGCGACGGGCCTGGACATGGCCGCCCGGCGGGTCCGGCTCGGCAACGGCGACGAGGTCGAGTACGACCGGCTGCTGATCGCCACCGGCGTCCGCGCCCGGCCCTGGCCCAACGAGGAGGAGGGCGAGCTCGAAGGGGTCTTCGTCCTGCGCACCCGCGACGACGGGGAGGGGCTGCAACGCGCTCTCGCCGACAACCCCCGCCGGGTGCTCGTCATCGGAGCCGGGTTCACCGGGTCCGAGATCGCCTCCGCCTGCCGGGAACGCGGCCTGAACGTGACCGTCGCCGAGCGGGGCGACGCCCCGCTCGTCGGCGCGCTCGGCGGGGTGATCGGCCAGGTCGCGGCCGAGATGCACCGCGAGCACGAGGTCGACCTGCGCACCGGCGTCATGGTCACCGCCCTGGAGGGAGACCCCTCCGGCCGGGTCCGCGCCGCCCACCTCTCCGACGGGTCCACCGTCGAGGCCGACGTGGTGGTCGTCTCCCTCGGCGCGCAGCGCAACACCGAGTGGCTCGTCGGCTCCGGACTCGGCGCCGGCCCCCGCGGCATCGCCTGCGACGCGGGCTGCCGGGCCTTCGACATCCGGGGCATCGTCACCGACGACATCTACGTGGCGGGTGACGTGGCACGTTCCCCGCACGCGCTGTTCGGCTACCAGTTCCTGTCCCTGGAGCACTGGGGCAATGCCGTTGCTCAGGCCGACACGGCCGCGCACAACATGCTCAGCGAGAGCACGGACCGCCGCCCCCACCTGTGGGTACCGGCCTTCTGGTCCTCGCAGTTCGGCGTGAACATCAAGTCGGTCGGGGTGCCGCCGATGGGCACCGAGATCCTCGTCACGCAGGGCTCGCTGGCCGAGCGCCGGTTCGCGGCCGTCTACGGCTACCAGGGGCGCGTGATCGCGGCCGTCACCTTCGACAACTGCCGGTGGCTGCCGTTCTACGAGCACCAGATCGAGAGCACCGCGCCGTTCCCGCCGCCGTTCTCCACGGTGGACCGCAGGCCGGAGGGGAACAAGCCGGTGCCGGCGGACTTCCCCGACCCCTCGGTCCCGACCCACGGCCCGACCATCACCCTCAGCGGCTACTCGCCGGCCGACCGGAAGATGACCTTCACCCCCGGGCGCTGACCGCGCCGCGACCGCCCCCGAGGATCACGAGGACCCGCCATGACCCAAGCCCTCCTGCGGGAGATCATCGACTACGCGAACCGGGCCGACCCGTATCCGCTGTACGAGGAGCTCCGCAAGACCCCCGTGTCCCACGATGGCAACGGCCCGTACGTCATCAGCACGTACTACGAGATCCAGAGCCTGCTGCACGACCCCCGGATCAGCTCCGACGCGCGCAACCTGAAGTCGACCGGTGACGATCCGCTGGGGCAGTCGGCCGACGACGAGGGGGCGGCCCTGCCGCCCTCCTTCCTCAAGCTCGACCCGCCGGACCACGACCGCCTGCGGCGGATGACGAACCGGCCCTTCGGGCCGCCGCACGCCCCGCACCGGGTGCACGACATGCGCGACGAGCTGCACGGCCTCGTCGGCGGGCTCATCGACAACATCGCCGCCACCGGGAACCTGGACCGGGTCGACCTGGTCGACCAGTTCGCGTACCCGTTCCCGGTGACGGTGATCTGCCGGCTGCTCGGGGTGCCCCACGAGGACGAACCGCGCTTCCACGTCTGGGCCGAGACCCTCGCCGCCAGCCTGGACCCCGACCCGGACGGGGACCCCACCCAGCGCGGCAAGGGCACCACGGACGCCCGCATGGAGCTGGGCATGTACCTGGCCGGGCTGATCGAGGAGCGGCGCAAGAACCCCGGCAACGACATGCTGTCCCAGCTGGCGACGGCGGACGGCCCGGACGGCGCGATGACGACGATGGAGGCGCTCAGCACCTCCGCGCTGCTGCTGATCGCCGGCCACGAGACCACGGTCAACCTGATCACCAACGGGATGCTGACGCTGCTGCGCCACCCGGACGTCCTCCAGCGGCTGCGCGAGGACCCCGGGCTGTCCGTCCCGATCGTGGAGGAGCTGCTGCGGTACGAGCCGCCGGTGCAGTTGCTGCCGCAGCGCACCACCCTCTCCGACATCGAGGTCGCGGGGGTCAACATCCCCAAGGGCGCGTCCCTGTGGCTGGTCCTGGCCTCCGGGAACCGCGACCCCAAGCGGTTCGAGAACCCCGACCGCTTCGACCCGGACCGCAAGGACATCCAGCACCTCGGTCTCGGCAGCGGCATCCACAGCTGCTTCGGAGCGCCGCTGGCCCGGCAGGAGGCGCAGCTGGCGCTGAGCGAACTGGCCCGCCGGCTGCAGAACCCCCGGCTGCTGGAGGACCCGCCGCCGTACCGTCAGAACGCGGTGCTGCGCGGCCCCCGGCACCTGCAGATCGCCTGCGACGGCGTCCTGCCGAAGGCCGCCTGAGGAGTGTTCAGCCCTTCCCCGGCGGAAGGACCACGACCTCGGCGGGGGTGAAGGCCACGGCGACCCGGTCGCCGACGGCCGGAGCCCCCGCCAGGCCGCACTCCGCCTCCAGTACCGGGCCGCTCCCGGGCCGCAGCAGCAGGGCGACGTGCGTGCCGCGGAAGGTCCGGGACAGCACCTCGCAGGGCAGGCCGGCCTCGCGGAGGACGACTCCCGCCGGGCGGACCAGCAGCCGCTGGTCCCCTTCCGGGGAGCCGGCCGGGACCGGGACCTCGCCCCACGCGGTCGCGGCGACCGCGCCCGTCACCGTCGCCGGGACCACGTTCTCGAAGCCGAGGAAGCGCGCCACGAACTCCGAGGCGGGCCGCTGCCACACCTCCAGCGGCGTCCCGGCCTGTGCGATCCGGCCGTCCCGCATCACCACGACCCGGTCGGCCAGGGCGAAGGCCTCCCCCTGGTCGTGCGTGACGGCCAGGACCGTCGTACCCAGCCGCGAGAACAGCCCCCGGAGCTCGACCACGAGCCGCTCCCGCAGCCCCCGGTCCAGCTGTCCGAGCGGCTCGTCGAGCATCAGCAGCCTCGGCGACGGCGCCAGCGCCCGGGCCAGCGCCACCCGCTGCTGCTCGCCGCCGGACAGGGAGGCCACGGCGCGGCCCTGGGCCCCGGGGAGCCCGACGAGTTCGAGCAGCTCCGCGACCCGGCCGGCGTACGCTCCGCGCCCGGGGCCGCGCCCGCCGCCGCGCATCCGCAGGCCGAAGGAAACGTTCGCGCCGACATCGCGGTGCGGGAAGAGCTGGTGGTCCTGGAACATCAGGCCCACGCCCCGCCGGTGCACGGGTACGGGGGCCTGGTCGGCCCCGTCCAGCAGGACCCGGCCCCCGGACACCTGCTGGAGCCCGGCGACGACCCGCAGCAGCGTGGACTTCCCGCTGCCGCTCGGGCCCAGTACGCACACGGTCTCGTGCTCGGCCACCGCCAGGTCCACGGAGTCGACGACCGCGCGCTCGCCGAAGCGGACCGACACCCCTTCCAGCTGAAGCAGTGTCATCAGAACTCTCCGGAGGTCTTGTCGGGTCGCAGTCGCTCCAGCACCAGCAGGGACACCGCGCACACCAGCATCAGGATCGTGCTCAGGGCCATCGCCTGCCCGTAGTTCAGCTCACCGGCCCGCCCCAGCAGCCGCGCCACCGCGACGGGCAGCGTCGGCCGGTCGGGCCGCGCGATGAAGACCGTCGCGCCGAACTCCCCCAGGGACACGGCGAAGGCGAACCCGGCCGCGATCAGCAGCGCCCGCCGCACCAGCGGCAGGTCCACCTCCCGCCAGGCGCGCAGCGGTGACGCGCCGAGCACGGCGGCCGCCTCCCGCAGCCGCCCGTCCACCGCGCGCAGGACCGGCAGCATGGTCCGTACGACGAAGGGCACGCCCACCAGGGCCTGCGCCAGCGGCACCAGGATCCACGTGGTCCGCAGGTCCAGCGGCGGCTCGTCCAGGGTGATCAGGAAGCCGAAGCCGACGGTCACGGCGGACACCCCGAGCGGGAGCATCAGCATCGCGTCGAAGCCGCGTACGAAGCGGCCCCCGCGCCGGGTCAGTGCGGCGGCCGCGAGTCCCCCGACGAGCAGGGCGATCGCGGTGGCGGCGAGCGCGTACTCCAGGGAATACCAGATCGCCTCCAGCGGCGGTACCAGGAAGGTCCCGCCACCGGAGCCGGCGTCCTGCAGGGCCCGGTAGAAGCCGAGGCCGTAGCCGCCGGGGGTGTCGAAGGACCGCTCGACCAGCACGGCCAGCGGCGCCACGATCAGCAGCCCGATGGTCAGCAGGACGCCGCCCAGCAGGCTGCGCTGCGCCCAGCCGCGCGGCCGGTGCGTGGTGCGGCCCGGGTCGACGAGGCGCAGCGCGGTCTCGCGCCGGCGCACGGTCCAGGCGTGCAGGGCGAGGATCGCGCCGATCGCGGCGAACTGCACCATCGTCAGGACGGCGGCCGTCGACAGGTCCAGCAGCTGCGCGGTCTGCCGGTAGACCTCCACCTCCAGGGTGGAGTAGGCGGGTCCGCCCAGGATCAGGACGACGCCGAAGGAGCTGAAGGTGAAGAGGAACACCATCAGGGAGGCCGCGGCCACGGCCGGGGCCAGCGCGGGCAGCGTCACCTTGCGCCAGGCGGCGAACCGGCCGGCGCCCAGCACCCGGGCGGCCTCCTCCTGGCGCGGGTCGAGCTGGGCCCACAGCCCGCCGACCGTACGGACGATGACGGCGTAGTTGAAGAAGACGTGCGCCAGCAGGATCGCCCACACGGTGGTGTCGAGCCGGACGCCCGCCGTTTCGTCCAGCAGTCCGCCGCGCCCGAGCAGCGCGAGGAAGGCGGTGCCCACGACCACGGTCGGGAGCACGAAGGGAACGGTCACCACGGCCCGCAGCAGCTGCTTGCCGGGGAATTCGAAGCGCGCGAAGACGTACGCGCCGGGCAGTGCGATCAGCAGCGTGAGCACGGTGGAGGCGAGCGCCTGCCAGGTGGTGAACCACAGCACGTCGGCGATGTCGGGCCGGGAGAGCACCTCGCCGATCCGGCCGAACTGCCATCCGGTGTCGGTCTTGAGGCCGCGGCCGACGATCGCGGCGACGGGGTAGGCGAAGAACAGCGCGAAGAAGACGAGGGGGACGGCCATCAGGGCGAGGCGGACGGCGGTGGCCCGCCCGCTCTCGCCCTGTCCGGGTACCCGCTCCGGTCCGGGGACCGGGGCGGCGTCGTGCGACGCCGCACCCGGCTCCTTCGTACCGCTTACTTCACGACGAGCGCGGTCCATGCCTTGACCCACTGCTCACGGTTCTTGGCGATGGTCTCCGGAGTGACGTTCTCCGGCTTCTCGACCACCACACCGTGCTTGGTGAACAGCTCCGGCAGCGCGGCGTCCTTGGTCACGGGGTTCACGAACATCTGGAGGGGCATGTCCTCCTGGAACTTCTTGCTGATCAGGAAGTCGACGAGGGCCTTGCCGCCCTCCTCGTTCTTCGCGCCCTTCAGCAGACCCGCGAACTCGATCTGGCGGAAGCAGGTGCCGGTGGCGACGCCCGTCGGGGCCTCGGCCGGCTGCGGCTCGCCGTACAGCACCTCGACCGGCGGGCTGGAGGCGTAGGAGACGACCAGCGGACGGTCGCCCTTGGCCTTCTTGCCGCCCGCGGAGCCGGAGAAGCGCTCGTTGTAGGCCTGCTCCCAGCCGTCGACGACCTCGACGCCGTTGGCCTTCAGCTTGCTCCAGTAGTCCTTCCAGCCCTCCTCGCCGTACTTGCCGACGGAGGCGAGCATGAAGCCGAGGCCGGGGGAGGAGGTCGCGGCGTTCTCGACCACCAGCAGGTTCTTGTACTCCGGCTTGGTCAGGTCGTCCAGCGTCTGCGGCGGGGCGATCTTCTTGTCGGCGAAGTAGGCCTTGTCGTAGTTGACGCAGATGTCGCCGGAGTCGATCGGGGTGACCCGGTGCTCCTTGTCGAGCACGTACTCGGGCTTCACGTCGGCCAGGCCCTTGGCCTCGTACGGGGTGAAGATGCCGTTGTCGAGGGCGCGCGAGAGCAGGGTGTTGTCGACGCCGAAGAAGACGTCGCCGCGCGGGTTGCCCTTGGTGAGGATCTCCTGGTTCAGGGCGGCGCCGGCGTCACCGGACTTCAGCACCTTGACGGTGTAGCCGCTCTGCTGCTCGAACTCCTTGAGGACCGCGTCGGTCACGTTGAAGGAGTCGTGGGAGACGAGCGTGACGGTCTTGGACTTCGGGGCGTCGCTCGTCCCCGCGGTCTTGTCCTTGGCGTCGCCGCCGCCGCAGGCGCTGAGCGTAGTGACGCCCAGCGCGGCCGCGAGCGCGGCGCCCGCGATCTTCTTGGTGGTGCTCACTGGTGATTCCTCCTGGGATGACCAGGAGAAGACGCGGCCCTGCCCGGCGCTCTGTGCGAGCGGACGCCGGGCAGGGCGCAACAGCTTGAGTGGTGACCGAACTTCCTACCCCGAATGACCGGGGCGAGGTTCAGAGGGTCTGCGGATGACGGATACCGCACTCTCAGCGCTGTGGCGCTCCCCTGTCGGAATATGCAATTGGTTCGGCCACAGGGTACCCCGTGGCCGAATGTGACCGGCCAGAACCGGACGCTAGCGCTCCGAGGCGGCCAGCTGGCCGCACGCGCCGTCGATCTCCTGGCCCCGGGTGTCACGCACGGTCACAGGAACGCCGTGACGGGCGATGGCCTCCACGAAGGCCTTCTCGTCCTCGGGCCGCGAGGCGGTCCACTTGGAGCCGGGCGTCGGGTTCAGCGGGATCAGGTTGACGTGTACGCGCTTGCCCTTGAGCAGCCGGCCCAGCAGGTCCCCCCGCCAGGCCTGGTCGTTGATGTCGCGGATCAGGGCGTACTCGATCGAGATCCGGCGGCCGGACTTCTCGGCGTACTCCCACGCGGCGTCGAGGACCTCGCGCACGTTCCAGCGGGTGTTCACGGGGACCAGGGTGTCGCGCAGCTCGTCGTCCGGGGCGTGCAGCGAGACGGCGAGGCGGCACTTGAAGCCCTCGTCGGCGAACCGCAGCATGGCCGGGACCAGGCCGACCGTGGAGACGGTGATGCCGCGCTGGGACAGGCCCAGGCCGTCGGGCTCCGGGTCGGTGAGCCGGCGGATGGCGCCGACGACGCGGTTGTAGTTGGCCAGGGGCTCGCCCATGCCCATGAAGACGATGTTCGACAGCCGGGCGGGGCCGCCGGGGACCTCTCCGTCGCGCAGCGCGCGCATGCCGTCGACGATCTGGTGCACGATCTCGGCGGTGGAGAGGTTGCGGTCCAGGCCGGCCTGGCCGGTGGCGCAGAACGGGCAGTTCATGCCGCAGCCGGCCTGCGAGGAGATGCACATGGTGACCCGGTCGGGGTAGCGCATCAGCACGGACTCCACCAGCGTGCCGTCGTGCAGCTTCCACAGGGTCTTGCGGGTGGTGTCGTCGTCGCAGCTGATGTGCCGGATGACGGACATCAGGTCCGGGAGGAGCTCCTGCTGGAGCTTGGTCCGGGAACCCGCCGGGATGTCGGTCCACTCGGCCGGGTCGTGCGCGTACCGCGCGAAGTAGTGCTGGGAGAGCTGCTTGGCCCGGAACGGCTTCTCGCCGATCGCGGCAACCGCCTCACGGCGCTCGGCCGGGGTCATGTCTGCGAGGTGCCGGGGCGGCTTCTTGGCCCCGCGAGGGGCGACGAAGGTGAGCTCACCCGGAACGGGGCGGGGGGCCATGCGGTACTCCTCAGTACGACGAGGTGGGGGTCACCCCGCGCGTGCAGGGCCGGTCCGCGGCTCGGCCGCTGGACGGAAAGGGCGCGCCGCGTACACGCGGCGCGCCCTCCAGGATAACCCGACCGGGACCCGTCAGCCGGTGCCGACGAAAGCGGCCAGCAGCAGCCACACCACCGGAGCGGTGGGCAGGAGCGAGTCCAGCCGGTCCATGATGCCGCCGTGCCCCGGCAGCAGGGTGCCCATGTCCTTGATGCCCAGGTCCCTCTTGATCATCGACTCGCCCAGGTCGCCCAGGGTGGCGCTGACCGCGACCGCGAGGCCGAGCAGCAGGCCCTGCCACCAGGCGCCGCCGTCGATCAGGAACTCCATGCAGAGCGCGCCGGCGACCATGGCGAAGGCCACCGCTCCGAACAGTCCCTCGCGGGTCTTGCCGGGGCTGATGCGCGGCGCCAGCTTGGTCTTCCCGAAGCGCCAGCCCACGGCGTAGGCCCCGGTGTCGCTGACGACGGTCAGGAGCAGGAAGGTGATCACGCGCTGCGGCCCGTCGTCGGCGGTGAGCAGCATCGCGACGAACGTGGCCAGGAAGGGCACGTAGAACGCCGCGAAGGCGCCCGCCGTGACGTCCTTGAGGTAGTCCTCGGGCGGTTCGGTCATCCGCCACACCAGGACGGCCAGCACGGTGAGTGCCATGGCCACCCAGGCGCCCTCGGCCCCGCGGACGTATCCGGCGATGACCATGGCCGCGCCACCGACCGCGAGCGGGACCAGAGGGGCCTTGATGCCCTTCTGCTCCTGCAGGCGGGAAGTGAGCTCCCACAGGCCGACCACGACGGCGACGACGACGACACCGACGAAGACCGCCTTGACGATCAGGAGCGATGCGAAGATCACCGCACCGAGACCGACTCCGACCCCTATCGCGGCACGCAGGTCCCGCCCCGCCCGCTTCTTCTGCGGCGGGGGGGAGGAGTCCTGCGGGTGCTCTGCATGCGGAGGCGGGGGGCTGGGCATGGGCTCCTGCGGCGGCGTATCGGCGCGGAAGGGGAAGCCGCCGTCCGAGGCGGCCCCCCTGTCGCGTGCTTCCCGGTCGTCGAAGTCACGGCCGGCGGCATCGGGCACGATGGGCATGGGCCGAGTGTGCGGGCCCACCTGCGCATCGTATGCGGGACCCGCCGGAACCGGCTCCGGCTGCCAGGAAGAGTCGTTCATCAGACTTCGAGGAGCTCGGCTTCCTTGTGCTTGAGGAGCTCGTCCACCTGCGCGACGTACTTCGCGGTGGTGTCGTCGAGCTCCTTCTCCGCGCGACGGACCTCGTCCTCGCCCGCCTCCTTGTCCTTGACGAGCTTGTCAAGGGCGTCCTTGGCCTTGCGGCGGACGGAGCGGATGGAGACCTTGGAGTCCTCGGCCTTGTTCTTGGCGACCTTGATGTACTCCTTGCGGCGCTCCCCGGTGAGCTCGGGGAAGGTCACCCGGATGATGCGGCCGTCGTTGCTCGGGTTCACCCCGAGGTCGGAGTCGCGGATGGCCTGCTCGATGTTGCGCAGCGCGGACGCGTCGAACGGCGTCACGATGGCCATGCGCGGCTCGGGAACCGCGAAGGAGGCGAGCTGGTTGATGGGCGTGATGGCGCCGTAGTAGTCGGCGACGATCTTGTTGAACATCGCCGGGTGCGCACGGCCGGTGCGGATCGCGGCGAAGTCCTCCTTCGCGACGACGACGGCCTTCTCCATCTTCTCCTCGGCCTCGAGGAGGATTTCTTCGATCACCACGTGCTCCTGCATGTCTTGAATGGATGGTTCGGGCGGGCGGGCGGGCCGGTCGGGGCACCCCGGACCGGCAGCGAACTGCTCAGGCCCGGGTTTCCTGGTCGCTGACGAGCGTGCCGATCTTCTCACCCTTGACGGCGCGGGCGATATTGCCCTCGGCGAGCAGCTCGAAGACGAGGATCGGCAGCTTGTTGTCACGGCAGAGGGTGATCGCGGTGGCATCGGCGACCTTGAGGTCGCGCGAGAGCACCTCGCCGTACTCCAGCGCGTCGAACTTCACCGCGTCCGGGTTCTTCTTCGGGTCGGAGTCGTAGACCCCGTCGACACCGTTCTTGCCCATGAGGAGGGCTTCGGCGTCGATCTCCAGGGCACGCTGGGCGGCCGTGGTGTCGGTGGAGAAGTAGGGCATGCCCATGCCGGCGCCGAAGATGACGACGCGGCCCTTCTCCAGGTGGCGCACGGCGCGCAGCGGGATGTACGGCTCCGCGACCTGGCCCATGGTGATGGCCGTCTGCACGCGGGAGTCGATGCCCTCCTTCTCCAGGAAGTCCTGGAGCGCGAGGCAGTTCATGACCGTGCCGAGCATGCCCATGTAGTCGGACCGCGCCCGGTCCATGCCGCGCTGCTGGAGCTCGGCGCCTCGGAAAAAATTGCCGCCGCCGATCACGACGGCGATCTCCGCGCCGTCGCGGACCACCGCGGCGATCTCACGCGCGATGGCGTGGACGACGTCGGGGTCGACGCCCAGTCCTCCGCCACCGGAGAAGGCCTCGCCCGACAGCTTCAGCATGAAGCGGCGGCCCTTCTTGTACTGGTCGCTCTTGTCGTCGGATGCGGTGTGGGGGTCCACGCCCTGATTCATGGAGATCTCCTCGTGCACATACGAAGAAGGCCATTGCCGGTGGGTCCTTGCGGTTCCCTCTACGGCAATGGCCTCCTCGTCAGATCTGCGGTCGCCTCGCGCAAGCGCGGACGACTGCTTCAGACCCTACCGGGGTCCGGTGTCCGTCGCGTACGGACGGACTCAGATGCCGACCTTGATGCGGGTGAAGCGCTTCAGGGTGACACCGGCCTCGTCCAGGACCTTCTGGACGGACTTCTTGTTGTCCAGGGCGTAGGCCTGGCCGAGCAGCGTGGCGTCCTTGAAGAAGCCGTTGACGCGACCCTCGACGATCTTCGCGATGGCAGCCTCGGGCTTGCCCTCCGCGCGGGTGACCTCTTCGGCGATGCGACGCTCGGACTCGACCTTGTCGGCCGGGACGTCCTCGGCGGACAGCCACTGCGGGGCGAACGCGGCGATGTGCTGCGCGACGCCGCGGGCGACCTCGGCGTTCTCCTTGTCGAGCTCGACCAGGACGCCGATCTGGAACGGCAGGTCGGGCATCGTGCGGTGCATGTACGCCGTCACGTAGCCGCCGGTGAACTGCGCGAAGCGGTCCAGGACGATCTTCTCGCCGAGGTTGGCGTTGGCCTCGTCGACGAAAGCGGTGACGGTCTTGCCGGGCTCGATCTCGGACGCGAGCAGCGCCTCGATGTCGGCCGGGGAGGTGGCGGCGACGTGCGCGGCCAGCTGGTTGGCGACGGCCAGGAACTTCTCGCCCTTGGCGACGAAGTCGGTCTCGCACTTCAGCTCGACGATGACACCGGAGGTGTTGTCGTCGGCGATGAGGGAGACGACGGCACCGTTCTCGGCAGAACGGCCCTCGCGCTTGGCGACGCCCTTCTGACCCTTGATGCGGAGGGCTTCCTGGGCCTTGTCGACGTCACCGTCGGCGTCCACGAGCGCGTTCTTGCAGTCCAGCATGCCGGCGCCGGTGAGCTCGCGGAGCTTCTTGACGTCAGCGGCGGTGTAGTTCGCCATGAGTCTGTGATTCTCTCTCGAAGTCGTAGATCTACGGGTGAACGGCGGAGGCGCCGCGCTCGTGGCGCGGCTCCCCCGCCGTCATCGTCCGTGCTGTGAGTGCCCGGCGCGTGAACGCCGGGCGCTCTCAGTGGGTCAGGCCTGCTCGGCGTCGGCGGCCGGGGCCTCGACGGCCTCGGCGGCCGGGGCCTCGGCGGCGGCGTCGGCGGCCGGAGCAGCCTCGGCGGCGGCGTCGGCGGCCGGAGCCTCGTCAGCCTTCTTGTCACCCTCGAGCAGGTCGCGCTCCCACTCGGCGAGCGGCTCGGCGGCGGCCTTCTCGCCCGGCTTCGAGTCGCCGGTCGCAGCGCCGGAGCGGGCGATGAGGCCCTCGGCGACGGCGTCGGCGATCACGCGGGTGAGCAGGGTGACGGAACGGATCGCGTCGTCGTTGCCCGGGATCTTGTAGTCGACCTCGTCGGGGTCGCAGTTGGTGTCGAGGATCGCGACGACGGGGATGTGCAGCTTGCGCGCCTCACCGACGGCGATGTGCTCCTTCTTGGTGTCGACGATCCAGACGGCGCTGGGAACCTTCGACATCTCGCGGATACCACCGAGGGTCTTCTCCAGCTTGGCCTTCTCGCGGGAGAGGACCAGGAGCTCCTTCTTGGTGAGACCCGAGGCGGCGACGTCCTCGAAGTCGATCGCCTCAAGCTCCTTCAGACGCTGGAGGCGCTTGTAGACGGTGGAGAAGTTGGTGAGCATGCCACCCAGCCAGCGCTGGTTGACGTACGGCATACCAACGCGCGTCGCCTGCTCGGCGATGGCCTCCTGGGCCTGCTTCTTGGTACCGACGAACATGATGGAGCCACCGTGCGCGACGGTCTCCTTCACGAACTCGTAGGCGCGGTCGATGTACGACAGCGACTGCAGCAGGTCGATGATGTAGATGCCGTTGCGCTCCGTGAAGATGAAGCGCTTCATCTTCGGGTTCCAACGACGGGTCTGGTGACCGAAGTGGACGCCGCTTTCCAGCAGCTCCCGCATCGTGACGACGGCCATGGCCATCTCCTTGGTTTCTCGGTTTGGTTCCTGACGCCCCGCCGCGCCCTGCCCCCATGAGGGACCGAGAGACGCTGTCACCTGGCCGTTTCGGGCTGGTGCCGGGGCGTGCGAAGTCGACCCGGTGACCCGGATCGCCACAAGAAGTGTACGGGACCCGGCGGTATGCCGGGTGACGCCGTTGTCCACAGCGCCCGGACCATCCACAGCCCGTCCCGCCGCCCCGGGGACCGCGGGACATTGGGCGGCATGACGACACTGCTGCTCAGTCTGCTCCTGGTGCTGGCCCGGACGGCCCTGCCGGACGCCCTGCCCGTGGTCCGCCCGCTGCCCGCGCCCCTGTCGGTGGCGCGCTGGTGGGATCCGCCGCCGACCCCGTACGCGGCCGGCCACCGCGGGGTGGATCTGGCCGCGCCGGTGGGTGCCGAGCTGCGGGCGGTCGCCGCCGGCCGGGTCCACCATGCCGGGCCGGTCGCGGGCCGCGGGGTCCTCTCGCTCGCGCTGCCGAACGGCCTGCGCACGACGTACGAACCGGTCCGGCCGCTGGTCGGGGAGGGTGAGGAGGTCTCGGCGGGGCAGGTGGTGGCGGTGCTCACGGAGGGGTCCCACTGCCCGGAGCCGTGCCTGCACTGGGGCCTGCTGTCCGGGGAGGCGTACCTCAACCCGCTGACGCTCCTGACCCGGCCCACCCCGCGCCTGCTGCCGCAGCCGCGCCCGGGCGGCGCGGAGGGCGGGCAGGCGGCCCCGGACGGCGCGGGGCTCAGCCCCGGACACCCCGCAGGGCGATGGCCAGGGCCGTCTCCGTGATGACCTCGGGATCCTCCGCGGCGCCGAGCTCGATGCGGCGCACGGCCGCGTCCACGACCCCCTGGAGCAGCATCGCGGCCAGCCTCGGCTGCTCCTGCCCGAGGGCGGCCAGCGCCTCGACGATCATCGCGATCAGCCCGCCGTGCGCGGCGCGGATCTTCTCCCGCGCTCCGGCGTCCAGCTCGCTGGCCGAGATCGCCACGACCGCCCGGTGCCGCCGGTCCCCCACGAGGGCCAGCTGGCTGCGGACGTAGGCCTCGACCTTCGCCTCCGGCGCCTCGGCCCGTTCCATCGCCGCCTCGATCTCGGCGGCCCACACGGGGAAGTCCACGGCGCACAGCTCTTCGACCACGGCCGCGCGGGAGCGGAAGTACTCGTACACGGAGGACCGGGCGAGTCCGGTCCGCTCCGCCAGGGCGGGGAAGGTCAGCGCCTCCGTACCGCCTTCGGACAGCAGGGAACGCGCGGCGTCCAAGAGGGCGCCGCGCTGCATCGACCGGTGCTCGGCCACGGAGGCCGCTCGAATCCTGGGCACACATCCACTCTACGGAGGTACCGCAAGCTCACCGCCCCACATCTGCCAACTTTGCGCGTAGTTGCAGCACGGACTTCGTGTGGATCTGGCTGACCCGGCTCTCGGTGACACCCAGCACGTTGCCGATCTCGGCCAGGGTGAGCCCCTCGTAGTAGTAGAGGGTCACCACGGTCTTCTCCCGTTCGGGCAGCGTGTTGATGGCCCGCGCCAGCAGGCGCCGCAGTTCGCGGTCCTCCGCCACCTCGACCGGGTTGTCGGCGGCGTGGTCCTCCAGGGTGTCCATCAGCGAGAGGCGGTCGCCGCCCTCCCCGCCGACGTGCAGCAGCTCCTCCAGCGCGACCACGTTCGCCAGCGACAACTGGCTGAAGACGGTGTGGAGGTCCTCCACACCGATCCCCATCTCCCCGGCGACCTCGCTCTCCGTCGGGGTGCGCCGCAGCTGGGCCTCCAGCGTGGCGTAGGCCCGCTCCACGGCCCGTGCCTTCTGCCGGACCGAGCGGGGGATCCAGTCCAGCGCCCTCAGTTCGTCGATCATGGCGCCGCGGATGCGGGTGATCGCGTACGTCTCGAACTTGATCGAGCGGTCGATGTCGAACTTCTCGATGGCGTCGATCAGCCCGAAGACCCCGGAGGAGACGAAGTCGGCCTGCTCCACGTTGGGCGGCAGGCCCACGCTGACGCGGCCGGCCACGTACTTCACCAGGGGCGAGTAGTGCAGGATCAGCTGCTCCCGCAGCCGTTCGTCACCCGAGTCCTTGTACGAGCGCCAGAGCCCCTCCAGGGACGAGGGCGCGGTGGACCGCACGCTGCCGCGGGCAGCGGGGGGCACCGCTGCGCGGTCGGACCCTGAGGTGTGCTGGGGCATGCGTCGCCTTTGCCGGAGCCGGATTCCTTGGGAGCGTAGCGTGACGGAAGTGTCGCGGTGCGCGAAGAGTACGGGATGGCGCGGGGGCCGAGGGGCGTCCCGGCTCGCGCGGGCGACCCGGGACCGGCGCCTTGCGCACGGTCCCGGCGACTGCCACCGGGAGGACCGCGTCTCTCATCGGTTTCACTCTTTCACCGGAAGTCCCCAGGTCAACGACCGCCTCGCCGGGGGATCCGGGTTTGCATGCCGTCTCCAGCCGAATCTCCGCTCAACTGCCAGCCGTCGCCCTGCCGTTCGACGAACCCCAGAGAGTGAAGTTCGTACAGTCTGCCGATGACTTCATCGGTGCCGGTGCCCGCGGCAAGTGCCAGCTCGGCCGCCGTCGCCGGCCGGTCGGCCGGGAGGGCTTCGAGCACGCGGGCCGTGTCCCGGTCCAGCAGGTCGCGGGCGAGCACCGGCCCGCGCCGCTCGGGCGCCAGCTCCCCCATGGAGCCGACGAGTTCGACCACCTCCGCGGCGTCGGTGACCAGCAGGGCCTCTCCGCCCCTCAGCAGTTCGTGCACGCCCGCCGAGAGCCCGCTGGTGGCGGGGCCGGGGACGCCCATCGTGAACCGCCCGAGCCGCTGCGCCCGCCGGGCGGTCACCAGGGAGCCGCTGCGGTGGGCGGCCTCCACGACGACGGTGCCGCGGGTGAGGGCGGCGATGACCCGGTTGCGCAGGACGAACCGGCTGGGCGTGGGATGGCTGCCGGGCGGCAACTCCCCCACGACCAGACCCTGGCCGGCGATCCGGCCGAGCAGCCCGGCGTGGCCGCGGGGATAGGCGACGTCCACCCCGCAGGCGAGCACCGCCGCGGTCGCGCCGCCGGAGGCGAGGGCCCCTCGGTGGGCCGCGCCGTCGATGCCGAAGGCCGCGCCGGAGACGACGACCCAGCCCCGCTCGGCAAGACCGGCGGCCAGCGTCTGCGCCATGTGCGCGCCGTACGGGGTGCAGGCCCTGGCCCCGACCACGGCGACCGAACGCAGCGCCCATGTGCGCAGGTTCGGCCGGCCGCGCAGCCAGAGGCCGACGGGGCGTTCGTCCCCGAGGTCGTCCAGCTGCGTCGGCCACTCCGCCGAGCCCGGGAACACGAACCGGCCTCCCGGCCCTGCGGCGAGCTCCAGGTCCCGGCGGGGGTCGGCCAGCGCCGCCCGCCTGCGGTACGCGGCGAGCCGCTCCGGCCCCACACCGGGCGGAGGCTGCCACTGCGCCTCCGGGCCGGTCAGCAGCCGGAGCAGCCCCGTGGCACCGTGCTCCCGGATCCAGCGCCCGCCGTGCGCGTCCCCCGGCTCCAGCACCCGTGTCAGGGCCGCCCGGGCCAGCAGTTCCTCCTGCCCGGCGGCGGTCATGTCCCGGCTCCTGTCAGCGGCATGGCCCCGCGGGCGATGCCGGTCCGCAGCTCCAGCGCCACGGCCACGTCGAGCGCCTCGGGCCGCTCCCGCCCCCGCAGGTCGGCGACGGTCCAGGCGACCCGCAGGACCCGGTCCAGCCCGCGCGCGGTGAGCAGCCCCCGCTCCAGCTCCCGCTCGGCCTGCGCCAGTGCCCCCGGGGCCGCCTGCCAACGGGTCCTCAACTCCTGTCCCGGAAGCTCCGAGTTGAGCCGCCACGGGGTGCCGGCGAGCCGGGCCGCGGCACGCTCCCGGGCCTCCCGCACCCGGTCGGCGACCACTTCGCTGGACTCGCCCCGGCCGCCCTGCCCCAGCAGGTCGCTGCGGGTCACGGGCTCGACCTCCACCCTCAGGTCGACCCGGTCGAGCAACGGCCCGGAGAGCCGGGCCTGGTAGCGCCGGATCACCGAGGGCGGGCACTCGCATCCCGCCCCGTGCAGGGTGTGCCGCCCGCACGGGCAGGGATTCGCGGCGAGCACCATCAGGAACCTGGCGGGCAGGCGTACCACTCCGGCCGCGCGGGCGATGACCACGTGCCCGGATTCGAGGGGCTGGCGCAGCGCGTCCAGCGCCCTGCTGTGGAACTCCGCGGCCTCGTCGAGGAAGAGCACCCCGCGGTGGGCGAGGGAGACCGCTCCGGGCCTGGGCACCCCGCTCCCGCCGCCCACCAGGGACTGCATGGTCGCCGAGTGGTGCGGGGCGCAGTACGGCGGCCGGGAGACGAGCGGCTCGCCGGGCGGCAGGATTCCCGCGACCGAGTGGACCGCCGTGACCTCCACGGAGTCCTGTCGGGTGAGCGGCGGGAGGATCCAGGGCAGCCGCTCGGCCAGCATCGTCTTGCCGGCGCCGGGCGGCCCGCTCAGGAACAGGTGGTGCCCTCCGGCGGCCGCCACTTCGAGGGCGCGGCGGGCCGTGTGCTGCCCCGTCACATCGGAGAGGTCGGGGAAGTCCGCGCAGTCCCCGCCGGGGCGGCCCGGGGCGAGACCGGTGCCCAGGCCGGCCCCGGGGACGAGCAGCCCGGCCAGCATCGGGTCGGGGCGGCCCGGCGGCGCCCCGGGATCCTCCTCGGGCACCTCCCCGTCGGTCAGGACGGCGATCAGCTGGCGCAGGCTGCGCACGCCGAGCACCGAGACATCCGGCACCAGCGCGGCCTCGGCGGCGCACTGCTGCGGCACGACCACCTGCCGGTGGCCGGCCTCGGCCGCGGCGAGGACGGCCGGCAGGATGCCCCGGACCGGGCGCACCCGCCCGTCCAGCCCCAGCTCGCCGATCAGCACGAGGTCCGCGATGGCTCCCGGGTCGACCACCTCGGCGGCCCCGAGCACCGCGACGGCGACGGCGAGGTCGAATCCTGCGCCGGCTTTCGGGACGGAGGCCGGGGTGTAAGCCCGACCGTGAGCTTCTTCTGAGGCCAGGCCGCTCCGGAGTTGACCACGGCCGCACGCACCCGGTCCCGGCTCTCGACGAGGGTCTTGTCCGGCAGCCCCACCAGGGTGAAGGCCGCGACTCCGGGCTCCAGGTCGGCCTGGACCTCGACCACCACGCCGTCGACTCCGACCAGGGCCACGGAGCAGGCCCGCGCGAACCCCATCACGCCACCCCCCTGACGTGTTCCACCAGGGGCGCGCCGCGCCGCGGCAGCAGGACTCCGACGAGGTCGATGCGGACCCCGCCCGGCGGCGGTCCGCCGTGGTCGGCGAGCCACCGCCCGGCGAGCCTGCGCAGCCGCTCCGCCTTGGCGGTCCGTACTGCGGCCATCGGATGCTCGAAGCCACCCGTGCGCCGGGTCTTGACCTCGCACACGACGAGGGCGTCCCCGTCACGCGCGACGATGTCGATCTCCCCGCCGCGGCACCGCCAGTTCCGTGCGATCACGGTCATCCCGGCCTCGGTCAGCCGTCGTGCCGCGAGCTCCTCGCCGTACCGCCCCATCGCCTGCCGTGCCGCGCTCTTCGCGTCCATCGGGCACCACCTCCGGCACCGACGGTCCCGCGTCCCCGCCCACCTTGTGGATCTTGGTGGACAACCCGGCCGCTGTGGACGGACCCGTCACCCTCCCGGGTGAGGCGGCTCAGCTCCCGGGCAGTTCGAGGTCGCTCTTGTTGAGCTCCTCGATGTTCACGTCCTTGAAGGTCAGCACCCGGACCTGCTTCACGAAGCGGGCCGGCCGGTACATGTCCCAGACCCAGGCATCGGCCATCGAGACCTCGAAGAACACCTCGCCCTGGACCGAGTGCACCTGCATCTCGTAGTCGTTGGTGAGGTAGAAACGGCGTTCGGTCTCGATCACATACTTGAACAGCCCGACGACGTCGCGGTACTCCCGATAGAGCTTCAGCTCCATCTCGGTCTCGTACTTTTCGAGGTCCTCGGCACTCATGGCATGTTCCCCTTCAGCCGTGCGTCCCCCTATTGTGCGCCAGCGCCGTGCGCCCCTAAACGATTTCCGGGGCCAGGACCACCGGCGCACCCGGAGGACCCTCGTCGAGCAGCGTGCGGAGCAGCCCGGCGAGTCTGGTCGGGTACACCGTCTCACGTGCCGCCAGAAGTTCCTCGGAGGTCCACCACCTGGCTCCGGTGACGCTGCGCCGCTCCAGCTCGGTCAGACCGCCCATCCAGGTCGTGGTCTGGCTGGTCCGGGCCAGGAAGTACCACTCGTCCTGCTCCCAGCGCCGGCCGTCGAAGGGGAAGGAGCAGAAGCGGTGCCACAGCACCGGCCCCAGCTCCACCTCGGTGATCCCCGTCTCCTCCGCCAGCTCGCGCAGCGCGGCCTGCTCCCGGGTCTCCGTGCCCTCGAGCCCGCCGCCCGGGGTGAACCACCAGTCGTCCGAGGGGTCGGCCGGTTCGAAACCGTGCAGCAGCAGGATCCGGTCCGCCGGGTCCAGCAGGATCACCCGGGACACCTGTCGGGGGCCGCGGTCGCCGGCCGGTTCAGGCGACACCGGTCCGCTCCCGCCGCCCGCGCCCCAGCACCCGTGCGAGGGGGCCGTACGCGGCCCCCAGCACCACCAGGGCCGCCCCCGCGACCACGGCCGCCACCTGCAGCTGCAGCGGCCCGTGCCCGGAGATCCCGCCGGGCAGGCCCGCGTACGTCCTGGGGCGCTCCAGCATCGTCACGGACGGCCAGGCCAGGGCATCGACGCGGGCGCTGACGGCCGACCGGGGCACCGTGCCCTGCCCGGCCTCCTGGAGGTGGGCCCGCGAGTCCAGCGAGGCGGCACGCCGGTCGCCCAGCAGGAAGAGGTTCCCCTCGGGGACCGTCACCTCGAAGGGGGTGCCGGGGGGCGGGGCCTGCCCGGGCGGCATGGCGAGGCCCGAGTCCGGCCGGCTGGTGTCGGCGTAGGGCTCGTCCAGCGGGGTGCCGTTCACGGTCAGCTCGCCGCCGGCGCCGCAGCACTTGACGGTGTCGCCGCCGACGCCGACGACCCGCTTGACCATGGGCGAATCGCTCCACATGGAATCAGTAAAGATGACCACGTCCCCGCGGCGCACCTCGCCGCCGTCGATGCGCTGCGCCAGCAGCCGGTCGCCCGGGCGCACGGTCGGCATCATCGAGTCGGTCGGAACCGTGTAGGGCTGGTAGACGAGCGCCCCCCACACGAAGCCGCCGAGGAAGAGCGCAAAGCCGATGGCCACGACGATGCCCGACAACACGTTGCCGAGACCGCCGCGGCCATCCTTGCCCCTGCGTATCGCTTCTGTTCCGCCCATTCCAGCGCCCCCACATCGGGATCGTCGACCTGGGCGGCACCCTACCCGTCGGTACGACCGCTGGTCAGCTTCCGGCGGCGCCACATCACGAGCGGGACGGCTCCGGCGAGCCCCAGCGCGGCCGGGCCGAGCCCGACGGGCGCCAGTCCGGCGGCTCCGAGGCCGAGCGCGGTGGCCGCGGCCTGGTTGCCGATGCCCGGCTGGTCGAAGGTGTCCGGGATCGGCAGGGTGGACCAGCGGGTGACCGGCCACGCGATCACGACGGCCCGCCCGACGACCTTGTCCACCGGCACGAAGCCCCCGGTGGAGTCCTGCATGTGGTAGCGGGAGTCCTGGGAGTTCTGCCGGTGGTCGCCCATCACCCAGATCTTGCCCTCGGGCACCTTGAGCGGGCCGAAGGGGGCGTCGTCGCACGGGGTGTTGCCGGGGTAGATGTACGGCTCGTCGAGCGCCTTGCCGTTGACGACGACCGGTCCCCCCTTCTTGCACTCGACCGTGTCACCGCCGATGGCGATGGTCCGCTTGATCAGGTCCTTCTCCTCGGCGGACGGCATCAGGCCGATCCAGCTGAGGACCTTCTGGGCGATGTTCGGCTCCGGAGTGGGCTCGCCCGAGAGCCAGTTCGCCGGGTCGTGGAAGACCACGACCTCGCCGCGCTCCGGCTCGGAGCCGAACCACGGCGTGAGCTTGTCGACCAGCACCCGGTCCCCGCGCTGCAGGGTGTCCTGCATCGAGTCGGAGGGGATCGAGAACGCCTGGACCAGGAAGGTCTTGATCAGCAGGGCCAGCAGCAGCGCGATGCCGATGAGGAGCGGGAGCTCCTTCCAGAAGGAGCGGTGCGGCTTCTCCAGAGCGCCGTCCTCCTCGGTCTCGTGCGCGACGGCGTCGTCCGGCCGCTCCTCGCCCTCGTCGCGTCCGGACCGTGCGCCTACCGCCACGTCCCCCACATCCACTCCTCACTCACGTTCGCCGCCCGCGCCGAACCGGACACGGGCCCTCCCCTCCCTTAACGAGCGGGAGTTCCCTAAGGCTCGGGAGACCGAGGACACACTATGCGAACGGCGTGCCCGTACGGCGTCGCCTGCGACCGCGTCCCTCGCGGCGTGCCTGATCGGGCACCATGCGGAAGGTCGCGGGCTGCTCCAGACGGGTCCAGTGCCCGAAGGGCCAAGCGATCACCACGGCCTCTCCCACGACCCCGTTCTCGTCGATGGTGCCCTCGAAGGCCTCGTCGAGATGGAAGCGGGAATCGGCCGAATTCGCTCGGTGGTCGCCCATCACGAAGAGCCGTCCGGCGGGCACCTGCACCTCGAAGGGGATGTCCGAGGGAGTGTTGCCCGGGTTGACGTACGGCTCGTCGAGCGGCGAGCCGTTGACGGTGACCCGGCCCTGGGCGTCGCAGCACTTGACGGTGTCGCCGCCGACGCCGATGACGCGCTTGATCAGGTCCTGTTCGTCGGCCGAGGGCAGCAGGCCGATGAAGGTCAGGGTCTGCTTGATCTGCTTGACCACGACCGGGTCCTTGGGGGGCCGGGCCGCCTCGCCCTTGAGCCAGCCGCCGGGGTCCTTGAACACGACGATGTCGCCGCGCTCGATCTTGGAGCCGAACCAGGGGGTCAGCTTGTCCACGAGGACCCGGTCGCCGATCCGGATGGTCTGCTCCATCGAGCCCGACGGAATGAAGAAGGCCTGTACCAGGAAGGTCTTGAGGAGCAGGGCTATGCACAGCGCCACCACCACGAGCAGCGGCAGTTCGCCCGCCCGGCGCGTGCGGCGGCGCCGCCGCACCCTGCGGGCCAGTCGGCGCCGCTGGGCCCGGCCGCCCACCTCCACGACCGGCTCGGGCTCCGGCGGCCGCTCGGGCTCGCGGCGGCCCCGCGGCCTTGCGCGCGGCTCCGGCTCGGGCTCGGGCTCGTCATCGAGCCAGTCCGGTCGGCCCCGCGTCCTCGCGCGCGGCTCCGGTTCGGGCTCGCGTTCCCGTCGGCCCCTCGGCCGCCCTCGGCTACCCATGGCCGCCGCCGACGGCGCCCCAGCGCGAAACCGGCCAGCCGATCCAGTCGGCCCGCCCGATCACCTTCTCCACCGGCACCATCCCCCCGCCCGGTTCCCCGAGGTGGTCCCGCGAGTCCCGGGACTGGGAACGATGATCGCCCATCACCCACAGGGTCCCCAGCGGCACGACGATCCGGAAGGGCACCTTCGAGGGGGCGTCCCCGGGGTACAGGTACGGCTCGTCCACGGGGACGCCGTTGACCGACACCCGCCCGCCCGCGTCGCAGCAGACCACGTCGTCACCACCCACGCCCACCACCCGCTTCACGAAGTCGGTGTCGGAGGGCTCCGCGAGCCCGAGCGCCGAGGCGGCGCCCTGCACCAGGTCGCCGACCGGGCTGCCGCCCGCGCGTTCCCGTACGAAGGAGCCCGTGCCGTCGAAGACCACCAGGTCTCCCCGGCGCGGCTGCTCGCCGAAACGGTACGCCAGCTTGTTGACCAGGACCCGGTCCCCGACCCTGAGCGTCGGCTCCATGGAGTGGCTCGGGATCAGGAAGGGCTGGACGACGAAGTTGCTGAGCAGCAGCAGGAAGACCGTGCAGATCACACCGAGCGCCCCCGCCCGGCGCCAGGTCAGCTGCCGCCCGGAGGGCCGGTCCGGTTCGGGTCCCTCAGAGGGTGCCCCGCCGGCCGTCCCGGAGAACGCAGAACGCGGCCACCCTTGCCCCTCGCGGGGGGAAGAGTGACCGCGCTGCGTGTGAGGTGCTTCGGTGTCCATCGTGGGGCGAGCCTATCCGGCCGCCGCCGGACACCGGAGGCGACCTTACTTGTCGCGCTTCTCCTTGATCTTCGCGGCCTTGCCGCGGAGCTCACGGAGGTAGTACAGCTTCGCACGGCGGACGTCACCGCGGGTGACGAGCTCGATCTTCTCGAAGATCGGGGAGTGGACCGGGAAGGTACGCTCCACGCCGACGCTGAAGGAGACCTTGCGAACGGTGAAGGTCTCGGAGACACCGGCGCCCTGGCGGCGGATGACGACACCCTTGAACTGCTGGATACGGGAGCGGTTGCCCTCGATCACGCGGACGTGCACGTTGACCGTGTCACCCGGGCGGAAGGCCGGGACGTCCGAGCGGAGCGCGGCGGCGTTGACGCCATCGAGCAGGTGAGACATGTTCTTCGTCTGCTTTCTTCGCATGACGCCACAGGTCGCCAGTGCGGGTTTCCGTAGAGAATTCGGGAGCCGTGCCACTCGGCGGCCGACGGTCCCCCTGTGGCAGGGGCGTCCGGCGAGCACACAGCAGCCGCCTATTCTTCCACGGCCTGCGGCCTGCGCCAAAATCGACCGTCCGGCGACGGCTGCCAGCCCAGGATCGAGAGCATCTCGCGGTCCTTCTTGTCGAAGGCTTCGGCCGCACAACGCTCGATCAGGTCGGGGCGGTTGGTCGCGGTCCGGCGGAAGGCCTCGTCCCGGCGCCACCGGGCGATCTTGCCGTGGTGGCCGCTGAGCAGCACGTCGGGGATGTCCCGGCCGCGCCACACGGGCGGCTTGGTGTAGACGGGCCCCTCCAGCAGGTTCGCCATCTCGCCGGGCGCGAAGGAGTCGTCCCGGTGCGACTCGGCGTTGCCGAGCACCCCGGGCAGCAGCCGCGCCACGGCCTCGGTGACGACCAGGACGGCCGCCTCGCCGCCGGCCAGGACGTAGTCGCCGATGGAGACCTCGTACACCGGCATGCGCGTGGCGTACTCGTCCATGACGCGGCGGTCGATGCCCTCGTAGCGTGCGGGCGTGAAGATCAGCCACGGCCGCTCGGAGAGCTCGACGGCCAGCTCCTGGGTGAACGGGCGGCCGCTGGGCGTGGGAACCACCATGACGGGGCCGTGCGCACCCGCCTCGTAGCCGTCGGCCAGCGCCTCGTCCAGCGCCTCGCCCCACGGCTCGGTCTTCATGACCATGCCGGGGCCGCCGCCGTACGGGGTGTCGTCGACGGTGTTGTGCCGGTCGTGGGTCCAGTCCCGCAGGTCGTGGACGTGCACGTCGAGCTGGCCGCGGGCGCGCGCCTTGCCGACGAGCGAGACGTTCAGCGGCTCCAGGTACTCGGGGAAGATCGTGACGACGTCGAGCCGCATCAGGCGTCGCCCTCGGAGCTCGCCGCCTCGGCGTCGCGGGCGGAGGCGACCTCGGCGCGGTCGTCGATCAGCCCGGGCGGCGGGGTGATGACGCAGCGCTGCTCCTCCAGGTCGATCTCGGCGACGATCTCCTCGACGAAGGGGATCATCACCTCGGTGCCGTCGGGGCGCTCGACGATGAAGAGGTCCTGCGAGGGCAGGTGGGAGATCTCGGTGATCCGGCCGATCTCGGTGCCGTCCTCGAGCACCACGTCCAGGTCCATCAGCTGGTGGTCGTAGTACTCGTCCTCCTCCTCCGGCAGCTCCGCCGGGTCCACGTCGGCGATGAGGAGGATGTTGCGGAGTCCCTCCGCGGCGGTGCGGTCCTTGACGCCGGCGAAGCGCAGCATCAGCCGGCCGCTGTGCACTCGGCCCGTCTCGATGGTCAGCGGGCCCGCCGAAGCCGGTTCGGTGCGCAGCACGGCGCCGGGGCTGAGCCGCAGTTCCGGCTCGTCCGTGCGCACCTCGACGGTGACCTCACCCTTGATGCCGTGGGCGCGGCCGATCCGCGCGACTACCAGCTCCACTGTCTGTGCCTCTCCTGTTCAGACGACGACGGGCCGGGGCGGGCACGTATGCCCTCCCCGGCCCGTGCCGGTGATTCAACTGCTCAGCGGACCTGGTCCACGTCGACGAGGTCGACGCGGATCCCCCGGCCGCCGATGGCGCCCACGACGGTACGCAGAGCACGTGCGGTGCGGCCGTTGCGGCCGATCACCTTGCCGAGGTCGTCGGGGTGGACCCGGACCTCGAGCACCTGCCCGCGGCGCAGGTTGCGCGAGGCGACCTGCACTTCGTCGGGGTTGTCCACAATGCCCTTTACGAGGTGCTCAAGAGCCTCCTCGAGCATGCTCAGGCCTCGGTCGACTCGGCGGCGGCCTCAGCCTCGTCCGCCTTCTTGTCGGCCTTCTTCTTCTGCGTGATGGCCTCGCCCTTGCCCTCGCCGATGCCCTCGAGGGCCTTGGCGAACTCGTCGAAGGAGCGACGCTTGTCTTCCTTCGTGGCCGGCTGCAGCAGCGGCGCGGGGGCCGGGAGGCCCTTGTGCGCCTGCCAGTCACCGGTGAGCTTCAGGATGGCGAGAACGGCCTCGGTCGGCTGGGCGCCGACGGAGAGCCAGTACTGGGCGCGCTCGCCGTTGACCTCGATGCGCGAGGGGTTGTAGGTCGGCTGGTAGATGCCGATCTCCTCGATCGCGCGGCCGTCCCGACGGGTGCGGGCGTCGGCGACGACGATGCGGTAGTGGGGAGAGCGGATCTTACCGAGGCGCTTGAGCTTGATCTTGACTGCCACTGGAGTGGTGTCTCCTGAACTTGACGTGGTTGGGCACATGAGATGCCACGTGGGGTTGCGGTACTCGGGTGCCCGATGGACGCGTCAGCCGGAGGAGAGAGGGGTCCTATGCGACTGTCGAGTACAGCTAGCCATTGTGCCATACGCCTGCGGCGCGCTCGGCCGACGGGGAGGATCACTCCGGTCGGACGAGCCCGCACGTCACGCCCGGCGCCGCGCGCCGGCCGCCCGCAGCGTCAGGAGGCCGCCGCGATGGCGACTTCGGGGATGCGGAAGGGCTTCATGCAGCCCCCGCACACGATCGGCGCCTGGGCGAGCACGGAGGGGACGACCCGTACGTTGCGCCCGCAGTCGCAGACCGCCTTGACGCGGACGCCGCCGCCCGAGGAGCCGTGCCGGGCGGCCGGCCCGCGGAAGCTGCGCTTGGTGTCGGCGGCGGTGGCGGCCGTGTGCGCCTTCAGCGCACGCTGCAGCCGCTCCATGGTGGGGCGGTAGCGCCGCTTCGCCTCGGGATTGAGGGTGACCAGCGAGAAGCCGCTGCTGGCGTGCGGCTCGTCGGAGTGGTCCAGCCCCATCTCCTCGGCGATCGCGAGGAATCTGCGGTTGTGGTAGCGGCCTGCGCGCGAGGTGTCGCGGACACCGCGGGCGGCCGCGATGCCGTGGACTGCCTCGTGCAGCAGTCGCTCGAAGGAGAGCTCCGCGCCGCAGGCGGACGAGGACTCTCCGATCAGGGACTCGGGCGCGGCAAGGTCAGGCAGCTCGGGGTGGTACCGCTGAATGTCGGCCCACGCCTGCGCCAGCTCTGCGGCGAGAACAGGTGGTGTCGTGCTCACGTCGTGACAACGAGCCGAGGTGCCCGGGTGTTCCGATTCCGGGCCATTCCAAATTTTTTGCACGTACCAGTCAGTTCAGCCTCATGCGTCCCGACGAGGACGGGTGCGCCGAACTCAGGAGGAGTCGGTACGTAACGTCGACCAAAAAGCGCCGACCCCGGCGCGCGGCACCAGCCGCACGCCGGGGCCCGGAAGCCTTCGGCGGCGAGATCAGTACGAGCGCGCCACGATCGCGAGGGTACCGGGAGCGTCGTCGGCGTCCGGAACGGACCCGTCCGCCGCCACCAGGCAGCGCACGGAAACGGCCTGCTCGGCCAGCTTCGCCTCGCCCTCCGGACCGAGGTCGGCCCACGGGATCCGCGCCCAGCCTCCGGCGACGGCGGCCTCGGCGGCCTCCTCGATGGTCGCGACGTCGGACGTACGGGCCTCGCGGCGCTCGCGGGACTCGCGCAGCAGCTGCGCCTGGTCCTCGTCCAGCACCTTGGGCAGCAGGTCGACGAGTGCGTCGATCTGCACCGGGGTCTTCCCGCCCGGGATCCGGCGGGCCAGCATCGCGGTGCCGGCCTCCAGGTCGCGGGGGCCGATCTCGATGCGCACCGGTACGCCCTTGAGCTCCCAGTCCACGGCGCGGCGGCCGAAGGGGGTGTCGACGCGGTCGTCGACCTGCACGCGGATGCCGGCGGCCTTCAGCCGGTCGCCCAGCTCGCGGACCTTGGCCACGGCCTCATCGCCCTTGATCGCCATGACGACGACCTGGACGTGGGCAAGGCGCGGCGGGACGCGCAGGCCGTTGTCGTCGCCGTGGGACATGATCAGGCCGCCGACCATGCGGGTCGAGACGCCCCACGAGGTCTGCCAGACGAGCTCCTGCTTGCCTTCCTTCGACAGGTACTGGGTGTTGAAGGCCTTGGCGAAGTTGGTGCCGAGCTCGTGGCTGGTGCCCATCTGCAGGGCCTTGCCGTCGCCCATCATGCCCTCGAGGGTGAGGGTGTTGATGGCGCCGGCGAAGCGCTCCTTGGCGGTCTTGCGGCCGAGCACGACGTCGATGCCGAGCACGTTCGTCATGAAGTCGCCGTAGACGTCGCGGTGGATGCGGGCGGCGTACTCGCGGGCGTCCTCGTAGGTGGCGTGGGCCGTGTGGCCCTCCTGCCAGAGGAACTCGCTCGTGCGCAGGAAGACGCGGGGGCGCATCTCCCAGCGGACCACGTTGGCCCACTGGTTGATCAGCAGGGGCAGGTCCCGGTAGCTCTGGACCCACTTGGAGAAGTAGTCGTTGATGATCGTCTCGGACGTGGGCCGGACGACGACCGGCTCCTCCAGCTCCTTGCCACCGCCGTGCGTGACGACCGCGAGCTCGGGGGCGAAGCCCTCGACGTGCTCGGCTTCCTTCGTCAGGTAGGACTGCGGGATGAAGAGGGGGAAGTACGCGTTCTGGGCGCCCTGCTCCTTGATGCGGGCGTCCATCTCCTGCTGCATCCGCTCCCACAGGCCGTAGCCGTACGGTCGGATGACCATGGTGCCGCGGACCGGACCGTTGTCGGCCAGCTCGGCCTTGTTGATCAGATCCTGGTACCAGCGGGGGAAATCCTCCGCCTGCGGGGTGAGAACGGGTGCCTTTGCCATGCCGCGAATCGTACGGCGCCCGGCACAGGATGCGTGAATCGGGTGCCGCGCTCCTCTGGACGCGGGGGCGAATGGGGAGTTCTCTGGCAACGGGGGCTGGGGGGCGAGACGGAATCAGGAGCGCTCTTTCGATGACACCGACGCCGACCGCGACGCTTGTCGCCCGGGACTGGGCGGAGATCCAGGAACGGATGCTGGTACCGCTGTACGAGGCGGTCTACGACCGGCTGGAGGTCGGGCCGGGTGACCGGCTGCTGGGCCTCGGCTGCGGGGCCGGCCTGCCCCTGCTGCTGGCGGCCGCGAGGGGAGCCGTGGCCACGGGCGTGGAGGCGGATCCGGCCCGGCGGGCGCTGGCCCGTGAGCGGTTGCTGGAGGTGCAGGCGGCGGCGCCGCCGTCGGCATCCTCGGCGCCCCGCCCCTACGACGCCCTGCTGGCCTTCTCCCCCGCTCCGGAGGCCCTGGCGTCGGCCCTGCCGGCCGTCAGACGCGGCGGCGCCGTGGTGCTGGCCGACTGGGGTCCCGCCGAGCGCTGCACGGTGCCCTCGGTGCTGGGCGGCGGGCCGGCGCCCGGGGACCTGGACGCGGTCGTGGAGCGGGCCGGTCTGCGGCCGGACGGGTCGGGGCGGGTGTTCTGCCCCTTCGGCTACGCGGACGTGGACAGCGCGGTGCGCGGGCTGCTGTCGACCGGGCTGTACGACGGCGCGTCCGATGCCGCTCTCGCCGAGAAGGAGCTCGCCGAGGCGCTTCACCCCTTCGAGCGATCCGACGGCGCCGTGTGGCTGCCGAACATCTTCCGGTACGTCATCGCCCGGGTGGCGTAACCGCCGCCGTGTGACGGCGCGACGAAGGGCCCCGACCGTGCGGGCTGCTGCCCCTGCCCGGTCGGGGCCCTTCGTCGTGACGGTCCGCCTGCTACTTCATGAACTTCTTGAACTCGTCCGGAAGGTCGAAGTCCTGACCGTCCTGGCCGCCGGTGGGAAGGCCGAACGGGTTGGACGCGGCCGCCGGGTCGATCTCCTGCGGTCCCTGCTCGCGGCGGGCCGCGGCGGCGGCCTCCTCCTGCTTGCGCTTCATCGGGTTGCCGCTCTTGCGCTTGCCCTTGGCCTGCTTGACCTGCTTCTTCTGCCGGCCGGGGCCGCCGCCCATCCCGGGGATGCCCGGCATGCCGGGCATGCCGCCGCCCTGGGCCATGCGCGACATCATCTTGCGGGCGTCGAAGAACCTCTCGACCAGCGCCTTGACGGCGCTGACCTCGGTGCCGGAGCCCTTGGCGATACGGGCGCGGCGCGAGCCGTTGATGATCGTCGGGTCCTGGCGCTCGGCCGGGGTCATCGACTTGATGATCGCCGCGGTGCGGTCGACGTCGCGCTCGTCGATGTTGTTGATCTGGTCCTTGATCTGCCCCATGCCGGGCAGCATGCCGAGCAGCTTGGAGATGGAGCCCATCTTGCGGACCTGCTCCATCTGGGCCAGGAAGTCGTCGAGCGTGAACTCCTTGGGGCCCTTGGCGAGCTTGGCCGCCATCTTCTCGGCCTCGGCCTGCGAGAAGGTCTTCTCGGCCTGCTCGATGAGGGTGAGCATGTCACCCATGTCGAGGATCCGGCCCGCCATGCGGTCGGGGTGGAACGCGTCGAACTCGTCGAGCTTCTCGCCGTTCGAGGCGAACATGATCTGCTTGCCGGTGACGTGCGCGATGGAGAGCGCGGCACCGCCGCGGGCGTCGCCGTCGAGCTTGGAGAGCACCACGCCGTCGAAGCCGACGCCGTCGCGGAAGGCCTCGGCGGTGTTGACCGCGTCCTGGCCGATCATGGCGTCGACGACGAAGAGGATCTCGTCCGGGCTGACGGCGTCGCGGATGTCCGCGGCCTGCTGCATCAGCTCGGCGTCGATGCCGAGGCGGCCGGCGGTGTCGACGATGACGATGTCGAACTGCTTGGTGCGCGCGTACTCGACGGAGTCCTTCGCGACCTGGACCGGGTCGCCGACGCCGTTGCCCGGCTGGGGGCCGTAGAAGGCCACGCCCGCGCGGTCGGCGACGACGGAGAGCTGGTTGACGGCGTTCGGGCGCTGGAGGTCGCACGCGACGAGGAGCGGGGTGTGGCCCTGCCCCTTCAGCCAGAGGCCGAGCTTTCCGGCGAGGGTGGTCTTACCGGCACCCTGGAGGCCGGCGAGCATGATCACGGTGGGGGCGGTCTTGGCGAAGCGCAGTCGTCGGGTCTCGCCGCCCAGGATGGTGACGAGCTCGTCGTTGACGATCTTCAGGACCTGCTGGCCCGGGTTCAGGGCCTTGCTGACCTCTTCGCCGCGCGCGCGTTCCTTGACGTTCGCGATGAAGGAGCGGACGACCGGGAGGGCGACGTCGGCCTCGAGGAGGGCGATACGGATTTCCCGGGCCGCTGCGTCGATGTCAGCCTCGGACAGCCGGCCTTTGCCGCGCAGGCCCTTGAAGGTATTCGCCAAGCGGTCGGAGAGCGTATCGAACACGGTGGTCGCGATTCCTCGGGTCGGGGGCGGTGTGGTCGTCCCCCAGGGTATCCGCCCGCGCCGTCCGTCCGGCCCGGCGGGCGGGTTTCCCTCGGAGGGCGGGGGTCCGGGCGGTTGTCCGGACCCCCTCCGCGTCACGACAGCGCGGCCGCCACCGAGGCCGCCAGGGCGGTCGCCGCCGCGGGATCCAGCGGCTTGCCCTCGGGGGTGGTCACGTACAGCGTGTCCACCGCGTTGGCGCCCAGCGTGGAGACATGGGCGCTGCGCACCCTGACGCCCGCCGACTCCAGGGCCCGGCCGATCCGGTGCAGCAGGCCGACGGCGTCGGGCGCCCGCACCTCCAGCACGGTGGCCAGCGAGGAGACGTCGGGGACGACCGTGACCCGGGGCGGTGGCGGGACGACCCCGCGCCGGCGGGGGTAGGCCGCCTCGCGGTCGGCCAGCTTCGCCGGGACGTCCAGCGAGCCGTCCAGGGCGCGCACCAGGTCGGTGCGCAGCCGGGCGGCCTCGGGCAGTGCCCCGTACTCGGCCGCGACCCGCCACCGCAGCACCAGGACCTCGCCGAGGCGGTCCGGGAGCTCCACGGAGCGCAGGTCCGCGGCCCGTACGGTGAGCCGGTGCAGGGCCAGCACCCCGGCCGCGGCGGGGAGGACCCCCGGCTGGTCGGGTACCGCCACCACGAGTTCCACGCCGACCGCGTCCTCCTCCTGGCGGGCGTGCAGCGCCAGCACCGGCTCGCGGGTGCGCAGGGCTTCGACCGCCAGGCGTTCCTGCTCGGCGCCGGGGATCTCCGGTTCCCGCTCGGCGGGGGCCGCGCCGCGCAGCACGGCGGCGACGCGCGCGACGAGGTCCGCCACGAGCGAGCCGCGCCAGGCGCTCCACGCGGCCGGCCCGGTGGCCAGGGCGTCCGCCCCGGTCAGGGCGTGCAGTATCTCCAGCGTGCCCACCGACCCGACGGCCTCGGCGACCGAGCGGACGGTGGCCGGGTCGTCCAGGTCGCGCCGGGTCGCGGTGTCGATCAGCAGCAGGTGGTGCCGTACGAGCGTGCCCAGCACGGCGATGTCCGGGGCGTCGAAGCCCACGCGGGCGGCGACGTCGCGGGCGATGGTCTCCCCGGCCACCGAGTGGTCGCCGGGCCAGCCCTTGCCGATGTCGTGCAGGAGCGCGGCCATCAGCAGCAGGTCGGGGCGGCCCACCCGGCGGGTGAGGGCCGCGGCCCGTACGGCCGTCTCGATCAGGTGCCGGTCCACCGTCCAGGTGTGGACGGGGTTGCGCTGCGGGCGGCAGCGCACCCGCTCCCAGTCGGGGAGCAGCCGGGTGATGAGCCCTTCCGCCTCCATGGCCTCCCAGACGGCCACGGTCGGCTCCCCCGCGCCCAGGAGCGTGAGCAGCTGTTCCCGGGCCTCGGCCGGCCAGGGCACCGGCAGCGCCTTCCCCTGCTGCGCGAGCCGGCGTACGGCGTGCGGGGACACGGGCAGCCCTGCCTGCGCGGCGGCCGCGGCCATCCGCAGGGCCAGTACGGCGTCGCGGTCCGGGCGGGCGGCCAGCGCCAGGACCGCCTCCCCGTCGGACTCGACGACGCCTTCGGCGAGGGGGGCCCGGGCGGCGGCGGGGGCGCCGCGGCCGCCCAGCAGCCCGCGCAGCCGCGGCCGGGCGGCACGGGCCCGCAGGACCCGTCCGACTTCCCGCCAGGTCACGTCGCCGGCGTACGCGACCACGCGCGCGGCCTCGTAGACCTCGCGCAGCAGGGCGTCGGCGTCGAGCAGTCCGAGCTGGGCGGCGACCTGGTCCTGTTCCTGGAGCGAGAGCCGGTCGGTGGCCCGGCCGGTGACCAGGTGCAGGGCGTCCCGCGCGTCCAGGAGCCGCCGCCGGGCCTCGGCGAGGCCCTCGCGCGGGGCGTCCGCCAGCCAGGAGGCGGCGACCGCCCGCAGTGCGGTGGCGTCCCGGAGGCCGCCGCGGGCCTCCTTGAGGTCGGGTTCGAGCAGGAAGCGGAGTTCCCCGGCCCGCTCGGCCCGCTCGCGGCACAGGGAGTGCAGCTCCGGGAGCCGTTTCGGCGCCTGGTTGCGCCAGTCGGCCAGTACGGAGGTCCGCAGGCCGGCGAGGAGTCCGGCGTCGCCCGCGACCGTCCGGGCGTCCAGCAGGCCCAGGTGGGCCTTCAGGTCCTCGGAGGCCGTCCGGCGGGCCTCGCCGGGGGTGCGTACGGAGTGGTCGAGGGCGATGCCGAGGTCCCAGACCGGGTACCAGAGGCGGTCGGCCAGCGCGCCGAGCGCCCGGGGCTCGGCCCTGCCGTCGTGCAGCAGCAGGAGGTCGAGGTCGCTGCGGGGGGAGAGCTCGGCCCTGCCGTAGCCGCCGACGGCCACGAGGGTGGCACCGCGGACGCCCGTCTCCCGTGCGGCGGTGGTGAACAGGGCGTTCAGCCATTCGTCGGTCAGGCCGGCCAGGGCGGAACGCCGCGAGGGCCCGGACCGCGACTCCTCCTGGAGGAGCCGCAGCCGGGCCGCGGCGTATCCGCCGGCTCCCGAGTCGGCCGTGTGGTCGGTGGTGTCTTCGACGCTCGTCACCCGGGAGCTCCCGTCGGTCAGGACCTGTTCAGTCGATCAGGCCGGGCTCGCGTGCCCTGGCGCGCACGCTCGCCGCGTTGTCGTCGGACCGGACAGGCCCTACAGCGCGTCCGCGCCGCGCTCGCCGGTGCGGACCCGGACGACAGAGTCCACGGGGACGCTCCACACCTTGCCGTCGCCGATCTTGCCGGTGGACGCCGCGCTGACGACGACCCGGATGAGCTCTTCGGCGTCGGAGTCCTCGACCAGCACCTCGATGCGGATCTTGGGGACGAGGTCGACCTGGTACTCGGCGCCCCGGTAGACCTCGGTGTGGCCGCGCTGGCGGCCGTAGCCGCTGGCCTCGCTGACCGTGAGGCCCTGCACTCCGAAGGCCTGGAGTGCTTCCTTGATCTCGTCCAGCTTGTGCGGCTTGACGATCGCGGTGATCAGCTTCATGCGTCAACCTTCTTGCTCGCGGCGGAGGGGGTGGGGGCGGCGGTGCTCCGCGCGGCGGCTCCGCCACCGGCTCCGCTGAAGTCGTATGCGGTCTCGGCGTGTTCGATCTGGTCGATGCCGGCGACCTCGTCGTCCTCGGAGACCCGCATCCCGATGGTCTTGTCGAGGAGGAAGGCGAGCACCGCGGATGCCACCAGAGAGTAGGCGAGGACCGAGAAGACTCCGACGGCCTGCTTGCCGAGCTGCTCCAGGCCGCCGCCGTAGAAGAGGCCGGCGACGTCGGACTGGACCCCGCCGGTGGCGAAGAGGCCGACGAGCAGGGAGCCGGCGACACCGCCGACGAGGTGGACGCCGACGACGTCGAGGGAGTCGTCGTAGCCGAACCTGTACTTGAGGCCCACCGCCATGGCGCACAGCACACCGGCGATCGCGCCGACGGCGATCGCGCCGAGCGGGCTGACGGCGCCGCCCGCGGGGGTGATGGCGACGAGGCCGGCGACCGCGCCGGAGGCGGCGCCGAGGGTGGTGAAGGAGCCGTGGCGCAGCTTCTCGTAGGCGAGCCAGGCCAGCATGGCGGCTGCGGTGGCGACCTGGGTGTTGACGAACATGACCGCGCCGACGCCGTCGTCGTTGCCGAGCCAGGAGCCCGCGTTGAATCCGAACCAGCCGAACCAGAGGAGACCGGCGCCCAGCATCACGAGGGGGAGGCTGTGCGGGCGCATCGGGTCCTTCTTGAAGCCGACGCGCTTGCCGATGACCAGGATCACGCCGAGGGCTGCGGCGCCCGCGTTGATGTGGACGGCGGTGCCGCCGGCGAAGTCGATGACGCCCATCTCGAAGAGCCAGCCGCCGGCGCCCCACACCCAGTGGGCGACGGGGAAGTAGACGACGGTGACCCAGAGCGCGGTGAAGAGGATCCAGGCGCTGAACTTCACGCGGTCGGCGAGGGCGCCGCTGATCAGTGCCGGGGTGATGACGGCGAACATCAGCTGGAAGACGGCGAAGACGTAGACCGGGATGGTGTAGCCGTCCCAGAGCTCGGTGATGCCGATACCGCTGAGGCCCACGTAGTCGGAGTTCCAGCCGATGAGGGAGCCGGAGTCGGTGCCGAAGGCGAGGCTGAAGCCGTAGAGGACCCAGAGGATCGTGACGATCCCGAGGCTGATGAAGCTCATCATCAGCATGTTGAGGCTGCTCTTGACGCGGACCATGCCTCCGTAGAAGAAGGCGAGTCCCGGGGTCATCAGCATGACCAGGGCGGAGCAGATGAGCATGAACCCGGTGTTCGCGGCAGACAGCGTCGGGGCGTCTGCAGCGAGGGTCGTGATGGCTGATGCCATCGGCGTCTCCTCGTCGTCGGTACGTTCGCGTGCGGGCGATCGTGAAAACCTGAGCGGCGGCAGAAGGAACTGGCCGGTTATTGGCCATGAGATTCGCGCAGGCCGGTTTCCGGCGGCGCCGCCCGATGTTTCGCGGCCGTGACGAAGAGGTCCGTGCTGTTACGCAGCGATGAACAGGGCAACCCTCACGGGGGCGACCACGACGGCGGGCGACGCCCTCCGCGGGAGCGGCGCCGGTTCGGGCGCAAAGGGGTGACCGGCCGCGGCAGTGACCCGGACGTCCTGGCTGGGGGAGCCTGATCGGGCTTCACGGGGTGACTGCCGCGGCCGGAGCCTGGGGGTGGCCGCCGGGGCCGTCAGACGGCCTCCGCGGCTTCGGGGAGCCGTGAGGCGAGGTGGTCGGTGAGCCGGACCACCTCGGCGACGTCGCCGTATTCACGGGCGGCGCTGTCGACGGTCTTGCGCAGGCGCGTGTTCACCCGTTCGGAGCGCACCTTTCCCGCCACGTCGAGGGCCCGGTCGACGAGGGTGGCGGCCTGCTCGGGCTCGCGCTGGAGCAGGTGGACGGTGGCCATGCCGATGAGGTTGAGGGCGTAGGAGCGCTGGTGCTCCTGGTCCTTCTCGAAGAGCTCGACGGCCCGTTCCATGACGGGCTCGGCGAGGGAGGCGTACATGGGGCTGCGCCCGGCGACGTAGGCCAGGTCCCGGTACGAGTGGGAGTTCTCGCCGTTCAGCTCGGCCTCGGAGAAGAAGCGGATCCAGTCGGGTTCCGGCTCGCCCGCGAAGCCGACGTCGCCGAAGGTGTCCTCGGCCATCCGCACGGCCCGCTTGCAGCGGCTGGGCTGGCCCATGTTGGCGTAGGCACGGGCCTCCATCGCATACAGCATGGCCTGGGTGCGCGGGCCGGCGCAGTCGCGGCTGCCGTACTGCGCGAGGTGGATGAGTTCGAGTGCGTCCTCGGGCCGGCCCAGGTGGATCATCTGCCGGCTCATCCCGGAGAGGATGTACGAGCCGAGCGGCTTGTCCCCGGCCTCCTTGGCGGCGTGCAGCCCGAGGACGAAGTACTTCTGCGCGGTGGGGTGCAGGCCGATGTCGTAGCTCATCCAGCCGGCCAGCTCGGCCAGCTCCGCGGCGACCTTGAAGAGCCGTTTCATGACCGGGGCGGGGTGGTTCTCCTGGAGCAGGTCGGTGACCTCGTGGAGCTGCCCCACGACGGCCTTGCGGCGCAGGCCGCCGCCGCACTGGGCGTCCCACTGGCGGAACATGACGGTGGTGGCGTCGAGGAGGTCGAGCTCCGGTTCGGAGAGCCGGGGCGGGCGGTGGCCGCCGAGGGCCCCCGTCGGCCCCGCTCCGCGCGGTCCCGGGTCGGCGGCCGGGGCCGGGACGAGCCAGCGCTGCATGGGCTCGATGAGGGCGGGGCCGGCGGAGAGCGCGAGGGAGGTCCCGAGGAAGCCGCGGCGGGCCAGCATCAGGTCGCTGCGGGAGAACTCGCCGAGCAGTTCGACGGTCTGCGGGCCGGCCCAGGGCAGGTCGACCCCGGAGACGGAGGGGGTCTGGTGGGCGGTGCGCAGGCCCAGCTGTTCGATGGCGACGACGGAGCCGAAGCGCTCGGAGAACAGCTCGGACAGGATGCGCGGAACGGGCTCGCGGGGCTGTTCGCCGTCCAGCCAGCGGCGCACCCGGGAGGTGTCCGTGCTGATGTGGTGGGCGCCCATCTGCCGGGCCCTGCGGTTGACCTGCCGGGCGAGCTCGCCCTTCGACCAGCCGCTGCGGACGAACCACGACGTCAGCTGGTCGTTGCGCGCAGCAGCATCGTCCATCGTTCCGCTTGCGCCATTGCCGCTCACTGGAACGCCCCCATCCGCTCAGCCTCTTCCTTACGAAACCCTGGCCGGGACGCCGAGCGTCACCACGGACCTTCACAGGTCCTTCACGCATTGCCTCCGGCATACCCACGCACGGGCCCGCCTCAGGGTTCGTGTACCGAAAGTAATCCTACGATCACCCCTGCGGCGAGGTCGTTTCCAGAAACGCCACCATTCGCCACCCCTTCGAATGAACTCGCCACCGGCCAGGCGCGATTCACTTGACACGAAGGTGAAACGGACCGGTTGGACTGGAGTGCGCTCGGGGCGCGCGCGGCGAGGAGTGCGCCGGGCGGGCGGCCCCGGCCACTCCCCCTGCGGCTTCGCGGACGTCCGCGAAGCCGCAGGCGGCGGGCTCCGCCGGCGTCCTCACCACAGGCGTCGTAACCACCGGCGCGTCCGACCCGTTGGAGGGGGCATGGGCATGGGCATGGGCTTCACGATCGGCGGCAGCCGCGGCACCAAGGAGTTCCGTTCCGGTACCCGGCGCCGCGGCCGGACCTCGGAGTGCACGACGGTGGCGGAGTACACCGGGTTGTGGGGCTGGGACGTGGTCCCCGGGGCGCGCGCCGCGGCGCCCTCCCGCGACTGCTCCTGCGGGGACGGCCGGTGCACCGCGCCCGGAGCGCACCCCCTGGCCTTCGCACCCACGGTCCCGGCCGGCGCCACCCTGGACGAGGTCACCGAGGCCTGGGGGGACTACCCCGGCGCCGCGGTCCTCCTCCCGGTGGGCCGCGCCTTCGACGTCATCGAGGTCTCCGAGGAGGCCGGGCGGCGCGCGCTGGTGCGGCTGGAGCGGATGGGCCTGCCGCTCGGCCCGGTCATCGTCACCGCGGACGGCCGGGCGCAGTTCTTCGTCGCCCCCGGCGCGGCGGCGGAGCTGCCGCAGCTGCTGTACCGGATGGGCTGGGACGATGCCGACCTGGACCTGCGCGCCCTGGGCCCGGGGGCCTTCGTGACGGCCCCGCCCTCCGACCGGGCCGGGCTCGGCCAGGTCTGCTGGCTGCGCCCGCCCGCCCTCGACTCGGCCGGGGGCCCGCCGCAGGCGCGGCTGCTGCTGGGGACCCTGGCGTACATCTGCCACCGGTTCCGCCGCTGAGGGGCCCGTACGCACCGGTGCCCCCGCGTTCCTCACGGAAGGCGGGGGCACCGGTATGTACGCGGGAGCCGTGCTCAGTCGCCGATCAGGGCGTCCACGAAGGCCTCGGGCTCGAACGGCGCCAGGTCGTCCGCGCCCTCGCCGAGACCGACGAGCTTGACCGGGACGCCCAGCTCGCGCTGGACGGCGACGACGATGCCGCCCTTGGCCGTGCCGTCGAGCTTGGTCAGCACGATGCCGGTGATGTCCACGACCTCGGCGAAGACACGTGCCTGGGTCAGGCCGTTCTGCCCGGTGGTGGCGTCCAGGACCAGCAGGATCTCGTCCAGCGGTCCGTGCTTCTCGACGACGCGCTTGACCTTGCCGAGCTCGTCCATGAGGCCGGTCTTGGTGTGCAGCCGGCCGGCCGTGTCGATGAGCACGACGTCGGCGCCCTCGGCGATGCCCTCCTTGACCGCGTCGTAGGCGATCGAGGCCGGGTCGCCGCCCTCGGGGCCGCGCACGGTACGGGCGCCGACGCGGTCGCCCCAGGTCTGCAGCTGGTCCGCGGCGGCGGCGCGGAAGGTGTCGGCCGCGCCGAGCACCACGCTGCGGCCGTCGGCGACGAGCACCCGGGCCAGCTTGCCGGTGGTGGTGGTCTTGCCGGTGCCGTTGACGCCGACGACCATGATCACGCCGGGGGTGTCCTCGCCGCTCTCCGTCTTCACGGCGCGGTCGAAGTCGGTGCCGACCAGGGTCAGCAGCTCCTCCTTGAGCAGGGCGCGCAGGTCCGCCGGGGTGCGGGTGCCGAGGACCTTGACCCGCGAGCGGAGCCGCTCGACGAGCTCCTGGGTGGGCACGACGCCGACGTCGGCGATGAGGAGGGTCTCCTCGATCTCCTCCCAGGTGTCCTCGTCGAGGTGCTCGCGCGAGAGCAGCGTGAGCAGTCCCTTGCCGAGGGAGTTCTGCGACCGGGCGAGGCGGGCGCGCAGCCGGACCAGGCGGCCGGCGGTGGGCTCGGGCACCTCGATCTCGGGCGCTGCCGGGGCCTCCGGCTCGGCTGCCGGCGCCTCGACGGGAGCCTCGGCCTCCGGGAGTCCGACCTCCTCGATCGTGCGGCGCGGCTCTTCCGCCGTCTCTACGGCGTCCTCCCCCACCTGCGGCTCGGCAGGCGGGGCAGTGATGGTCGGCGTGCTCGGCGGTGCCGGGGGCGGCAGCTGCTTCTTCTTGCGGCTGCTGACCACGAGCCCGCTGATCGCGCCGACCGCGACCAGGGCGATGACTACAGCAAGGATGAGGATGTCCATAACCCCACCAGTATCGGCCACGGCCACCTGGGAGCCGGGAACCCGGGCGTTCGGACCCGGACGTAAGCCTCTGTTTGTTGTTTTAGCGGCACATCTACGATGATGGGCGACTTCCTCTCACACCTCCCAGGGAGCAGACGCATGCCTGCCGAGCCCGCCGACGGCGGAAACGAAACCGCGATAGAGACCCGCGGCCTGGAGCCCGTCCCTGACGGCGAGCGCGGCGGCCGGGTCCGCGAACTGGTCCCCACCTGGGTCGCCGCCAACATCAGCGTGCTGCTGCTGACCATGGGCGCGGGCCTGGTGATCTTCAACAGGCTCAACATCTGGCAGGTGCTCGTCGTCGCCGTGGCCGCGCCGGTCGTGTCGTACGGGCTCGTCGGCCTGATATCGATCGCGGGCAAGCGGGGCGGGGCTCCCGGCATGGCCCTCTCGCGGGCCGTCTTCGGGCAGCGCGGCAACCTCTTCCCCGGCGCCCTCATCTGGGTGGCCCGCTGGGGCTGGGAGACCATCAACGCGGTCAGCGGCGCCTACGCCGTGCTGACCGTGCTGGACCTGCTCTTCGGGATCAAGAGCAACACCACCCTCATCGTGGTCACCCTGCTGTTCTTCGTGGGCTGCACCTTCGTGGTCTCGGGCCTCGGCATCAGCGCCCTGCGGGTGTGCTCGAAGTGGTCCACGTACCTCTTCGGCGCGTTCAGCGTGCTCGTCCTGGGCTACCTGCTCTTCACCACGGACTGGTCGGCCGTCTTCGGCAAGCCGGCCGGCTCCACCGCGATGATGGTCGCGGGCATCGGCACCATCGCGGCCGGCGGCATCAGCTGGGTGCCCTCGGGCCCCGACTTCACCCGCTACCTGCCGCGCACCGCCTCCTCCAAGGGCATGGTGGGCGCGACGATCGGAGGCGCCGGCATCGTCGTGCTCCCGATGGTCGTGATGGGCGCGGTCATGGCCGTCGGCACCCCGGACCTGGCCACCGCCCAGGACCCGGTGTCCTTCATCGGCGAACTGCTGCCCACCTGGATCGCGGTGCCCTACCTGCTGATCGCGCTCGTCGGCATGCTGCTGATCAACTCGATGTCCATGTACTCCGCCGGCTTCACCGCGCAGACCCTCGGCATCAAGGTCCCGCGCGCCTGGGCGGTCAGCGTCAACGCGGTCATCAGCCTGGTCTTCGGCTTCCTCCTGATGGTGGTCGCGACCAGCTTCTTCGGCTCCTTCATCTCCTTCCTGACCCTGCTGGCCGTGGCCTTCTCGGCGTGGATCGGCGTCTTCGGCGTGGACATGCTGCGCCGCACGGGCTACGACGGGCCCGCGCTGCTGGACACCACGCGGACCAGCGCCTACTGGTACAAGGGCGGCTTCGCCTGGCAGGCCATGACGGCCTGGGCGGTCGCCCTGGTGGTGGGGCTGCTGTTCACCAAGGTGGACTGGTTCAGCGGGCCGCTCGCCACCACCTGGATCGGGCAGAACGGCCTCGGCTGGGTGGCCGGCATCGTGACCTCCGGCGTGCTGTACGCCGCACTGCCCCGCACGCCGGCCGCCGGTCCGGCCCCCGCGCCGGAGCAGGAGCCCGAGCTCGCCGAATCCCTGTCCAACTGACGTCACGTCAGCTAACGTCCCCCTTCGCCAGCCCACCCCATCCGGCGAAGGGGGACTTCTCCATGCCCATCACCGTGGCCCGGTTCAATCTCGTCGACCCGAACGGCACCCCCGAGTCCCTCTCCGCCCGCTACAAGGCGGCACTGGAGATGGCCCGCTACGCGGACGACCGCGGGATCGACACCGTCCAGACCGAGGAGCACCACGGCACGGACAACAACTGGCTGCCCTCCCCCTTCGCCTTCGCGGGCGCGGTCTTCGGCGCGACCCGCCGGATCGCCGTCACCGTCTCGGCGATCATCGGCCCGCTGTACGACCCGCTGAAGGTCGCCGAGGACATCGCCGTCCTCGACCTGCTGAGCGGCGGGCGGCTGGTCACCGTCGCGGGCATCGGCTACCGGCCCGAGGAGTACGAGCAGCACGGCGTGGAGTGGGGCCGGCGCGGCCGGCTCCAGGACGAGCTGCTGGAGACGCTGCTGAAGGCGTGGACCGGCGAGCCCTTCGAGTTCCGCGGCCGCACGGTACGGGTCACCCCGGCGCCCTTCACCCGGCCGCACCCGCTGCTGCTGGTGGGCGGCAGCTCGGAGGCGGCCGCACGGCGCGCGGCCCGGCTCGGGCTGCCCTTCTTCCCCAGCGCGCACCTGCCGGAGCTGGAGGCGTACTACACGGCGCGGCTGGCGGAGTACGGCACGGAGGGCTTCTGCATGATGCCGGCGGCCGAGACCCCGCTGCTGCACATCGCCGAGGACCCGGACCGGGTGTGGGCCGAGTACGGCGAGCACTTCCTGCACGAGGCGGGCATGTACGCGTCCTGGCAGTCCAAGGACATCCGCAGCGCCGTACGGTCGTCCGCGCGCTCGGTGGCGGAGCTGCGCGCGGAGGGCGTCTACCGGGTCCTGACCCCGGACGAGGCGGTCGCGTACGGCCGGGGCGCGGGCGAGGCGGGGAACCTGGTGCTGCACCCGCTGTGCGGCGGGATGCCGCTGGACGAGGGCTGGCGCAGCCTGCACCTGCTGTGCGAACAGGTACTGCCCCGGCTCAAGGGCTGAGCCGGGGCAGTACCGAGGAGAAGGGGTGGTGGCGGGGATGGTTACCCCATCTCCTCCAGCGCCTTGCCCTTGGTCTCCGGCACCCACTTGAGGACGAACGGGATCGAGAGCAGTGCGAAGACGGTGTAGATCACGTACGCACCGGACAGGCTCCAGTCCGCGAGGGACGGGAACGAGACGGTGATGACCCAGTTGGCGATCCACTGGGCCGAGGCGGCGACGCCGAGCGCCGCGGCACGGATGCGGTTGGGGAACATCTCGCCGAGCAGCACCCAGACCACCACGCCCCAGGACAGGGCGAAGAAGAGGACGAAGGCGTGCGCGGCGACCAGGGCCACCGTGGCCTGTGCGTCGGGCATGGTGATGTCGTCGCCGGTGCCGGACGTGAAGGAGAACGCCCACGCGCACAGGCCGAGCGAGACGGCCATGCCCGCCGAGCCGATGAGGGCGAGCGGCTTGCGGCCGATCCGGTCGACGAAGATCATCGCGATCACGGTGCCGATGATGTTGATGATCGACGTGGTGAAGGAGTAGAGGAACGAGCTGCTCGGGTCGATGCCGACGGACTGCCACAGCGAGGAGCTGTAGTAGAAGATCACGTTGATGCCGACGAGCTGCTGGAAGACCGAGAGGCCGATGCCGATCCAGACGATGGGCAGGAAGGCGAAGCGGCTGCCGAGCAGGTCCTTGAAGGTGGACTTGTGCTCGGAGTGCATCGCATGCTCGATCTCGCGGACGCGCCCGTCCAGGTCGATCTTGGAGCCCTCGACCTCGGCCAGCACCTTCTTCGCCTCGTCGGTACGGCCGACGGAGACCAGGAAGCGCGGGGACTCCGGGATGACGAAGGACAGCAGCCCGTAGAGCACGGCCGGGACGACCATGACGCCCAGCATCCACTGCCAGGCCTCCAGGCCGCCGAGCTCACCGCGCTGGTCGCCGTCGGCGAGGTTGAGGATGCCCCAGTTGACGAGCTGGGAGACGGCGATGCCGATGACGATGGCGGCCTGCTGGAAGGAGGCGAGCCGGCCGCGGTACGCGGGCGGGGAGACCTCGGCGATGTAGGCGGGGCCGATGACCGAGGCCATGCCGATGCCGAAGCCGCCGATCACGCGCCACATGGCGAGGTCCCAGAGGGCGAACGGCAGGGCCGAACCGATGGCGCTGGCGGTGAAGAGGACGGCCGCGATCTGCATGCAGCGGATTCGGCCGATCCGGTCGGCGAGCCGCCCCGCGGTGGCGGCGCCGATGGCGCAGCCGATCAGCGCGGCGGCGATCACCTGGGCGAGCGCCTCCGAGCCGACGTCGAAGCGCTCGCGGATCGCGACGACGGCGCCGTTGATGACGGAGCTGTCGTACCCGAAGAGGAAGCCGCCCATGGCAGCGGCCGCGGTGATGAAGATGACGTGGCCGAGGTGGTCGGGGTGGGGCGAGGATCCGCCGCCGGACGCCGGGGTCTGCGCAGTGCTGCTGGTCAAGGTGTGCTCCGTGGGGGTTTCGTCCGTCCTTACAGTGGCGCACAGTTCAAGATCGGGCACCACCCGAAGGCGGGGGACAGCGGAGCGAGCCTATGCGTTCAGTTTCTGAAGTCAATACCCGGGATGAACTTCTCGTGAAGCCTAGAGCGGTCCCCATGAATTCACTTCTTGAACTAAAAGCTTGTCAGCGCAGCCGCTGGCTGATGACCTTGGAGACCCCGTCGCCCTGCATGGAGACGCCGTAGAGCGCGTCCGCGACCTCCATCGTCCGCTTCTGGTGGGTGATCACGATCAGCTGTGAACTCTCCTGGAGTTCCTCCATGATCCGGATCAGCCGCTGCAGGTTGGTGTCGTCGAGCGCGGCCTCGACCTCGTCCATCACGTAGAACGGGCTGGGGCGCGCCTTGAAGATCGACACCAGTAGTGCCACGGCCGTCAGGGAGCGCTCGCCGCCGGAGAGCAGCGACAGGCGCTTGACCTTCTTCCCCGGGGGGCGGGCCTCCACGTCCACCCCGGTGGTCAGCATGTTGTCCGGGTCGGTCAGGACCAACCTGCCCTCGCCGCCCGGGAACAAGCGCGAGAACACCCCCTCGAATTCTCGGGCCGTGTCCCGGTAGGCCTCGGTGAACACCTGCTCGACGCGCTCGTCGACCTCCTTCACCACTTGAAGGAGATCAGCCCTGGTCTTACGGAGGTCCTCCAGCTGCTCGCTGAGGAACTTGTGGCGCTCTTCCAGCGCCGCGAACTCCTCCAGGGCCAGCGGATTGACCTTGCCCAGCTGCTGGTACGCCCGTTCGGCCGCCTTGAGCCGCTTCTCCTGCTGCGCCCGGACGAAGGGGCCCGGCCGGTTGCGGGGATGCTCGGGGTCCTGCGGGAGCTCCTCGCCGTCGGCCGGCGGGGACGGGGGCACTGGCTGGTCCGGGCCGTACTCGGCGACCAGCGCGCGGGGCTCCATGCCGAACTCCTCCAGCGCCTTGGCCTCCAGGGCCTCGATGCGCAGCCGCTGCTCGGCGCCGAGCACCTCGCCGCGGTGGACGGAGTCGGTGAGCTTGTCGAGCTCGCCCTTCAGGTCGCGGCCGATGTTGCGCGCGTCCGTGAGCTCGCGCTCGCGCAGCCCCTTGGCCCGCTCGGCCAAGGCGCGCTCCTCGTCGGCCCTGCGGAGGGAGACCTCCACATGGGCGAGGAGCTGGCGGGCCCCGTCGGCCACCGCGCGGGCCACGTCCGCCTCGTGGCGCCGGCGCGCGCGGCGGCGTTCGGCGCGGGTCCGGGCCTCGCGCTCCGCCCGGGCTGCCCGGTCGAGGGAATCGGCCCGTCCGGCCAGCCCCTTGACCCGCTCCTCGTGGGTGCGCAGCTGGAGCCGGGCCTCCATCTCGGTCTGGCGGGCGTTGGCCCCGTCGGCCGCGAGCCGGTCCCGGCGGGAGCTGTCCGGCTCCTCCTCCACCGGCATCTCTTCGGCGACGGCGAGCCGCTCCGCACACTCTTCGACCTCGGCGAGCGCCTGTTCCAGGGCGTCCTGGGCCTTGTCCGCGGCGGCGGCGCCGCGCTCGGCCTCACCGGCGGCGCCCTTGGCCTGCCCGGCGAGCCGTCCGAGCTGCTGGGCGACGCCGGCCCGGGCCTGCTCCGCGGCGCGCCGCCGCTCGGCGAGCTCTTCGACCAGGGCGGCCGCGTCCTGCCGCCGGGACTGCGCGGCGGCCTGCGCGCCGGCGAGCTCCTCGCACCGCACGCCCAACCGGGTCAGCTCCGCCGCGGCCTCGTCGACAGCGGCCTGCACCTCGATCAGGCTGGGCGCCCCGGCGGATCCGCCCTGTGCGAGGTACGCACCGAGGACGTCCCCCTCGATGGTCACGGCCACGGCGTCGGGACGCTGCTCGACGAGCGCCTCGGCCTCGTCGAGCGTGCCGACGACGACGTGGTCGCGCAGCACCCACGCCAACGCCAGCCGCACCTCCTCGTCCCCGAACACCAGCTCCACCACGGGCACGGGCCGGACGGCTGCGCCCGGAGCGGGGTGTGGCCCGTCGCCCCCGGCCGGTACGGACACCCGCTCGCCGCCGCCGCCGACGGCGGCCGCCGCAGCGGTATCGGGGCCGGCCACCCGGCCCGGTGCTGTCCGTCCGCCATCCGGCGCGGGCGCAAGTGCGGGAACGGTCTCGGTCCCGAGCCCCTGGCCCGGCAGCGCGGCCGGTGTACCCGCGTCCGGGGAGGACGCAGGCCCCGCCGCCCGGCCCGGCGGGGCTGCCGAACCGTCCGCACCGGGGAGGCTCCCGACGACCGGACCCGCCGGCCCGGGCGCAGCACCCTGCCCCGGCAGCGCAACCGGCCCGCCCGCGTCCGCGGTGTGCCCCTCGGGCTCCGCAATGCGGCCCGGCCGGACCGGAGCGGCCCCGGGTCCGGCACCCTGACTCGGCAGGGGCGCCGGAAGGCCCGCGCCCCCGCCCGGGAGGGCGGCCGGCGGGGTGATCAGGAGCGTGGCGCGGCCCGCGTCCGCGTCGCGCAGGTGGCGGATCGCCCCGGCCGCCGCCGACGGGGAGGCCACCGCCAGCGCGTCCGCCGCCGAGCCGAGTGCGGCGGCCACGGCGGCTTCGTACCCGGGGGTCACCGACAGCCGCTCCGCCGCCGGCCCGAGCACCCCGGCCAGCCGCTCGCGGGCCGCGAGCAGCGCCCCCGTACCATCCTTGCGGCGCAGCCCCAGCGCCAGCGCGTCCCGGCGGGCCGACACCGCCGCCCGCGAGCGCTCCGCCGTCGCCAGTGCCTCCCGGGCGGCGCCGAGCGCGGCCTCGGCCTCCTTCAGCTCCGCCCGCGCGGCCTCGTGGTCCGTCTCCGCCGACGGGTCGTCGAGCCCGCCGACCTCCTCCGCCAGCGCCTCGTACTCCGCCTGCGCGGCCTCGGCCCGGCTCTGCGCCTCGTCCCGCGCCAGGGCGAGCCGGTCGATCTCGGCCTGAGCCGCCCCGGCCCGGGAGCGGGCCGCGCCGAGCCGCCCGGTCAGCCGGGCCAGGCCCTCTCGCCGGTCCGCGATCGCCCGCGCGGCGTCCCGCAGCCGGCGTTCCTCCTCGGCCAGCTCACGCTCCAGCTCCGCGCGGTGCCCGGTGGTGTCCTCCAGGGCCCGCGAGGCCGCCTCCAGGGCGGCCGTCAGCTCCGCCTCCTGCTCGCGGATCCGCTCGGCCTCCCGCTCCATGTCCTCGGGGTCGCGTCCTCTGCGCTCCTCCTCGACGGGCGCCGTGGCGCTCTTGACCCGTGCGTCCGCCAGGGACGCGGTGCCCCGTACGCGTTCGGCGAGCTGCGACAGCTCGTACCAGGTCTGCTGGGCCCGGCGGAGCCTCGGGGCGAGTTCCCGGACCGCCTCCTCCAGCTCGGCCTCGCTCCGCAGCGCTCCCGCGAGCCGGGCCTCGGCGGCCTCCTTGCGCTCCTTGAGGGCGGCCTCGTCCGCGATCTCCGCGTCGAGCGCGCGCCGCAGGGCGACCAGGTCGTCGGCGAGCAGGCGCAGCCGCGCGTCGCGCAGGTCGGCCTGGATCACGGCGGCCCGCCGGGCGACGGCCGCCTGGCGCCCCAGGGGCTTGAGCTGTCTGCGCAGCTCGTCGCCGAGGTCCTGTACGCGGGCGAGGTTGGCCTGCATCGCGTCGAGCTTCCGCAGCGCCTTCTCCTTGCGCTTGCGGTGCTTCAGTACGCCGGCCGCCTCCTCGATGAAGGCGCGGCGGCCCATGGGGTCGGCGTGCAGGACGGAGTCCAGCTGGCCCTGCCCGACGATGACGTGCATCTCGCGGCCGATGCCGGAGTCGGAGAGCAGCTCCTGGATGTCGAGGAGGCGGCAGGTGTCACCGTTGATCTGGTACTCGCTGCTGCCGCCGCGGAACATGATCCGGGTGATGGTGACTTCGGCGTAGTCGATGGGCAGCGCGCCGTCGGAGTTGTCGATCGTCAGGGAGACCTCGGCGCGCCCGAGCGGCGGACGGCCGGTGGTCCCGGCGAAGATGACGTCCTCCATCTTCCCGCCGCGCAGGGACTTGGCCCCTTGTTCGCCCATGACCCAGGACAGCGCGTCGACGACGTTGGACTTGCCCGAGCCGTTCGGACCCACGACGCAGGTGATGCCGGGTTCGAAGCGCAGGGTGGTGGCGGAGGCGAAGGATTTGAAGCCACGCAGGGTCAGGGACTTGAGGTGCACGCCGCCGGACTCTACCTTTCACGTTCGGTTTCACCCATGAAGGTGCAGGGCACGATCGACGTCAAAGGCATCAGGACCCCCACCTGGCCCTGTGGTCCCTGATGCGAGTCCAAAGAAAGAAGGGACGCCGGAGCGTCCCTTGCAGATCATGCGGGGCTGGATTCGAGCGACGAGTGAGCGCGGATCAGGTGAGCGCAGGCTCCGCCTGGGGTACGTCGATGTCGATGCTGTCCAGCAGCGAGTCTCCGTCGTGCTGAGCGGCGGCCGCGTTCAGCGCGTCATTTTCGGACTGAATCCGTACGAGCTCGGACTCGAGGTCCTGGACGCGCTGCTGAAGCCGTCGCATCTCGGCGAGGAGTCGCGGGTCGGAACCGCCGACGTAACCGAGAAGCGCCTTTGCCATGATGGATGGTCCTCCACACTGAGTGACCGACCGAAGCGGTGTGGGTCGTGAGGGAATCGCACCCGCGGATGTCCGACAGCGACTGTCAGTCACTGCGCTTACTACTGCCAACACTGCCAAACAGCTCAGGTGCGCGGGGCTTCCAGCGTCTCACCAAAAAGTTTGACGGTCAACACGATCACGCCCCGTATCGGCGGGCACCCCGGCCCGCGCAAGGGGCGTGGAGATCATCCTCACCTCCGAGCCTTCCACGGATCGACCGCGGCGGCAACGCGTCGGCGACGAATGCCCAGTTCCGACCGGGTCCGGGCGATCGGAGATGTGATGAGTGCATGATCAGTCGATCGCTCACCGCATCCCGAAACCGTCGTAGCCACCGCGCGGTGTGCCCCAGATCTCTGTCACCCCGTCCACCCGGCCGGGCGTGTCGGAGGACCGCAACCAGTCCAGAAGCCGGTGGCAATTCTCACGTTGACCTTCGGCGACCACCTGTACCCGCCCGTCGTCGAGGTTGAGTGCGAAGCCGACCACCCCGCCGATCTCCAGCGCGTTCTCCCTGGTGAACCAGCGGAAGCCCACTCCCTGTACACGGCCGCGCACCCAGGCGGTCAGACGGACCTCTTCATTCATGGGCGAACGCTATCCGGGTGCGAACTTTCCGGTCACATCGCCCCCAGGGCCCCATGGCGTACAGTCGCGCACCAATGAACTCACCCATTTGGGTGGGTAAGGGACGATCTTGATCCGGCCAGGAAGGCACGACACCGATGGGACGCCACGGACTCCACGCCGCGCCGCGCCGCGGCGGCAAGCGCGGCACCGCCCTGCGCACCGGCCTGCTGGGGGTCTCGGTGGCCGTCGCCCTGGGCGCCGCGGCCGTCACGACCGGCGTGGTGCCGGTCGGCGCCTCGTTCCCCTATGTGGGCGTCAGCGCCACGGACACCACAGTGAAGACCGGGGCGGCCAAGGCCACGCCCGACTCCGCCTCCGATTCCGTGATCGACCGGCAGGGCGGCCTCGCGAGCCTGTCGGGCCGCGGCTCGGCGACGAGCAGCGCACCCGCCCCCTCGGCAACCAAGCCGGCCCCGCCCACCAAGCCGACCCCGCCCTCCCCGTCGGGCTCCCCCTCGGCGCCGGCTCCGTCGGCCCCCTCCGGGTCCGCGCCGCCGAAGACCTCCCCCAGCACCACGCCGCCGAGCACCGCGCGCCGGGCCCCGGCCGCGCCCGTACCGGCCGCACCGGTCCCCTCCACCGAGGCTCCGAAGAAGACGCAGGCTCCGGCGCCCTCCACGCCGGCCCCGACCCCCACCCCCAGCGCCACCGCCACCGCGACCCGGCCGAGCCTCGACTCCCACTCGGCGGAGGAGGCGGCCGTGGTCACCCTGGTGAACCAGGAGCGCGCCCAGGCGGGCTGCGGCCCGGTCCGCGCCAACCCGCCGCTGGCGGCGCTGGCCGGCGCCTTCAGCAAGGACATGGCCGCCCGCGGCTTCTTCGGCCACGCCGACCCCGAGGGCAACACCCCCTGGGACCGCGCCGCGAAGGCCGGCCTCTCGGGCCTCGGCGGCGAGAACATCGCCCGCGGCCAGGGCGACGCGGCGTCCGTCATGAGCGCCTGGATGAACAACCCGGGCCACAAGGCGAACATCCTCAACTGCGAGTTCCGCACCCTGGGCGTCGGCGCCCACTTCGCCGCCGGCGGCCCCTGGTGGACCCAGGACTTCGGCTTCTGACGGCAGGGGTCAGACGGACGCGGGCGCCAGCGCCGCGCGGCCCGCGACGACGATGCGGGTGTGCTCGGCCACGCGGCGGCCCAGGTGCTCCGCGGTCGCGATGTCGGCCTTGTGGACGGCGTCCGCGCCCTCGTCGGAGTTGGACTGGGCGGCCGCGCCGGAGAAGAAGCCCAGCCGGTTGAGGTCGTTCTCGGAGGCCGTGCTGGAGTTCCAGCCCGGCTTCAGGCCGAGGTTGACCCAGTTCATGCCGTGCTGCGCGGCCAGCACCTGGAAGAACTGCAGCGTGTGCAGCTTGTCGCCGCTCTTCGAGGCGGAGTTGGTGAAGCCCGCCGCGACCTTGTCCTGCCAGGCGTCGCCGAACCAGCGCTTCGAGGAGGCCTCGGCGAAGACGTGGAAGGCGCCCGAGGCGGTGCCCATGTACGTCGGAGAGCCGAAGACGATCGCGTCGGAGGCGTCCAGCAGCTCCCACTGCGCGTCGTCGATCTCGTCGACCTTGATCAGGTGGACGGTCGCCCCGGCGTCGACCGCGCCGCTGCGGACCGCGTCGGCGACGACGGCGGTGTGGCCGTAGCCGGAGTGGTAGGCGATCGAGACGACGGGGGTGTGCGTGATACCGGACAAGACTGATCTCTCCCTCGGGAAGGCTCCCGTCGCAGCACGGGGCGTGGCGCGACAACCAGAAGAGAATCACTAACTTTTCGAAAGCGCAAGCTACGAGTTAGCGCTGCCTGCGGGTACGCTTGTTCTATGGAGACCCCTGCCTGTACCGAAGCCGAAACCGAGCACAGCGAGCTGCCGTTCGACGTGTTCGCCCGCTCCTGCCCGTCCCGGGAGACGCTGGAGCACGTCACCGGCCGCTGGGGAAGCCTCACCGTGGGCGCTCTGCGCGAGGGTCCCGTCCGCTTCAACGAGCTGCGCCGCCGGGTGGAGGGCGTGAGCGAGAAAATGCTGTCGCAGACCCTGCACGCGCTGGAGCGCGACGGGATCGTCCACCGCGAGGCGCAGCCGACCAACCCGCCGCGCGTGGACTACGAACTGACCCCCCTCGGCGTCGAGGTGGCGGACCGGCTCCTCGCGCTGATCCACCACCTGGAGGGGAGCATGCCGGCGGTGCTGTCCGCCCGGAACTCCTACGACGCGACCCGCGGCGGCCGCTGACAGCGCGGGCAGAAGTAGCTCGACCTGTTCATCCACGGCCGCCGCCGCATCGGGGTGCCGCAGCGCCGGCAGGGCTCGTCCTCGCGCCCGTAGGCGTCGAGCGAACGGTCGAAGTACCCCGACTCCCCGTTCACGTTGACGTACAGGCTGTCGAAGCTCGTGCCGCCCACGGCGAGGGCCGCGTTCATGACGTCCCGGACATGGCCGAGGAGTTCCGCACTCCGGGGCCGCGTCAGGTTGGCCGTCGGGCGCTCGTAGTGCAGCTTCGAGCGCCACAGCGCCTCGTCCGCGTAGATGTTGCCGACCCCGCTGATCAGCGACTGGTCCAGCAGCGCCCGCTTGACGGTGGTCCGCTTGGCGCGCAGCGAGAGGTGGTAGGCCGCCTCGTCGAACAGCGGGTCCAGGGGGTCGCGCGCGATGTGCGCGATGACGTCGGGCAAGCCCTCGGCGCTGTCGGCCACGGTCTCGTGCAGCGAGAGCCCGCCGAAGGTCCGCTGGTCCACGAAGCGCAGCTCCGTCCCGGCGTCGTCCCCGAAGCGCACCCGGATCCGCAGGTGCTTCTCGTCCGGGGCGTCCTCCGGCTGCACGAGCAGCTGCCCGCTCATGCCCAGGTGCCCGAGCACCGACAGGTCCCGCCCCGCCAGGGGCAGCCACAGGTACTTCCCGCGCCGCTGCGGCACCCCGAGGGTCTCCCCCCGCAGCCGCGCCGCGAAGTCGGCCCCGCCGCCCGGATGGCGCCGCACCGCACGCGGATGCAGGACCTCGACGGCCCCGACGGTCCGGCCGGCGACCCAGCGTTCGAGCCCCCGCCGCACGACTTCGACTTCGGGCAGCTCGGGCACGGGGAACCTCCGGTGGGTGCGGATCTGGGCGCTGCCGCGAGCGTACCGGCCGCCCGGAAACGGCATCGCCCGCCCCTGCAGTGCAGGGGCGGGTGATGGAAATACCCGAAGGAAGGTCAGGCGTCCGGCGCCGGATCGGCGGGCGTCGGCACCCCGCCGTCCACGGTCTCGGCCGAAGCCGGGACCTCTGCCGGAGCGGCGGCCGCTGCCGCCGCGATCCGCTCGTCCGCCGCGGCGCGGATCCCGCGCCATGCGGACTCCGCGGCCTGCTGTTCCGCTTCCTTCTTGCTGCGGCCGGTGCCGGTGCCGTACGAGACACCACCGACGCGGGCGGCAGCAGTGAAGGTCTTCTCGTGGTCCGGACCGGTCTCGGTGACCAGGTATTCCGGTACGCCAAGACCTTCGGCCGCCGTGAGCTCCTGGAGACTGGTCTTCCAGTCCAGGCCGGCCCCGAGGTTCGAGGACTTCTCGATGAGCGGGTCGAAGAGCCGGTGGACCAGCTCCGAGGCCGCGTCGAGGCCCTGGTCGAGGTAGACCGCGCCGATGACCGCTTCAAGCGTGTCGGCGAGGATGGAGGCCTTGTCCCGGCCGCCCGTGCCCTCTTCGCCCCGGCCGAGCCGGATGAAGGAGCCGAGTTCGAGGCCGCGCCCGACCTCCGCCAGTGCGCGCGAGTTGACCACCGCGGCCCGAAGCTTGGCCAGCTGGCCTTCGGGGAGGTCCGGGTGGGTCGTGTACAGCGTGTCCGTGACCACCAGGCCCAGCACGGAGTCCCCGAGGAACTCCAGCCGTTCGTTGGTGGGCAGACCGCCGTTCTCGTACGCGTACGAGCGGTGGGTCAGTGCACGCACCAGAAGGGCGGTCTCGAGTCGGTACCCGAGCCGCCCTTCCAGAAGCGTGTGGGACGAGGCCGCGTTGTTACTGTCTGCCTGCTTCTCAGCGTTGGACAGCTCAGACATTGCGCCTCTCACCAGCCGCTCAGACCTCGAGGACCTGGCGCTTGTTGTAGGTGCCGCAGCTCGGGCACGCGATGTGCTGGAGCTTCGGCTCCTGGCAACGCTCACACGAAACCAGGGTGGGGACCGCAGCCTTCCACTGCGACCGGCGGTGGCGCGTGTTGCTGCGCGACATCTTCCGCTTCGGAACAGCCACGGCTACTTCTCCTGCTTCTCGGCGGCGCTCTGAACTCCGTCAGACGCAGTGCCGCTCATGTTGTCCTTCTCATCGCCCTGATCGGTGACGAGTCCCTGCAATGCCGCCCAACGGATGTCGACGGCGTCGTGGTGGTGGTCCGGGTCGTCGTTCAGGCCGGCCCCGCATTCGGGGCACAGTCCGAGACAGTCCTCCCGGCACACCGGCTGCATCGGCAGTGCGAGCACCACCGCGTCCCGCAGCACGGGTTCGAGGTCGAACAATCCGTCCTCGAGGAAGAGCGTGTCCTCGTCGTCCTCGGCGTCGTCGGCCGGCTCCGCTTTGGCGCGGCCCCGGTCGTCGGCGTCAGGGTACGAGAACATCTCCTGGAAGTCCGCCTTGAGCTCACGCTCGACGGTCTCCAGACACCTTACGCACTCCCCCGTCGCCGATGCACGGACGGTGCCTGTGACAAGCACCCCTTCCATGACCGACTCGAGGCGGAGGTTGAGCTTCACCGGGGCGCCTTCCGGCACTCCGATCACGTCGGCCAGACCGAGGTCGGCCGGTGCGTCGATCTCACGGGACAACCGCTGCATGGCACCAGGACGCCGACCCAGCTCGTGCGTGTCGAACACGAGGGGGTTGCGGTGGTCGAGGCGGGTGTTCAGGGCCGTTCCTGCTTTCACAGATCGCTGAAGATCAAAGATTCCGCCGCTCACGGGCAGCATGGATCGCGACGCATACGCGCGACCGAAGAGCCAGGATACCCGGCCCGGAGCCGTGCGCCCAATCCGGCCTCAGCGGCCCTGTTCGTACTGGCGCAGCTGGTCCAGGTTGATCATGCTCGTGTCGAAGAAACTGGTCTCGTCGAGCGAGGGCTGCTGGCCCTGCTGCGGGTGCTGGGCCTGCTGGGCCTGCTGCGGCTGCTGGTAGGCGGCGTACGGGTCGGGCTGCTGCTGGTAGGCCGAGTACGGGTCCGGCTGCTGCTGGTAGCCCCCGTACGGGTCCTGGTAGGCGTACGCGTCCTGCTGCTGGGCCGCGGGCTGCTGGTAGGCGTACGCGTCGTACAGGGGCTCCGGCTGGGCCGGGATCGGCGCCTGCACGCGCGCGGGCTCCGGTTCCGCGAGGCCCGCCAGGAAGTCCGAGTCGCTCGCGGAGCGGGAGGACTGGCCGGCCGCCGCGTCCTGGGCGGCCATGTGCACGCCCAGGTCGTCCGTCGGCACCCGGCCGAGCAGCTTCTGGCGGCCGCGGCCCACGGCCTCCAGGGTCTTGGAGAGCACCGCCTCGAAGGTCGCGAGCTTGGTGTCGACGTAGGCGTCCGCCTGCTGCCGCTGCGTCTCGGGGTCGTGGCTGCGCTCGGGTGCGTCCGCGTCCGGGTAGCCGTCCTCGTCCAGGCCCGGGCCGCGGCCCAGCAGCTTCTCCCGGCCGCGGTCCACCGAGCCGATCGTCTTGGTCAGCACGACCTCGAAGTTCGCGAGCTTGCTGTCGACGTAGTCGTCGGCCTCGGCCCGGATCTCCTCGGCCTCCCGGCGGGCCTCCTCCACGATGCGGTCCGCCTCGGCCTGGGAGCGCCGCGCGATCTCGGTGTCGGCGATCAGCGAGCCGCGCTGGTTGTGGGCCGCGTCGATGATCCGCTCCGCCTCCCGGCGGGCGTCCTCGACCATCTGCTCCCGGCCGCCGATGAGCTCCTGGGCCTGTGCGAGCGAGCCGGGGAGCGCCTGGCGGACCTCTTCCAGCTGGGCGAGGAGCTCGGCGCGGTTGATCACGCAGGAGGCCGACATGGGCATGGAGCGGGCGCCGCCGACGGCCGCGACGATCTCGTCGAGCTTCTTCTGCACGTCCATGGGGGCTCGCACTCTCTCGGCCTCGGGCGGTTCCTGAGACGGACGGATCGACTGTAAGGCCACCGGGCGGGCCCCCGACACCGACTGACGGCCTGTCAGATGGTCAGCGCTCGCGCAGCCGCTCCATGAGCGCCGTGTGCACGTGCTCCGGCAGCAGGTGGGCGACGTCCCCGCCCCAGGTCGCGACTTCCTTGACCAGCGAGGAGGACAGGAAGCTGTAGGAGGGGATGGTCGGGACGAACAGCGTCTCGACGCCCGACAGGCCCAGGTTCATCTGGGCCATCTGGAGCTCGTAGTCGAAGTCGCTGACCGCGCGCAGGCCCTTGACGATGGCCGGGATGTCCCGCTGCTTGCAGAAGTCGACGAGCAGCCCGCGGAAGGCCTCCACCTGGACGTTGCCGTAGTCCGCCGTCGCCTCGCGGATCAGCTCGATCCGCTCCTCGACGGTGAAGAGGCCCTGCTTCGACTCGTTGATCCCCACAGCGACGTGCACGACGTCGTACAGCCTGGAGGCGCGTCCGATGATGTCGAGGTGTCCGTTGTGGATGGGATCGAAGGACCCCGGACAGACGGCGCGGCGCAACTGAACTCCCTCGTTCATGAGTCTTCGCTGGTGAAAGCGGCGCGGCCGTACCAAAGGGTGCCCTCGCCGTACTTGCGCGACCGGAGCGGCTCGAAGCCCTCGGGCCACGGGAAGGCGCCGCTCCTGGTGCTGCGCTCCACGGTGACGAGCGCGTCGTCCGTGATCCAGCCATTGGACCGGAGTGTGAGGAGGATCTCGCGCAGGTCCGCGCTGTCCACGGCGTACGGCGGGTCCAGGAAGACGACGTCGTACGGGTCCCCGGCCGCGCGGGCCGCCACGATCTGCTCGGCCTTGCCGGCCCGGAACTCGGCGCCCGGCAGGCCCAGCGTCCTGATGTTGTCCCGGATCGCCTTGGCGGCCTTGGGGTCCGCCTCGACCAGGAGGGCGTGGGACGCGCCCCGGGAGAGGGCTTCCAGGCCGACGGCGCCGGAGCCGCCGTACAGGTCGAGCACCCGGGCCCCTTCGACCCCGTGCAGCGACTCCCAGGTGGAGAAGAGGCCTTCGCGCATCCGGTCCGAGGTCGGCCGGGTGCCGGTGCCGGGGGGCACGGCCAGCCGTCGCCCGCCGGCGCTGCCGGCGATCACGCGGGTCATCTGGGGTCCTTCGGTACGGCGGTAGGGGGGCGCGCGGCGGACTGCCGCGGCACTCCAACGATAGGTCGTGCCGCTCAGCCCTTCTCCAGGTACTGCTCGCGCTCGGTGTCGAGCAGGGCGTCCAGCGCGGTCCGCAGGCCCGGCAGCCGCTCCAGCGCGGGGTCCTCGGCCACCACGCGGGTGGCCTCCTCCCGGGCCTGGGCGATGACCTCCTCGTCCTCGATGACGGCGAGCATGCGCAGCGAGGAGCGCACCCCCGACTGGGCCTGGCCCAGGACGTCGCCCTCGCGCCGCTGCTCCAGGTCGATGCGGGAGAGCTCGAAGCCGTCGAGGGTTGCGGCGACGGCGGCGAGCCGGGCCCTGGCGGGGCTCGCCTCGTGCATCTCGCTGACCAGCAGGCACAGGCCGGGGGCGGAGCCGCGGCCGACGCGGCCGCGGAGCTGGTGGAGCTGGGAGACGCCGAAGCGGTCCGCGTCCATGATCACCATGACGGTGGAGTTCGGGACGTTCACACCGACCTCGATGACGGTGGTGGCGACCAGCACCTTCACCTCGCCGGCCGCGAACCGGCGCATGACGTCGTCCTTGTCGGCGGGGTCCATCCGGCCGTGCAGCACCTCGACGCTCAGCCCGGCCAGCGGTCCGCGGCCGAGCTGCTCGGCGATCTCCAGGACCGCGAGCGGCGGCCGCCTGTCGGCCTCCTCGGCGGCCTGCTTCTTCTTGGGGTCGTCCTCCCCGTCGCCGATGCGCGGGCACACCACGTACGCCTGGTGGCCCTTCTCCACCTCCTCGCGGACGCGCTCCCAGGCCCGGGCGAGGAAGTGCGGCTTGTCCTTGGCCGGCACCACGTGGGTGGCGATCGGCGAGCGCCCGGCGGGCAGCTGGTCCAGGACGGAGGTCTCCAGGTCGCCGAAGACGGTCATGGCGACGGTGCGCGGGATCGGGGTGGCCGTCATCACCAGCAGGTGCGGGGGCTGCTTGCCCTTGGACCGGAGCGCGTCGCGCTGCTCCACGCCGAAGCGGTGCTGTTCGTCCACGACGACCAGGCCGAGGTCGTGGAACTGCACCTTGTCCTCGATCAGGGCGTGCGTGCCGATGACGATCCCGGCCTCACCGGTGACCAGGTCGAGCAGGGCCTGGCGGCGCGCCGGCATCCCCATCGACCCGGTGAGCAGCACGACCTTGGTGCCCTGGTCGGAGCCGCCGAGCATGCCGCCCTCGGCCAGTTCGCCCATCATCTCGACGATGGAGCGGTGGTGCTGCTGGGCGAGCACCTCGGTGGGCGCGAGCATCGCCGCCTGCCCGCCGGCGTCCACGACGGCCAGCATGGCCCGCAGGGCCACCATCGTGTTGTGCGTCACGGTGAAGTTGTCGGTCACGTATGCGTGGCTCGGATGCTCGACGCTGATGCACTGGACCGGCTTGGGGCCCACATGCTCCACGGCCCGGATACCGCGCCGGAAGGTGTTGTACTTCGGCCCCGGTCGCATGCGTGCCGCCTTGCGCGGCAGCCGGAACGGCTCGAACTCCTCGGGCAGCGCGACGGAGACGTTGTACGCCGCCCTCCTGGGCGCCACACGAGCGCTCCCACCGAGAGAGCGCACGAGCCAGGCAACGTCCTCCGCCAGCCGCAGGGAAGCCGAGCAGAACGACATGCTCATTCCGTTCGCGTGCAGCGTCCCGTCCGTGTCCATGAGCCCTTGAAGGACCGCCAAGCGGTCCTTGACCGGTGCGTTCTTGTAGACGTCCGGGACGAACTTGTCGTGTGAGGTCGCGCCCCACAGCCCCAGATCCCGCACTGCCTGGATGACGGGATTGCGCCGGGTGCCGCCTCTCGGACCGCGCATCCGAATCGTGTAGTCGCAGGCGGATCCGGGCACGGCTGCCATCTCGCAGTGCGGGGCGACCGCCGCCTCGACCGCAGCCAGGATCTCGTCGTCCACGGTCGACAGTCTCAGGTTGTGCCGGAATGAGCCGTCACCGATGAGCACGCCCATCAGGTAGGGATCGAGCGGTTGGCGGTCACCGTTCCCGAGGTCCACGGGGACGGCCACCGGCAGATACCACTTGGAAGATCCATTGGCCTTGTGGAGGTCTGTCCTGATCTCCCTCGTGGTCAGAACCTCGGGCTCCTGGTCACGATCCCATCCGCGGCTTGTCCCGACGATCCACAGGTGTTCGTCATCGCACTCGACAGCGCTCCCGTCCGAGAGCACGACCCGCCACACATCGCGTTCTCCTTGCGGGAAGACACCCCCCACGAGAGCGATCTCGCCGGACGGCACCACCACCTCGTCCCCCACCTCGATGTCTCCCATGGGTCGGAAACCCGTGGGCGTCAGCACCAGTGAGTCGAGGGGCTGGGCCTTGCCCGAGCCGACCTCGCCCTGGAGGAGGCGGTGCATGGGGTGGCTGGTGGCGAGGTCGTCGAAGATCTCCTTCGAGACCTTCTGCTGGCCCTCGGTGAGGGTGAAGGGGAGTTTGGCGTCGAAGGCGTCGAGCAGGCCGCCGGGGGCGGGGCGGCGCGGAACGGCCGGGAGCTGGGCGTCGGCGTGGCGGCGGCGTGCCAGGGCGACCTGGAGGACGAAGGCCTCGTCCCACTTCAGGCGTTGGCGGGCGTCCTCGATGTCGGCCTTGGTGGACGGCCGGTGGATCTTCAGCAGGGCCTCGGTGAGCGGGACGAGCCCGCGGCCCTCGCGCAGTGCGGGCGGCAGCGGGTCCACGGCCTCCCGGGCGCTGGGCAGTACGGCGTCCACGCACTTGGCGATCTTCCAGGACTCCAGCTTCGCGCAGGCCGGGTAGATCGGGATGAGCTGGTTGGCGAAGGCGGTGGCGGCGTCCCGGTCGGAGGCGTCCGCGCCGAGCGGCTCGTACGCCGGGTGCGCGAGCTGGAGCTTGTGGTTGAACTTGGAGACCTTGCCGGCGAACATCGCGCGGCTGCCGGGGAGCAGTTCCTTGTGCGGCTTGTGGACCCCGGCGCCGAAGAAGACCAGCTGGAGGCGGCCGCTGCCGTCGGTGATGGTCACCTCCAGCCGCTTGCCCCGGCCCCCGTTGAAGGTCAGGATGCGGGCGTCGGCGACCTGCGCGACGACGGTCACGTGCTCGTCGATCTGGTCGGCGAGCTCGGCCAGCGAGGTCAGCTCACCGCGCTCGGCGTACCGCCTCGGGTAGTGGTGGAGCAGGTCCAGGGCCGTGTGCAGGCCGAGCTGCTCGGCCAGCACCTTGGCGGTGGCGGGGCCGAGCGTCTTCTTGAGGTCTTCGTCGAGCGCGGGCACGTGTTCCATTGCACACCATGGCGCTGACAAGCCCGCTATTCCACCCCGATGAGCAGGGGTGCCGAGTACCTGCCGCCCCGGTAGGTGACGGTGTCCACGGCCAGGTGGCCGGACTGCACGTGGGCCTGGAGGCGCTCGGCGACGGCGTCGGGCACCTCCGGCCCGAGGACCAGGGTGACCAGTTCGCCGCCCGAGCCGAGCATCCGGTCCAGCACCGCCTCGGCGGTCTCGGTCAGGCCCGCGCCGATCACGGCGACGTCGCCGTCGATGAGGCCGAGCACGTCGCCCGCCTGGCAGATGCCGGCCGAGGTGAAGGACTGGCGTTCGGCGACTGCCAGTTCCCCGTAGCGGGTGGCGCCGGCGGCCGCGGTCATGGCCACCACGTCCTCGTCGAAGCTGCCGTCCGGGTCGTGCACGGCGAGCGCGGCCAGGCCCTGGACGGCGGAGCGGGTGGGGATCACGGCGACCCGCACGCCCTCGGCCCGGGCCTGTTCGGCCGCGGTGGCCGCCGCCGCGCGCAGTTCGGTGCCGCCCGGCAGGAGCACCACCTCGCGGGCGTGGGCGCGGCGGACGGCGTCGAGGAGTTCGGCGGTGGCCGGGAGCTCGCCGGGGCGCACGAGCACGGTGGTCGCCCCGGCCTCGGCGCACAGGCCCGCCAGTCCCTCGCCGGGGACCACGGCGACCACGGCCCGCTGGGCGCGCTCGCCGCGGCCGCGGCGGCGCTCGTCGCCGAAGTGCGTGATCCGTATCCGGTACGGCCGCCCTGCAACGACCCCCGCCTCCACGGCCGCGCCGGGGTCGTCGACGTGGACGTGGACGTTCCACAGCCCGTCGCCGCCGACCACGACCAGGGAGTCGCCGAGGCCGTCGAGTCGGGCGCGCAGTTCCGCGACCGCCGCCTCCGAGGCCTCCAGCAGGTAGATGACCTCGTACGCGGGCCCGTCCTCGTGCTGCTCGCACGGATCGTCCGGCCGCGCCGCGGGCGGCGCGGTCCGGCCGGCCACGGGATCGGCGGCCGGCTCCTGCCCGGACAGCGCCTGCCAGAGTGCGCCGAGTACGGCGACCAGCCCGCAGCCGCCGGCGTCGACCACCCCGGCCCGGCCCAGCGCGGCGAGCTGCCCAGGGGTCTCGGCGAGCGCGGCGCGGGCGCCGTCGTAGGCGGCGCGGGCCACGTCGGCCGCAGTGCCGGCGGCCGCCGAGGCCGTTTCGCCGGCCCGCGCGGCGGCGCCCGCGACGGTGAGCATGGTGCCCTCCACCGGGTGCGCGACGGCCGCGTACGCCTCCTCCGCGGCCCGGGTGAGCGCGTGCGCCAGCAGCCCGCCGGGGCCGGTCCGCCGGCCTTCGGGCTCGGCGCCGAGTACGTCGGCCACCCCGCGCAGGAGCTGCGCGAGGATCGTCCCGGAGTTCCCGCGGGCCCCGACGAGCGCGCCGTGCGCCCAGGCACGTACGGCCTCGGGCAGGGAGGTCGGTGCCGCGGCGGCGCGGGCGGCGCTGTCGAAGGCCTCGGCCAGCGCGCGGTCGGCCGACTCGGCGGTGAGGTAGAGGTTGGTGCCGGTGTCCGCGTCGGCGACCGGGTATACGTTGATCGCGTCGATGTCCTCGCGGGCCCGGCCCAGTGCGGCCAGGGCGAGCGAGCTCCAGGTGCGCACGGCCTCGGCGTCGAGCTCGTCGGCGGGCTGCGGCTGCGGCTCGTGCGGCACCGGGCGTTCCTCCTTGTGCGGGCCAGGGTTCACCGCAGGGTAACGAAGGACCGCGCCCCCGGGGCCCGGACCGCGGGGCGGGGGCCGCGGCCGTCATGGTAGTTTTCTTGGACGGGCGCAGTCGTTGTATGCTGCTCCGGTTGCCCGATGAGAGTCGGGTCTTTCCCCCGGCAAACCACTTCAGACCTCTGATTCCGGTGCGCCGGATTCACTGTAATTGCATCTGAAGTCTTTGGAGTGACCTGTGGCTGCCAACTGCGACGTTTGCGCCAAGGGGCCGAGCTTCGGCAACAACATCTCCCACTCGCACCGCCGCACCTCGCGTCGCTGGAACCCGAACATCCAGCGCGTTCGTGCCGTGGTCAATGGGACGCCGAAGCGCCTCAACGCCTGCACCTCGTGCATCAAGGCCGGCAAGGTCTCGCGCTGACGCCCGTCGTAGCGCAGCCCCTTCCGGTTGCCAAAAAGGCCGGTTCACCTCTGGTGAACCGGCCTTTTGCCTTGTCCGGGAGCTTCCGGGTGCCGGGATTCCGGCACCCGGGGCGGGGTCAGCGCAGCCGCCAGGCGTGATCCACCGGGCCGATGCCCCCGCCGAGTGCGAAGCCGGCGGCGATGCCGCCCGTCACGTACTCCTTGGCGGCCGTGACGGCCTCCGGGACGGCCAGCCCCCTGGCCAGGCCGGCCGCGATGGCGCTGGCGAGGGTGCAGCCCGTGCCGTGGGTGTGCCGGTTGGAGTGGCGCGGGGCGCGCAGCCACCGCTCCGCGGTGCCGTCGGTGAGCAGGTCCACGGCCTCGTCGCCGTGCGCCGCGAGGTGGCCGCCCTTGATCAGCGCCCAGCGGGGCCCGTGGCCGAGGATCGCGTCGGCGGCCCGGCGCATGTCGTCCTCGGTCTCCACGACGATGCCGGTGAGCTGGGCGACCTCGTCCAGGTTGGGCGTGGCCACGGTGGCCCGCGGCAGCAGTTCCGTGCGCACGGCGTCCAGTGCCGAGGCGGCGAGCAGGGCGTCCCCGTGCTTGGAGACGCCGACGGGGTCCACGACGGCCGGGGCCGCGGTGTCGGCCAGCAGCGCGGCCACCGTCTCCACCAGGACTGCGGAGGAGAGCATGCCGGTCTTCACGGCGTGCACCCCTATGTCGTCCACGACGGCCCGGTACTGGGCCGTGACGGCCTCGGCGGGCAGCTCCCAGGCTCCCCGTACCCCGAGTGAGTTCTGCGCGGTCACGGCGGTCACCACGCTCATGCCATGGACCCCGAGCGCCAGCATGGTCTTGAGGTCGGCCTGGATGCCCGCACCGCCGCCGGAGTCCGATCCGGCGACGGTCAGGCACAGCGGCGGCGCCGTGTTCACGCTGTGCCCTCCTGGGCGGCCGGGTCGGCCCCGAAGTGGTCCCAGCCGCCGGTGCTGGTCCAGGGCGCGCCGTCGACGGTCACCTGGGGCAGCGCGGAGCGGTTGAGGACCTCGCCGATGACCTTCCAGCGGGCGGGGAGCTTCACGTCGGGCGGGAAGGTTGCCACGATCGCGTGGTCCTCTCCCCCGGTGAGCACCCACTGGAGCGGGTCCACGCCGACGGCCTGCCCGATGTCGTGCATCTGCGTCGGGATGTCGACGGCGGCCGAGCGCAGGTCGATCCGCACCTTGCTGGCCTCGGCGATGTGCCCGAGGTCGGCGATCAGGCCGTCGCTGACGTCGGTCATGGCACTGGCGCCGAGCCCGGCGGCCGCGGGGCCGGCGTGGTACGGCGGCTCGGGGCGCCGGTGGGCCTCGACGAAGGCCCGCGGGGAGCGGAAGCCGCGCGAGAGCACGGCGAAGCCGGCCGCCGACCAGCCGAGCCAGCCGGTGACGGCGACGACGTCGCCGGGCTGGGCGCCGGAGCGCAGGACGGGTTCGTGGTTGCGCAGGTCGCCGAGGGCGGTGATGGAGACGGTGATGGTGTCCCCGCGGACCACGTCCCCGCCGACCACGGCGGCGCCGGCGACCTGGCACTCGTCGCGGATGCCGTCCATGAGCTCGGTGGGCCAGGTGACCGGGAGTTCGGCGGGCACGACGAGGCCGAGCAGCAGCGCGGTCGGCACCGCGCCCATGGCCGCGATGTCCGCCAGGTTCTGCGCGGCGGCCTTGCGGCCCACGTCGTAGGCCGTGGACCAGTCGCGCCGGAAGTGCCGGCCTTCCAGCAGGATGTCGGTGCTCGCCACGACCCGCCGGTCGGGGGCCGACACCACGGCGGCGTCGTCGCCGGGTCCGAGCCGGACCGCCGGGGTGGTGGTGAGACGTGAGGTGAGCTCCCTGATCAGCCCGAACTCCCCCAGCTCGCCGACAGTGCCCTTCATCGCTGTGCCCCTTCTTGCCCAGTCCGCTTGCGGTCGCGAGCCGTCACAGCTCTGGGTACCGTCAACAGATACGTCAACTTCTGCTCTCCGTACGCCCCGCTGTGCGTGGCGCCGGGCCCGCAGGTCTCCCCGTGGCGCACGGCGACGCGGTACCGTGGCGTCCCTTCTTCCCCCGGCCCTGTCCATCGTGTGGGGTCCACCCGAAGATTAGGGGAAATGATCCTCGTGGCCGCCCTGGAGGTTCCGTGGTACAGGCGTACATCCTTATCCAGACCGAGGTGGGCAAGGCGTCGTTCGTCGCCGAGTCCATCGGCCAGATCCCGGGGGTGATCCAGGCCGAGGACGTGACAGGTCCGTACGACGTGATCGTGCGCGCCCAGGCCGACACCGTGGACGAGCTCGGCCGCATGGTCGTGGCCAAGGTCCAGCAGGTGGAGGGGATCACCCGCACCCTGACCTGCCCGGTGGTCCATCTGTAGCCCCCGTCTACTCTTGGCCGGTGATGTCCCTCCACCGCCGGCCCGTCCGTGTCCTGGCCATGCCCGTCGCCCTGGCCGTGTCCGCCCTGGCGGCGTGCTCCCCGGGCGGTTCCGAGGCCCGGGTGGACCCACCGCCCGCGCCGCCGACCGACGTCGCGGGGTTCTGTGCGGCACTGCACAAGGAGCTCCCGGAGACGGTGGCCGGCCTGGCCCGGACCCGGACCGAACCGGAGTCCGACCTGACCGCCTCCTGGGGCGGCTCGGCGATCGTACTGCGGTGCGGTATCCCCAGGCCCCCCGAGATGCTGGATCCGAAGCAGGGGGGCGTCGAGGTGAACGGCGTGTCCTGGCTGCTGGAGAAGCGTGGCGACGGCGGATTCCGTTTCACCACCGGGCTGCGGCTGGCTTACACGGAGGTCCTGGTCGACAAGGAGCATGCCACGGACGCGGGGATGCTCGTCGGTCTGTCCGCGGCGATCGCCGCGACCGTGCCCGCGGGCATCGCCTCCTACTGAGCTCCGGCACACCGCCGCCCGCCGGCCGCCCCGTGGAGGGGGCGGCCGGCGGGCGGCGGCCTTACGTGGTGCTAGCGCAGCCCCGTGGAGCGGCGCAGGGCGGCCTGGATCAGGCGGTCCACCAGCTCCGGGTACGCGATGCCGGTCTTCTCCCACATCAGCGGGTACATCGAGATCGGCGTGAAACCGGGCATCGTGTTGATCTCGTTGATGACGAAGTCGCCGTCTTCGGTGAGGAAGAAGTCGGCGCGCACGAGACCCTCGCACGACGCGGCCTCGAAGGCCTCGATCGCGAGCCGCTGCACCTCGGCGGTCTGCTCCGGGGTGAGGGGGGCCGGCACGATCCCGGAGGCGGAGTCGATGTACTTCGCCTCGAAGTCGTAGAAGTCGTGGCTGGACACCGGCGGGATCTCGGCTGGCACGCTCGCGCGCGGGCCGTCCTCGAACTCCAGGACGCCGCACTCGATCTCGCGGCCGCGCAGCAGCGCCTCCACGATGATCTTCGGGTCGTGGCGGCGGGCCTCCTTCACGGCGGCCTCCAGGCCGGAGGCGTCGTCGACCTTGGTGATGCCGATCGAGGAGCCGGCGCGGGCGGGCTTCACGAAGAGCGGCCAGCCGTGCTCGGCGGCGAAGTCCAGGATGCGGGCCGTGGCGGCGTCCCGGTCGGCTTCCCACTCGCGGGGGCGGACGGTCACGTACGGGCCGACGCTCAGCCCGAAGGACGTGAACACCCGCTTCATGTAGTCCTTGTCCTGACCGACGGCGGAGGCGAGGACGCCCGAGCCCACGTACGGGATGCCCGAGAGCTCCAGGAGGCCCTGGAGGGTGCCGTCCTCGCCGTAGGGGCCGTGCAGCACGGGGAAGACGACGTCGACATCGCCCAGGGCCTTCGGGACGGCGCCCGGCTCGGTGTAGACGACCTGGCGGCTGGCCGGGTCGACCGAGAGCACGACGGCGCCGTCCTCGGACTCGGCGAGCTCCTCGACGCTCGGGAGCCTGCGGTCTGCGATGGCCATCCGCGCGGGCTCGTCGGCGGTCAGCGCCCACCGGCCGTCCGTGGTGATGCCGATGGGCAGCACCTCGTACTTGGACCGGTCGATGGAGCGCAGTACGGCGCCCGCCGTGACGACCGAGATGGCGTGTTCCGAGCTGCGGCCGCCGAACACGACGGCCACGCGGGGCTTGCGGCCCTGCTGCTCAGGGGTCTGGGGGAGGTTCTCGCTGCTCATATCGGCATGAGAGTACCCGCTCAAGCGTCCGGAAAGGAGTTAGCGACGTTCCGGTTTGGCGCTGCGGCCCATCAGTTCCTTCAGGGCCACGAGGGTCGGCTTGCCGTGGTGGACGATGTCCACGACCGTCTCGGTGATCGGCATGTCCACCCCGTGGCGGCCCGCCAGATCGGCCACCGACTGGCAGGACTTGACTCCCTCCGCGGTCTGCCGGGTGACCGCGATGGTCTCCTCCAGGGTCATCCCGCGGCCGAGGTTGGTGCCGAAGGTGTGGTTGCGGGAGAGCGGCGAGGAGCAGGTGGCGACCAGGTCGCCGAGGCCCGCGAGGCCGGAGAAGGTGAGCGGATCGGCGCCCATGGCCACGCCCAGGCGGGTCGCTTCGGCCAGTCCGCGGGTGATGAGCGAGCCCTTGGTGTTGTCGCCGAGGCCCATGCCGTCCGCGATGCCGACGGCGAGGCCGATGACGTTCTTGACGGCGCCGCCGAGCTCGCAGCCGATGACGTCGGTGCTGGTGTACGGGCGGAAGTACGCGGTGTGGCAGGCGGCCTGGAGGCGCTGGGCCACGGCCTCGTCCACGCAGGCGACGACGGAGGCGGCGGGCTGGCGGGCGGCGATCTCGGCGGCCAGGTTGGGGCCGGTGACGACGGCGATGCGCTCGGCCGGGACCTTGGCCACCTCCTCGATGACCTCGCTCATCCGCTTGGCGGTGCCGAGTTCGATGCCCTTCATGAGGGAGACGAGCACCGTGTCGGGGGCCAGCAGCGGGGTCCAGGCGGCGAGGTTGTCGCGCAGGGTCTGGGAGGGGACGGCCAGGACGGTGAAGTCGGCGCCCGCGGCGGCCTCGGCCGGGTCGTTGGTGGCCCGGATGTTCGCGGGCAGTTCGACGTCGGGGAAGTAGTCCGGGTTGGTCCGGCCGGTGTTGATGGCGTCGACGACCTCGCTGCGGCGGCCCCACAGGGTCACCTCGCAGCCCGCGTCGGCGAGCACGATGGCGAAGGCCGTGCCCCAGGAGCCTGTTCCGAAGACGGTCGCCTTCATGGGACGTGTCACTTCTTGCCCTCCCCTGCGGCCTTGCGCCGCTGTTCCGCCCTGGCATTGCGATGGTCGTACGGCTGCGCGGGCGCGGTCTCCCCCCGCACCTCCTCCAGGAGGCCGGTGATGGCCGCCATGATGACCTCGGTGACCTCCCTGAGGACCTCCGGGGTGGGCTCCCGGTCGTAGAAGGCCGAGAGGTCCACGGGCGGCCCGGCGAGCACCTGGAGGGTCTTGCGCGGGAACAGGCGGACCTTGTTCTCCTTGGCGTACGGCGGCATCGCGAGGTTCGCGCCCCACTGGGCCACCGGGATGACGGGCGCCCTGGTCATCAGTGCGACACGGGCGGCGCCGGTCTTGCCGGCCATCGGCCACATGTCGGGGTCGCGGGTGAGGGTGCCCTCCGGGTAAAAGGCCACGCATTCACCGCCCTCGATGGCGTCGACGGCGGCCCGGAATGCGTCCAGGGCGTTGGTGCTCTCCCGGTAGACGGGGATCTGCCCGCTGCCGCGCAGGATCGACCCGACAATGGGGACCTTGAAGAGGGCGGCCTTGGCGAGCAATCGGGGGACCCGGCCGGTGTTGTACTGGAAGTGCGCGTAGGAGAGCGGGTCCAGATACGAGTTGTGATTGACGGCGGTGATAAAGCCGCCCTCGGCCGGAATGTGCTCCATTCCCCGCCAGTCCCGCTTGAAGAGCACTACCAGCGGCGGTTTTGCGATGACCGCCGCCAGGCGGTACCAGAAGCCGATTCTGCGGCGGGACACTCGGACACCTTCCTCTAGGACCGGTGCGCGGCTGGGGCACCTCGTCGTCGGCCGGACAAGTGTCACCCCGGGCCCGGTCTCTGTCGAGAACACCGTACGCCCCGCTCACACCGCCGGGCTCCCGGGCTGCCCGGGCGGAGGCGACAATGGGCCGACACATGACCCGGCCATGACCTGGCCTTGGCCCGGGGAGGGGCCGGAGCGAACCGGAGGGAAGGGGTCCGTGACGAACGCCGTCTGGAGTCTGGTGGTTCCGCTGAAGCCTCTGTCGGTGGCCAAGAGTCGTCTCGCGGCAGCGGTGGGGGCCTCCCGTCCGGGGCTCGCCCTGGCCTTCGCCCAGGACACCGTGGCAGGGGCGCTGGCCTGCGCCGCGGTCGCGGATGTGGTGGTGGTCACGGACGACGCCGCGGCCGGTGCGGAACTGGCCAGGCTGGGGGCGCGGATCGTGCCGGACGCCCCGGCGGCCGGACTCAACGCGGCGCTGGCCCACGGCGCGCGGGCGGCGCGGGAGCGGCGGCCCGGCGCCGCGGTCGCGGCGATGAACGCCGACCTGCCGGCGCTGCGGCCCCCCGAATTGCTACGGGTGCTCGAAAGCGCCTCGGTATTTCCGCGGGCATTTCTGGCGGATGCGGCCGGAATCGGGACGACTCTTCTTTCGGCCGCGCCGGACGTGGAATTGGCCCCGTCCTTCGGGGGTCCGTCGCGGGCCAGGCATTCCGCCTCGGGAGCCGTCGAAATCGCACTGGCGGACGTGGACAGCGTGCGGCGGGACGTGGACACCGCGGCGGACCTGCGGACGGCGCTCGCCCTCGGTGTGGGGCGTCACACCGCCCGATACAGTGCGGGTATGCAGGCGACCGCGTACACGTACGACTCCCAGACCCGCAGCGGCAGCGTGCTGCTGGACGACGGCACCCCGGTGTCCTTCGAGGCCCCGGCGTTCGACGCGGGCGGCCTGCGGCTGCTGCGTCCCGGACAGCGGGTCCGCATCGAGACGGACGGCAAGGGCGCGGGCCTGCGGATCACCCTGATCACGCTCCAGACCTTCTGAACCGCTCCGCCGCCACGTCCGCAGGGCGTCCGGCGGCCCCGGAACGCACCGCGGGCCGGCTTCCCCGAAGAGGGGAAGCCGGCCCGGCGTGTGTGACTCGTGCCCCTACTTCTTGCGGGCGGTGGTCTTCTTCGCGGTGGCCTTGCGGGTCGCCGTCTTCTTGGCCGGCGCCTTCGTCGCTGCGGTGACCTTCTTGGCCGCCGGGGCGGTCTTCTTCGCGGCGGCGGTGGTCTTCTTCGCCGTGGCCGTGGCCTTCTTGGCGGTGGTGGCCTTCTTGGCGGCGGCCGTCGCCTTCTTCGCCGTGGCCGTGCTCTTCACCGCCGCCTTCTTGGCGGTCGCGGTGGTCTTCTTCGCCGCGACCTTCTTTGCGACCGTGGTCTTTGCCGCCGCCTTCTTGGCGGTGGTGGCCTTCTTCGCCGCGGCCTTCTTGACCGTGGCGGAGGCACCGCCGGTGAGGCTGCCCTTCGGCGCCTTCTTCACCGACACCTCGCCGCCCTTGGGCAGCTTCTTGGTGCCGCTGACCAGGTCCTTGAAGCCCTGGCCGGCACGGAATCGGGGCACCGAGGTCTTCTTGACCCGGACGCGCTCACCCGTCTGCGGGTTGCGGGCGTAACGGGCCGGACGGTCGACCTTCTCGAACGAGCCGAAGCCCGTGACCGAGACCCGGTCGCCCGCGACGGTAGCGCGGACGATGGCGTCCAGTACCGCGTCGACAGCGTCTGCGGCCTGCTGGCGGCCGCCCAGCTTGTCGGCAATCGCTTCTACGAGCTGCGCCTTGTTCACGTCTTCCCCTTCGGAGACTTCGCCAGAACGAATGTGTTCAAGCTTATTTCGCACGTTAGGCGGATATATACCGCAAATCAAACACGAAACGGGCTAATCACCCTAGTGCCGCAACGCCGGAGGCGGTTACGGAGTTCCTTCGCATCAGTCGCCTTCAGGGAATCGACCCTCGTCGAGGTCCTTCATCAACCTGTCCAGGCGCCTTGCCGCATCGGCGAGATCGTGCTTCGCCGCGGCTGTGACGACCAACAGCTTCCGGGACAGCGCCATCCTTACGCCCTCCGGGACTTGCAGTGAGCGCACCCGTGTGTGTGCTTCTTTCAGCCGGTCCGCGACGAGTTCGTAGAGCTCGAGTTGACTGTCGCGTTCCATGCACAGATTGTGCCATCTGGGGCGAGTTGTCGCCTCACGGGGCCTCAACAAACGGCTGTGCCCCCCGCCGGAGGGCGGGGGGCACAGTGTTGTCGATGTGATCACCCGGGGGTGAATAAGCGCTGATCAGGCAGGAATCAGGCCTGAATCGTGCGCGGCTTGAAGCCCGGGCGAGCGCTTTCGTAGGTGGCGATGTCCGCTTCGTTCTGAAGGGTGAGCGAGATGTCGTCCAGGCCTTCCAGCAGGCGCCAGCGGGCGTTGTCGTCGAGTTCGAACTCGGCCACGACGCCTTCCGCCCGCACCTGGCGGTCGACCAGGTCGACCGTGATCTCGGCGGTGGGGTCGGCCTCGGTCAGCTCCCAGAGCCGGTCGACGGTCTCCTGCGGGAGTACGACGGTCAGCAGGCCGTTCTTCAGCGAGTTCCCGCGGAAGATGTCGGCGAAGCGGGAGGAGATGACCGTCTTGAATCCGAAGTTCTGCAGGGCCCAGACGGCGTGCTCGCGCGAGGAGCCGGTGCCGAAATCGGGGCCGGCGACCAGCACGGTCGCGCCGGCGCGCTCCGGGCGGTTCGTGACGAACTCCGGGTCCTTGCGCCAGGCCTCGAAGAGCCCGTCCTCGAAGCCGTCGCGGGTGATCTTCTTGAGCCAGTGGGCCGGGATGATCTGGTCGGTGTCGACGTTGCTGCGGCGCAGCGGGACGGCCCGGCCGGTGTGGACGGTGAAGGCTTCCATGGTTCAGACTCCGGCGGTCGCGTCGGCGGCGGACAGGTCGGCGGGCGAGGCCAGATGGCCCAGCACCGCAGTGGCGGCGGCCACCTGCGGGGAGACCAGGTGGGTGCGCCCGCCCTTGCCCTGCCGGCCCTCGAAGTTGCGGTTGGAGGTGGACGCGGAGCGTTCACCGGGCGCCAGTTGGTCGGGGTTCATTCCCAGGCACATCGAACAGCCCGCGTGCCGCCATTCGGCGCCGGCCTCCTTGAAGACCTTGTCCAGGCCCTCTTCCACGGCCTGGAGGGCCACGCGGACCGAGCCCGGGACGACCAGCATCCGTACGCCGTCGGCGACTTTGCGGCCCTCGATGATCCCGGCGACGGCGCGCAGGTCCTCGATGCGGCCGTTGGTGCAGGAACCTACGAAGACGGTGTCGACCTTGATGTCGCGCAGCGGCTGCCCGGCGGTCAACCCCATGTACTCCAGGGCCTTTTCTGCCGCGAGGCGCTCCGAAGCGTCCTCGTACGAAGCCGGGTCGGGGACGTCGGCCGACAGCGGCGCGCCCTGGCCCGGGTTGGTGCCCCAGGTGACGAAGGGGGACAGCGCGGCGCCGTCGATGACGACCTCGGCGTCGAAGACCGCGTCCTCGTCGGTGCGCAGGGTCTTCCAGTACGCGACGGCCGCGTCCCAGTCCTCGCCCACGGGGGCGTGGTCGCGGCCCTGGAGGTAGTCGAAGGTGGTCCGGTCGGGGGCGATCATGCCCGCCCGGGCGCCGGCCTCGATCGACATGTTGCAGATGGTCATGCGGGCTTCCATCGAGAGCTGCTCGATGGCCTCGCCGCGGTACTCCAGGATGTAGCCCTGGCCGCCGCCGGTGCCGATCTTGGCGATGATCGCCAGGATCAGGTCCTTCGCGGTGACGCCCTCCGCCAGCGCGCCGGTGACGGTGATCGCCATCGTCTTCGGGCGGGCCAGCGGCAGGGTCTGGGTGGCCAGCACGTGCTCGACCTGGCTGGTGCCGATGCCGAAGGCCAGCGCGCCGAAGGCGCCGTGCGTGGAGGTGTGCGAGTCGCCGCAGACCACGGTGGTGCCGGGCTGGGTCAGGCCCAGCTGCGGTCCCACGACGTGGACCACACCCTGCTCGACGTCGCCCAGCGAGTGCAGGCGCACGCCGAACTCGGCGCAGTTCGCCCGCAGCGTCTCCAGCTGGGCGCGGGACACCGGGTCCGCGATCGGCTTGTCGATGTCGAGGGTGGGGGTGTTGTGGTCCTCGGTCGCGATGGTGAGGTCGAGGCGTCGGACCTTGCGGCCGGCCTGGCGCAGGCCTTCGAAGGCCTGCGGGCTGGTCACCTCGTGCAGCAGGTGCAGATCGATGAAGAGGAGGTCGGGCTCGCCTTCGGCGCGCCGGACGACATGGTCGTCCCAGACCTTCTCCGCGAGTGTCCTACCCATCGCTTTCCCTCCGGCCGGCGGGTTGTGCCGGCGCTTCATAGAGATCTGTGCCACCGGACGCCCGTACCCCACGTCCCGGACGACGGCTCGGACCCAGTGGTTCGTGGACCCGCACATACAGACTCGCTGGTTCTTGGAAAAATTGAACTTGCGTTTCACAGTGTGAGACGCGAATATCGTTTCATGGACAACTCTAGCGGCGTCGGCGTTCTCGACAAGGCAGCTCTGGTATTGAGCGCACTGGAGTCCGGTCCGGCCACCCTCGCCGGGCTGGTCGCGGCGACAGGGCTCGCACGACCCACGGCACATCGCCTTGCCGTGGCACTGGAACACCACCGGATGGTGGCGAGGGACATGCAGGGCCGGTTCATCCTCGGTCCGCGGCTGGCGGAGCTCGCCGCCGCGGCCGGCGAGGACCGTCTGCTGGCCACGGCGGGACCGGTACTGACCCACCTCCGTGACGTGACGGGCGAGAGCGCACAGCTCTACCGCCGTCAGGGAGACATGCGCATCTGCGTGGCGGCGGCGGAACGGCTGTCCGGCCTTCGGGACACCGTCCCCGTGGGCTCGACCCTGCCGATGAAGGCCGGCTCGGCCGCGCAGATCCTGATGGCCTGGGAGGAGCCCGAGCGGCTCCACCGAGGCCTCCAGGGCGCGCGCTTCACGGCGACGGCGCTCTCGGGCGTACGGCGGCGGGGCTGGGCGCAGTCGATCGGCGAGCGGGAGCCCGGCGTGGCGTCCGTCTCGGCACCGGTGCGCGGGCCGTCGAACCGCGTGGTGGCCTCCGTATCGGTCTCCGGGCCGATCGAGCGGCTGACCCGCCACCCGGGCCGGATGCACGCCCAGGCCGTCATCGACGCGGCCGCACGGCTCACGGAGGCGCTGCGCCGCTCCGGCTGACGCCCCGACCCCATCCGTTCACCCCCGGGCCCGGGGGCGCGTTCGACGCCGCACACGTCCGAACACGCGCCTCCGGGCCCGTACTTGTGCCTGCGCCGGCAGGATTCGGCGCAAAGCGAAGAGGCCCTCCGCGATGAACGCGGAGGGCCTCTTCGATGCGTACCCCCGACCGGATTCGAACCGGCGCTACCGCCTTGAGAGGGCGGCGTGCTAGGCCGCTACACAACGGGGGCTTGCTCGTACTGCGCTGGGCTACCAGGACTCGAACCTAGAACAAAGGAACCAGAAACCTTCGTGTTGCCAATTACACCATAGCCCAATGTGGTCTATACCAGACCAGTACCCCCGACCGGATTCGAACCGGCGCTACCGCCTTGAGAGGGCGGCGTGCTAGGCCGCTACACAACGGGGGCCCTAGCGATCCTGCATCAAGACGTCCGGGAGCTACCCAAGAGGAGATCTTGCGGGAAGGATCTGTACCCCCGACCGGATTCGAACCGGCGCTACCGCCTTGAGAGGGCGGCGTGCTAGGCCGCTACACAACGGGGGCAAAGCACTGCGTTACTGCTGCACTGCGCTGGGGTACCAGGACTCGAACCTAGAATAAGGGAACCAGAAACCCTCGTGTTGCCAATTACACTATACCCCACCGAAAGTCAAGCCCCTGGGGGATTTTCTTTCGAGTGGCGCCTCCGTCCGGCCTTTCGGCCCGCTCCGGCGGCGCAGAAAGAACATTACCGGATGCCTGACCGTGCTCCAAAACGGGTATCCCGCGCCAGCAGCTCGGGCAGCCGGTCAAGGCCTTCGATCCGGTGCGCCCCTTCGGGACCGGGTCCCCGGCCGCCGTCCCGGTCGATCCAAATGGCGACCAGCCCGGCGTCACGGGCCCCGCGCGCGTCGATCTCGGGCTGGTCCCCCACGTACGCCACCTCCGCAGGCGGCAGTCCGAGCGCCTCGCACGCGGCGAGGAACGCCTCCGCCTCGGGCTTGCTGACCCCGAGCTCGACGGCGCAGACCAGCACCTCGAAGCGTTCGCGCAGGCCGAGGTGACGCAGTTTGGGGTCCTGGTTGGCCGTGGAGGAGTTGGAGAGCACCCCGTGGCGGTAGCCGGCCGCGAGGGCGTCGAGCGCGGGCACGACGTCGGGGAAGACGGTCCAGGCGGCCTTGTAGTGCTCGACGTAACTGTCGAACCAGGCGTCGGCCTCGGCCGCGGTCATGCCGGGCTGTTCGAGGAACTCCCGTACCCGCTCCTGGCGCTGCCCCTGGAAGGTGCCCACGCCCGCGGCGAAGTTCGCCCAGTGGCGGTCGGTGATCTCCCGCCAGCGCGCGAGCGCCTGCGCGGGGGTCCCGTACCGTTCGGCGAGCCGGACGGCCTCCAGCTGCGCCGCGAGACCGGCCGCGTCGGCACCCGTGTAGTCGAAGAGGGTGTCGTCGATGTCCCACAGCACGGCGCGGATCGGCATGTGCCCGAGCCTATGCCGAAGCGCCCTCCCGCGGGGGCACGACGAAGAAGTCCGTGACGAAGCAGGTGACCCGGACTTCGGCGCGGCAGCGGCCCGGGGCGACGCTCACGGTGAACGGCACGGCGGAGCCTCCGGAGCGCGGGACAGGGCGGTGCCGCCGGCAACGCCGCAGGGGGCGGCGGCCCGGGGTCGGGCGCCGCCCCCTGCGGGACGTGACGGTGCTGCTGCGGTCAGCCGGCCAGCCTGGCCAGGGCCGCGTCGATGCGGGCCAGTGAGCGCTCCTTGCCCAGGATCTCCAGGGACTCGAAGAGCGGCAGGCCGACCGTGCGGCCGGTGACGGCCACGCGGACGGGGGCCTGGGCCTTGCCGAGCTTGAGGCCGTGGGCCTCACCGGCGGTCAGGACGGCCTGCTTGAGGGACTCGGGGTCCGACCAGTCGGCGTCGGCGAGCTTCTCGCGGGCGGTGGTCAGCAGGGCCGCCGGCTCGCCCTTCATCGCCTTGTCCCACGAGGCCTGGTCCTCGACGGGCTCCTTGCGGAACAGGAAGTCGACGTTGGCCGTGATCTCCGACAGGACGCCCACGCGCGTCTGGGCGTACGGCGCGATGCGCTCCCAGGCCTCGGCGTCGAAGTCCTCCGGCGCCCAGTTGGCGTGCGGGGCCTGCAGCCACGGGGCGCAGCGGTCCGCGAAGACCTTCGGGTCGAGCAGGCGGATGTGGTCGCCGTTGATCGACTCGGCCTTCTTCAGGTCGAAGCGCGCCGGGTTGGCGTTCACGCCGTCGATGTCGAACTTCTGGACCATCTCCTCGATCGAGAAGACGTCCTGGTCCTTGGAGAAGGACCAGCCGAGGAGCGAGAGGTAGTTCAGCAGGCCCTCGGGGAGGAAGCCGCGCTCGCGATACAGGTTGAGCGAGGCCTCGGGGTCGCGCTTGGAGAGCTTCTTGTTGCCCTCGCCCATCACGTACGGCAGGTGGCCGAAGGCGGGGGTGCCCTTGGCGACGCCCAGCTCGATCAGCGCCTTGTACAGGGCGATCTGGCGCGGGGTCGAGGAGAGGAGGTCCTCGCCGCGCAGGACGTGCGTGATCTCCATCAGCGCGTCGTCCACCGGGTTGACCAGGGTGTAGAGCGGGGCGCCGTTGGCCCGGACGATGCCGAAGTCCGGCACGTTGTCCGGGGTGAAGGTGAGCTCGCCGCGCACCAGGTCGGTGAAGGTGATGGGCTCGTCGGGCATCCGGAAGCGGACGATCGCGGGGCGGTTCTCGCCCTGGTACGCCTCGATCTGGACGGTGGTGAGCTCGCGGCAGTGGCCGTCGTAGCCGGAGGGCTTGCCGGCGGCGCGGGCGGCGGCGCGGCGGGCGTCGAGCTCCTCGGTGCTGCAGTAGCAGTGGTAGGCGTAGCCGCCGTCCAGCAGCTTCTGGGCGACGTCCTTGTAGATGTCCATGCGCTCGGACTGGCGGTACGGGGCGTGCGGGCCGCCGACCTCGGGGCCCTCGTCCCAGGTGAAGCCGAGCCAGCGCAGCGAGTCGAGCAGCTGGCCGTAGGACTCCTCGGAGTCGCGGGCCGCGTCGGTGTCCTCGATGCGGAAGACGAACGTGCCGCCGTGGTGGCGGGCGAACGCCCAGTTGAAGAGGGCGGTCCGTACCAGGCCCACGTGGGGGTTGCCGGTCGGGGAGGGACAGAAACGTACGCGGACGGGTCCGTTAGCCACGCTTGATCACCTTGTTGGTGAGAGTGCCGATGCCTTCGATGGTGACGGCGACCTCGTCGCCGACGTTGAGGGGGCCGACTCCGGCCGGGGTCCCCGTGAGGATGACGTCGCCGGGGAGCAGCGTCATGGCCTCGGTGATGTGGACGATCAGGTCCTCGATGGAGCGGACCATGTCACTGGTGCGGCCCAGCTGGCGCTGCTGGCCGTTGACCGTGCACTGGATGGTCAGGTCCGCCGGGTCCAGGTCGGTCTCGATCCAGGGGCCGAGGGGGCAGGAGCTGTCGAAGCCCTTGGCCCGGGCCCACTGCTTCTCCCGCTGCTGGACGTCGCGCGCCGTGACGTCGTTGGCGCAGGTGTAGCCGAGGATGACGTCCTTGACTCGCTCCTTGGGGACCTCCCGGCACATGCGGCCGATGACCACGGCGAGCTCCGCCTCGTGGTGGAGGTCCTGGGAGAAGGAGGGGTAGGTGATCGGGTCACCCGGGCCGACCACCGAGGTGGACGGCTTGAAGAAGGTGATGGGGGCGTCCGGACGGCCTTGATCGTCAAAGACGGTGTTGCCGAGCTCCGCCGCGTGCTCCGCGTAGTTGCGGCCGATGGCCACGACCTTGTTCGGGAGCACGGGCGGCAGGAGCCGGACCTTGCTCAGCGGGACCTTCGTACCGGAGAGCTCGAAGTCCGCGAACGGGATGCCCTTGATGATGTCGAGCACGAGCGACGCTTCGTTGCCGGGGGCGGCGTCGCCCTCGACCGCGCCGAACGCGACATTGCCGTCGATCGAGAACCTGGCGATGCGCACGTGTTGCGTCTGCCCCTCTGTATTTCCGCTGGCTGGAGTCTGCGGTCCCCAGGCTAACGCGGCGGGCAGCGGCGGTTCACGTTCAGTGCGGGGCGGCCTACTGCGCGGCGGCGGCGACCGGCGCGTCCATGAGGACCGTGCGCCGGGGGTTGGCGGTCTGCGTCGGCAGCTCGACGGCGTGCTCCTGGGTGGCCGGGGCCGCCTGCAGCTCCTCGGCGTCCTTGAGGTGCGCGAGGGTGGTGCGGCGGGGGTTGGCTATGTTGCGGAACATCGTCGTCGTCTTCATCGGAGTTCGGGGTCCTCGGTTCGGTCTGCGGATGTCGGCCGGCGCGCGCACCAGCCCGTGCGCCAACCCTTCAAGGGGCAAGGCTAAACATCTGAATCCCCCGCCGAACCGGGAAGTAATGGCCATGGCTATGTGAGTTTGCTCACCCGTGACCAGACATTACTTCCATAACGGACAGCCAGCGAGATCCGTCGAAACGGACATTGCGCCACTGAATGCGCCATTCCGCTCCTGATCATCGCGACTGGGACACCTTGCCAGCCATGTTGTTTGGATGGCGTAAGTCCGATTTCAACCGAATGCGGTCGCACATCGCGTAGTGCATCTGTCACGTGCCGTGACCGACTCTCCGGGGGAACACGCGCACCTTGTTGGAGATCCGCCACTGTGCTGGAATTCGCGGGACCGCCGCGGGACTCAGTCCGGCGCGCAGGTGGCGCGACACCGCGCCGAGCGGCGGAAAGAAAGGGAGACGCGCCGGTCACCGACGACCACCATGGGGCCGAAAGTGCCCCACGACTCGACACCGTTCCGCCGGTCGCCCGGCGGGACGCCTGGTCCAGAGGTTGCGACGCTAGTGCAGGGACGATTCAAGAGGGATGGCAGCGCTGCGGCGGAGCAGGAGCCGCGCGGCGGGACCGACCGTGGCTCCTCGCCCCAGCACGCCCAGAACCGCGGGCCGGCTGTCGAGGGCGCACGCCCCGACGCTTCCGCAGCGGTGAAGGCCAAGGGCCGCGTGAAGTCCATGAAGGCCAAGTCCAAGGACAAGGCCGGGTCGACCGAGCAGGACGTGGCGATACCGAAGGCCCCCAGTGGGCCCGGCTCTCGCCTCGCCATGCAGAACTGGCGCATCAGCACGCGACTGGTGTCGCTGCTGACCCTGCCGGTCGTCGCCGCCACCACGCTCGGTGGCTTCCGAATCAACGACTCGCTCAACGACATCGCGCAGCTCGAGCACATGCAGCTGCTGACGACGATGACGCGACAGGCCACCAACCTGGCCGCCATGCTCCAGGAGGAGCGCGACCTCTCCGCAGGTCCGCTCTCGCTCTCCGGGGGCAAGAGCAACAGCAGTGTCGACGGCGCCCGCGCGCAGACCGACACCGCCGCCAAGGCCTTCGCCGCCGCGACCGACAAGGTCGACAGCACGGGCGAGAAGGACGACACCCTCAAGTCGATCCGCAACAACGTGCTGCAGATCGGCCGCCAGCTCACGAACATCGAGACGATCCGCACCAAGGCGTACGCCAACGGCGCCCAGCAGACCGTCAGCGAGTACAACGCGATGATCGTGTCGCTGCTCTCGCTCTCCCAGGACATGGCGCAGGCCACCTCCAACCCGGAGATGATCAAGCGCACGCGTGCCCTGGCCGCGTTCTCCGCCGCCAAGGAGTACGCCTCCATCCAGCGCGCGATCATCGCCGCCTCGCTGCCCGAGACCTCGGACAAGCAGGGCAAGCTGCAGGAGAACGACCGTCTGTACGCCCTCTCCGCCCAGAAGGGCGAGCAGCAGTCGAAGACGACCTTCGAGCTCGTCTACCAGGGCCGCACCGAGGAACTCCTCGCGGGTCTGGGCGACAGCAACTCCGAGATCTCCAGCGCCGACCACTACGCACGCCGCGTGCTGGCCAGCCAGGACGCCTTCCTCCGCGAGAAGAACCGGTCCTGGCTGGACTGGTACGACGCGGACGGCACCAAGCTCCAGGCGATGAAGGTCATCGAGCTGACCCTGCTCGAGGAGATGGAGCAGAAGGCCCGTGAGCTGAAGAACGAGGCCCAGCAGGACGCCATCATCAACGGTGCGCTGATCCTCCTCGTCCTCGGTGTCTCCCTCGTCGGCGCCTTCGTCATGGCCCGCTCGATGATCCGCTCGCTGCGCCGCCTCCAGGACACCGCGACCCGGGTCGCCCAGGACCGTCTGCCCGAGCTCGTCAAGCAGCTCTCCGAGTCCGACCCCCAGGACGTGGACACGTCCGTGGAGTCGGTCGGCGTGCACACGCGGGACGAGATCGGCCAGGTGGCCGCGGCATTCGACGACGTGCACCGCGAGGCCGTCCGCCTCGCCGCCGAGCAGGCCCTCCTGCGAGGCAACGTCAACGCGATGTTCACCAACCTCTCGCGCCGCTCGCAGGGCCTCATCCAGCGTCAGCTCTCGCTCATCTCCGAACTGGAGTCGCGCGAGGCCGACCCGGACCAGCTGTCCTCCCTCTTCAAGCTCGACCACCTCGCGACCCGCATGCGCCGTAACGGCGAAAACCTCCTCGTCCTCGCGGGCGAGGAGCCGGGCCGCCGGTGGACCCGCCCCGTCCCGCTCGTCGACGTGCTCCGCGCCGCCGCGTCCGAGGTGGAGCAGTACGAGCGCGTCGAGCTGGCCTCGGTGCCCGGCACCGACGTCGCCGGCCGCGTCGTCAACGACCTCGTGCACGTGCTCGCAGAGCTGCTGGAGAACGCCACCTCGTTCTCCTCCCCGCAGACCAAGGTCAAGGTCACCGGTCACGCGCTGCCCGACGGCCGCGTGCTCGTCGAGATCCACGACACCGGCATCGGTCTCTCCCCGGAGGACCTCGCCGCGATCAACGAGCGACTCGCGTCGCCGCCCACCGTGGACGTCTCCGTCTCCCGGCGCATGGGTCTGTTCGTGGTCGGCCGCCTGTCCCTGCGACACGGCATCCGCATCCAGCTGCGCCCCTCCGACTCGGGTGGTACGACGGCCCTCGTCATGCTCCCGGTGGACGTCGCCCAGGGCGGCAAGAAGCCGGGTCCGACGCCGGGTCAGGGCGGCCCGGGCGGTGCCCAGGGCGCTCCCGGTGCCCAGGCCTCCGTGCCCGGTCCGGGCGGACGGCCCTCCGTGGGCACGGGCCCGCAGCGCGGTCAGGTCGCGGGGGGTGGCCAGCGCGCCGCCCTTCCGGGACGCGACGGCGCCCCCGGTCAGCAGCGTCCGCAGGGCGGCCGGTCCCCGCAGCAGGGCGGTCCGGGTGCTCCCGGTCCCCGTCCGCAGCAGGGTCAGACCACCGCGGGACAGGGCCAGGGGGGCTTCGGCGTCGGCGGCCCGCTGCCGACGCGCGGTCCGGTCCCCAGCGTCGGCTTCGGCGGTGGCGCGCAGTCCCGTCCGGCTTCCACCGGCGCTGCGGGCTTCCAGCAGGGCAACGGCTTCGAGCGGCCCCAGCCGCAGCAGCCCCAGCCCCAGTCCCAGCAGGCCCAGCAGCAGCCGACCGGTCCCGCGGCTCCGGCCCCGGGCGGCCAGCGGCCGCAGCTGCCGCCGCGCGGCGGCGCCGCAGCCCGTCCGGAACTGCCCAGCCCGCAGACCACCAGCTGGGGCTCCGACCAGGCCCGCGGCCACGACGAGCTCTCGGGCCCCGGCTCGACGGCCGAGTTCGCGCGCCCGGACTTCAACGCGCCGATGCCCCAGGGCGACGGCGCGGCCAGCACCACCGGTCAGTTCGAGCGTCCGGACGTACGGGGCCCCATCGACCCGTCCAGCACCGGCCAGTTCGAGCGCCCGGGCTACCAGCCCCAGCGACCGGGCGGCCCCGGCGTCGGCGGGTTCGCCCGCCAGCCGCAGGCCCCGCAGCAGCCCCAGCCGCAGCACATGCAGCCGCAGGCTCCGCAGCCGGGCGGCGAGTACGCACCCGTACCGCCCGCGCGGCCCGAGGCTCCGCGGCTGCCGCAGGCCCACCGGCCCGAGGCGCTGCCGCCGGCCCAGAGCTCCGGCGACGCCCGCAGCCCGATCTTCGACACGCTGGAGTCGAACTGGTTCCGCGAGGAGGGGCAGCAGCCCCCCGCGCAGGTCCCGGCCGTACCCCAGCAGCCGCAGCAGTCCGCTCCGTCGGCCCCGCAGCAGCACCAGCTGCCGCAGCGCGGCCAGGAGCACGCGGCCGAGCCCGCCCAGACGGCGACCGGCAGCATGCCGACCGTCAGCTGGAAGTCCTCGCCGAACGACGAGCTGATGCGCCAGGCCGAGCGCGTGCGCCAGCCCGCCGCCGGCGGCATCACGACGTCGGGGCTGCCCCGCCGGGTCCCGCGGGCGAACCTCGTGGCCGGCACCGCGCAGCAGCAGGCCGACGCACAGGCGGGTCCGCAGGTCTCGCGGGCGCCGGACGACGTCCGCGGCCGTCTGACCAACCTCCGACGCGGTATCCAGCAGGGCCGTCAGGCTGGCAACAACAGCCAGACGACCGGCAGTTACCACATCGACCCCACTTACCAGCAGGAGCGTTAGTTGAGTTCGATGAGCCAGGCGGCACAGAACCTGAACTGGTTGATCACCAACTTCGTGGACAACACCCCCGGGGTGTCCCACACGGTGGTGGTCTCCGCCGACGGCCTCCTTCTGGCGATGTCCGACGGATTCCCCCGCGACCGCGCGGATCAGCTGGCGGCCGTGGCCTCCGGTCTGACCTCGCTGACCGCCGGTGCCTCCCGCATCTTCGAGGGCGGCGCCGTCAACCAGACCGTGGTGGAGATGGACCGGGGATTCCTCTTCCTCATGTCCGTCTCCGACGGATCCTCGCTGGCCGTACTGGCGCACCCGGAGTGCGACATCGGCCTCGTGGGCTATGAGATGGCTCTTCTGGTGGATCGCGCGGGCAGTGTCCTCACCCCGGACCTGCGCGCCGAACTGCAGGGAAGCCTGCTCGGCTGACTTCCCCTCTCCCGGCCGGACGGTACTACCGGCCGGGAGACCGGGGCCCACGCCCCGGAATCCAGTACCCCCGCCAGGCCGTCATACCGTTCCCCCCACCGGCCGCCCCGTCAGACGGCACGCTGACCACTGCTGTCCAGCCCGGAGGATCCATGACCCCGCCCCCCGCCTACCCCGATGCGTACGGAGATTCGTACTCGGAAGGCGATCAGCCGCTGGTCCGTCCCTATGCGATGACCGGCGGCCGGACCCGGCCCCGCTACCAGCTCGCCATCGAGGCACTGGTCAGCACCACCGCCGATCCGATGCACCTGTCCGGCCTGCTCCCCGAGCACCAGCGCATCTGCACCCTGTGCCGCGAGGTCAAGTCGGTCGCCGAAGTCTCCGCGCTGCTGTCCATGCCGCTCGGTGTGGCTCGCATCCTCGTCGCCGACCTGGCCGAGGCCGGCATGGTGGCCATCCACCAGCCGGGCAATGGAGAGGCCGGCGGCACGCCGGATGTAACGCTGCTCGAAAGGGTGCTCAGTGGCCTTCGGAACATCTAGCGGAGCGGCTCCCCGCTCCACCACCTCCGCGAAGATCGTGGTGGCGGGCGGCTTCGGCGTGGGCAAGACCACGTTCGTCGGAGCCGTGTCCGAGATCAACCCGCTGCGCACCGAAGCCGTCATGACCAGCGCCTCCGCCGGCATCGACGACCTCACGCACACCGGTGACAAGACGACCACCACGGTCGCCATGGACTTCGGCCGCATCACGCTCGACCAGGACCTGATCCTGTACCTCTTCGGTACGCCGGGTCAGGACCGCTTCTGGTTCATGTGGGACGACCTGGTCCGCGGCGCCATCGGTGCGATCGTGCTCGTCGACACGCGCCGTCTCGCCGACTGCTTCCCCGCGGTCGACTACTTCGAGAACAGCGGCCTGCCCTTCGTCGTGGCGCTCAACGGCTTCGAGGGACACCAGCCGTACACGCCCGAGGAGGTGCGCGAGGCCCTGCAGATCGGCCCCGGCGCCCCCATCATCACCACGGACGCCCGCCACCGCGCGGACGCCAAGAGCGCGCTCATCACGCTCGTCGAGCACGCCCTCATGGCGCGGCTCAAGTAGCAGGGCGGCTCCAACTGCCGCACGGGAGGGGCGGGCTGTGTCGTAAGACACGGCCCGCCCCTGTCGTTCATAACGTTTCGACAGAGAATTGAAGCCGGTTGGCAACCGGATGCGTTCGGTCGGTGCCGCTGTGCTCACAACGGGCCCGGCTTTTGCAGCAGGACGCTCTTTATGTCCGGTTTATGTGAGGCATAAGTCTCCAGGACTCACGGATTTCAACTGTTTGGAACAGGGCCGTCAACCGTGCTGGAATTCAACGAACTAGCTAGTAGCACCGCCGAGAGGTTGTTGGTCGAGTGAGGCGAAGCAACGCAAGCCCCGCGGATGAACCCGCGCGCGGCAACTTCACCCCGCCGCCGCGAGCGGCCACGTCGCCCGCCGACGTGCCCGTGGAACCGCCTGTGAAGAGCGGGAGCACCAGCCGGTTCTCTCCCCGCAACTGGCGCGTGCCGACCCGCCTGAACGCCATCCTGCTCGTACCGGCCCTCGTGGGCCTGGTCATGGGCGGGTTCCAGGTGAAGGGCTCCGTCGACACGTGGAACGAGGCCAAGGACGCCGAGCAGATAGCCCGGGTCGTCCAGGCCGCCTCGGAGTACAGCCAGGCACTGCTCAACGAGCGGGACCTGACTGCCGAGCCGCTCCTGAACGGCCTGACCAAGGACGACAAGGTCACCAAGGCCTACGCGGCGACCACCGCGGCCAAGGAGAAGTTCGACAAGGCCGTCCAGGACCTGCCCGAGAACCAGGGCATGGAACGGCGTCTGGAACTCTTCCGCGCCGAGGAGCCCAAGCTGACGGACGTCCGTCAGACGGCGTACCAGGCCGGGATCGAGAGCCCCAAGAAGAACCCGCCCGCTTCGTTCGGCCCCATCCCGACCGAAGAGGGCTACGTCACCGTCCAGCACTACCTGATGCAGTTCGCCAACGAACTCGGTCTCGGCACCGGCAACGTGACCTCGTACGGCCGCATGGTCTACGCGATCCAGCTGGCCAAGGCGGCGAACTCGCTCCAGCGCTCCGTCGGCACGCACCTGCTGGTGCGCCCCAGCAACGACGAGAACACCCGCAAGGCCCAGCTCGTCGCCTTCTCCTCCTACGCCTACCTCGAGGAAATCGCCATCGGCGAGTACGTCGCGGCGGGTACCGAGGAGGACGTGACCCGTCTGAAGACGGTCATGGCGAAGAAGTCCGAGGAGGGCGCCGCCAAGCTCGCCGAGGCGAAGGCCGCCGCCGAGCAGGCCGGGACCCCCTTCAAGTCCCCGCCCGTCTCGCCGATCAACAAGTCGATCCTCACCGGCATGACCGAGGCGATCGCCAGCGGTGAGCCGAAGAAGAAGGTCATCGAGGGCGGCACCACGCCGGCGGCGTGGCAGTTCGCCGCCACCTCCAAGTTCGACGGCTACGACGAGGTCGAGAAGGAACTGCTGGAGAAGGCCGTCAACGACGCCGTCGCGGTTTCCGACGACGCCCGCGCCGACGCCATCACCAACGGCGCCATCGTGGTCGTGGCCCTGCTCGCCGCCTTCATCCTGGCCGGCATGATGGCCCGCCAGATGGGCCGTGCGATGAGCCGCCTGCGCACCGCCGCCTTCGACATCGCCGAGCAGCGCCTGCCGTCGCTCGTCGACCAGCTCTCACGCACCGACCCGGGCAAGGTGGACACCCGTGTCCACCCGATCCCGATCGACTCCCAGGACGAGATCGGCGAGGTCGCCCGCGCCTTCGACCAGGTCCACCGGGAAGCGGTCCGGCTCGCGGCCGAGCAGGCCCTCCTGCGAGGGAACGTCAACGCGATCTTCACCAACCTCTCGATGCGCAACCAGTCGCTGATCGAGGGCCAGCTGACCCTCATCACCGACCTGGAGAACAACGAGGCGGACCCGGACCAGCTGGAGAACCTCTTCCGCCTGGACCACCTGGCCACCCGTATGCGCCGCAACGGCGAGAACCTCCTCATCCTCGCGGGTGAGGAGCCGGGCCGCCGCTGGGACCAGCCGGTGCCCCTCGTGGACGTGCTCCGCGCCGCCTCCTCCGAGGTGGAGCAGTACGAGCGCATCGAGCTCTCGGGTGTCTCCGAGGCCGAGATCCACGGCCAGGCCGTGACCGACCTCGTGCACCTGCTCGCCGAGCTGCTGGAGAACGCCACCACGTTCTCCTCCCCGCAGACCAAGGTCCGCGTCAACGCCACGCGTCTGCCCGACGGCCGCGTGATGGTCGAGATCCACGACAAGGGCATCGGCCTCACCGCCGAGGACTTCGCGGACATCAACCACAAGCTCGCCAACCCGCCGACCGTGGACGCCGCGATCTCGCAGCGCATGGGTCTGTTCGTGGTCGGCCGGCTGGCGGACCGCCACAACATCCGCGTCCAGCTGCGCCCCTCGGGCGAGGCCGCGGGCACCACCTCGCTGGTCATGCTTCCCGACGCCATCACGCACGGTGGCGGTGGCGAGGGCGTCCCGGACGACGACTTCACGGTCTCGCAGATCATTCCGGAGCAGAAGAGCCAGCAGGCCGCCCCGATGCGCACGGCCGCGGAGCTCGGCTTCGACGACTCGCGCTACGAGCAGGGCGGCGAGGGGTCCGGGATCGACCCGGTCGGGCGTTCGCTCGGCCGCGAGGAGCGGCGTGCCGCGCTGGAGGCCCAGGTCGTCGGCTTCCCGCAGGAGCAGCAGGGCTACTCCGGGCAGGGCGGCCAGGACTATCCGGAACCTCAGCCGGAGCACGGGTACCAGCCGTACCAGGGTTACGAGCAGCAGCCCGAGCAGGGCTACGAACCCGCGTACGACGGACAGGTGGCCCAGCAGGGGTACGAGGCGTACCCGCAGCAGGACTACGCCTATACGGAAGACGGCTACCCGGACCAGCAGGCGAGCACTCAGAGCTACGACGGGGGCTACGAAGCCCAGTCGGGGCAGGCCGAGTGGCCCGAACAGAACACGTATCCGGCTGCCTACCAGCAGGATTACGGGACTGAATCGGAATCCCAGGCCGTCCCCGAACCGGCCGCGGAGCGCGTAGGCTTCGACCGTCCGGGCGCCGCTGCCGACGCCGGTCACCAAATGACCGGAGCGGGCCTGCCGCGACGCGGCAGCCCGCAGCAGCGGCAGTCGGCACAGCAGGAAGCGGAGTCCTCCGGGTCCCTCTTCGAGCAGCGGCCGCAGCGTCAGCGGCAGGCCGCGGCAGCGGAGCAGGACCAGGTCCAGGACGGTGGCACGGCGTGGCGCTCGGGTAACGACGAGCGCTGGCAGCAGGCCGCCAAACTCCGTGAGCCGAAGGCGGGCGGGGTCACCCCGTCCGGTCTCCCTCGGCGCGTGCCCAAGGCCAACCTGGTCGAGGGCGCAGCGGAGACGACCCCGCAGGGCGGCCCCCAGGTCTCCCGCGCTCCGGAGGACGTCCGCGGCAGGTTGAGCAACCTGCGGCGAGGTGTCCAGCAGGGACGCAGCGCGGGAACTGAGCAGTCAAGTAACAGCTATGACCAGGAGCGTTAGTGTGAGCCCGATGAGCCAGGCGGCACAGAACCTGAACTGGTTGATCACCAATTTCGTGGACAACACCCCTGGGGTGTCGCACACGGTGGTGGTCTCCGCCGACGGCCTTCTTCTGGCGATGTCCGACGGATTTCCGCGGGACCGCGCCGATCAGCTGGCGGCCGTGGCCTCCGGTCTGACCTCGCTGACCGCCGGTGCCTCCCGCATCTTCGAGGGTGGCGCCGTGAACCAGACCGTGGTGGAGATGGACCGGGGATTCCTGTTCCTCATGTCCGTCTCGGACGGATCGTCCCTCGCGGTGCTGGCGCACCCGGAGTGCGACATCGGCCTCGTGGGCTATGAGATGGCTCTTCTGGTGGATCGTGCGGGCAGTGTCCTGACCCCGGACCTGCGCGCCGAACTGCAGGGAAGCCTTCTCAACTAGCAAACAGGCAGTGCGTTTCGCGCCATCGCACCGTAGGGTGCGGTGGCGCGGTTCCACAGGGAGTACTGCGTTCTTGGAGTCGGAGGAGGAGACGTGACAACACCCGGAGGACATCCTTATGGCGGCGCGCAGCAGCCGCAGGGTGGGCACGACCAGAACCGCTTCAACTTCCCCTCCGCACCGAGCCGGCCCGTGCCGGAGCAGAACCACTACCAGCAGTACGGACAGCCCCAGCAGCCCCCGATGCCCCCGCAGGCGCCTCCGCGCGCCGCGCGGCAGCCGGCGCCGAAGGCCCACAACCCCCTGGTGCGCCCGTACGCGATGACCGGCGGCCGTACTCGGCCGCGCTACCAGCTCGCCATCGAGGCGCTGGTCAGTACCACGGCGGATCCCGCGCGTCTGCAAGGGCAGTTGCCCGAGCACCAGCGCATCTGCCGCCTGTGCCAGGAGATCAAATCCGTCGCGGAGATCTCGGCACTTCTCTCCATTCCTCTTGGTGTCGCCCGCATCCTCGTAGCCGACCTGGCGGAGGCGGGCCTTGTCGCCATTCACCAGCCCGGCGGCGACGAGTCTGCCGGTGGCCAGCCAGATGTGACACTGCTCGAAAGGGTGCTCAGTGGACTTCGCAAGCTCTAACGGCGGAGCGGCTCCCCGCTCCACCACCTCCGCGAAGATCGTGGTGGCGGGCGGCTTCGGCGTGGGCAAGACCACGTTCGTCGGAGCCGTGTCCGAGATCAACCCGCTGCGCACCGAAGCCGTCATGACCAGCGCCTCCGCCGGCATCGACGACCTCACGCACACCGGTGACAAGACGACCACCACGGTCGCCATGGACTTCGGCCGCATCACGCTCGACCAGGACCTGATCCTGTACCTCTTCGGTACGCCGGGTCAGGACCGCTTCTGGTTCATGTGGGACGACCTGGTCCGCGGCGCCATCGGTGCGATCGTGCTCGTCGACACGCGCCGTCTCGCCGACTGCTTCCCCGCGGTCGACTACTTCGAGAACAGCGGCCTGCCCTTCGTCATCGCCCTCAACGGCTTCGAGGGACACCAGCCCTACACGCCGGAGGAAGTCCGCGAGGCCCTGCAGATCGGCCCGGACGCCCCCATCATCACCACGGACGCCCGCCACCGCGCGGACGCCAAGAGCGCGCTCATCACGCTCGTCGAGCACGCCCTCATGGCGCGCCTGCGGTAGGAGCCGGCCGCGTCCGACAGGCCCCTGTGTCCACGACGCGGGGGCCTTCGCCGTGTGCGGGCCCGACGGCCCACCCGCCCGACTGCCCGGCGGCCCGACGCGGCACGCGCGGCGGCTCCGGGGGCCGTGCGTACGCCGGTACGCCGAAGGCCCCGCACCCTGGACGGGGTGCGGGGCCTTCGGCGGCTTTCGGCGGCTCGGGCAGAGCCCGGGGCTCAGCCCTGCCAGCTGTGCGGGGCGCGGAAGCCCGGGGTGCGCTCCAGGCGGCGCCAGCCGGCCTGGCGCGGCAGGCGGACCGCGGTCTCCTCGGGAGTGGCGGCGGCGCGGGCGAGCAGGATCGCGGTGATCGCGGCCAGCTCCTCGGGCGCGGCGTTGCCCTTCTCGACGCGGAGCAGGGTGTCAGAGGCGTGGGTCATGGGGTGGCAGATCTCCTTCGCGGTTACTGCGGCGGGTTGCCGTGCTTGCGGGACGGCAGATCGGCGTGCTTGTTGCGGAGCATCGAGAGGGCGCTGACGAGCACCTCGCGGGTCTCGGCGGGGTCGATGACGTCGTCGACGAGGCCGCGCTCGGCCGCGTAGTACGGGTGCATCAGCTCGGACTTGTACTCCTTGACCATGCGCGTGCGCATGGCCTCGGGGTCCTCGGCGTCCGCGATCTGCTTGCGGAAGATGACGTTGGCCGCACCCTCGGCGCCCATCACGGCGATCTCGTTGGTGGGCCAGGCGTAGGTGATGTCGGCGCCGATGGACTGGGAGTCCATGACGATGTACGCGCCGCCGTAGGCCTTGCGCAGGATCAGGGAGATCCGCGGGACGGTGGCGTTGCAGTACGCGTACAGCAGCTTGGCGCCGTGGCGGATGATGCCGCCGTGCTCCTGGTCGACGCCCGGCAGGAAGCCGGGGACGTCCAGCAGCGTGATGATCGGGATGTTGAAGGCGTCGCACATCTGGACGAAGCGCGCGGACTTCTCGGAGGCCTCGATGTCGAGGACGCCGGCGAGGTGGGCGGGCTGGTTGGCAACGATGCCGACGACCTGGCCGTCCATGCGCGCCAGGGCGCAGATGATGTTGCGGGCCCAGCGCTCGTGGATCTCCAGGACGTCGCCGTCGTCGACGAGCTCCTCGATGACCTTGTGCATGTCGTACGGGCGGTTGCCGTCCGCGGGGACCAGGTCCAGGAGGACCTCGCTGCGGCGGTCCGCCGGGTCGCTCGTCTCGTGGACGGGCGGGTTCTCCCGGTTGTTCGAGGGGAGCATCGAGATGAGGTAGCGGACCTCGGAGATGCAGGTCTCCTCGTCGTCGTACGCGAAGTGCGCGACGCCCGAGGTCTCGGCGTGCACGTCGGCGCCGCCGAGGCCGTTCTGGGTGATCTCCTCGCCGGTCACCGCGCGGACCACGTCCGGGCCGGTGATGAACATCTGCGAGGTGTCACGGACCATGAAGACGAAGTCCGTGAGGGCCGGGGAGTACGCGGCTCCGCCGGCGCACGGGCCGAGCATCACCGAGATCTGCGGGATCACACCCGAGGCCCTGGTGTTGCGCTGGAAGATGCCGCCGTAGCCGGCGAGGGCGGAGACGCCCTCCTGGATACGGGCGCCGGCGCCGTCGTTGAGGGAGACCAGCGGGGCACCGGCCGCGATGGCCATGTCCATGATCTTGTGGATCTTGGTGGCGTGGGCCTCGCCCAGGGCGCCGCCGAAGATCCGGAAATCGTGCGCGTAGACGAAGACCGTGCGGCCCTCGACCGTGCCCCAGCCGGTGATGACACCGTCGGTGTACGGCTTCTTGTTCTCGAGGCCGAAGCCGGTCGCGCGGTGGCGGCGCAGCTGCTCGACCTCCCTGAAGGAACCCTCGTCGAGGAGCAGTGCGATGCGCTCGCGCGCCGTCAGCTTGCCCTTCGCGTGCTGGGCCTCGGTCGCACGGTCACTCGGTCCACGCCGCGCCTGCTCGCGCAGGGAGTGCAGCTCGGCCACGCGCCCACGGGCGTCCGTCGGCTCGCTCGGGATCTGGTCCACAACGGTCATGTACCGACCTTACGAAGATCGTGATGAAAAACCTCCGTTCATTCCGCACAGTCTCGGGAGTCTTCCGCTGTCCGGCCCGCACAGAACCACCTGTGGAAGTAAGGACTCCGCCAGATGGGGCCATCCCCGGTTGTAGGACCTTCACAGAAATCGCCGACACCCCCACCAGTGGTTGAAATTTGAACGGAATGGTTCTAGTGTCTCTCGTGTCGAAGTCGTTGAAACTTAAACAGCTTCGGCGCCCCCCACACAGCATCACTACCAAGGAGTCAGTCATGGGTCTCTTCAACCGCCGCACCCCGGAGAACACCGCCGCCGTCGCCACCCTGGAAGTGGACCCGGCGCTGGCCGCCCTCACCGGCGACTACGTCATCGACCCGGCGCACAGCAGCATCGGCTTCACCGTCCGCCACGCGATGGTGACCAATGTCCGCGGCTCCTTCGCCGACCACGAGGGCACCCTGCACCTGGACGGTTCCGACCCGGCCCGCTCCACGGCCTCCATCGACGTGAAGATCGCCTCCGTGGACACCGGCATCGCCGACCGCGACGGCCACCTGCGCAGCGGCGACTTCTTCGACGCCGAGACCTTCCCGCTGATGACCTTCCGCTCCACCGAGGCCGCGTTCCTCGGCGGGGACACCTACCGGATCACCGGCGACCTCACCATCAAGGACGTCACCCGGCCGCTCTCCATCGACCTGGAGTTCAACGGCTCCGCCACCGACCCGTACGGCAACCAGCGCGTCGGGTTCGAGGGCAGCACGGACATCCTGCGCTCGGACTGGGGCCTGACCTGGAACGCGGCGCTGGAGACCGGCGGCGTCGTGGTCAGCGACAAGGTGAAGCTGACCTTCGACATCTCGGCCATCAAGCAGGCCTGACCAGCGGCACGGCAACCCGGGGGCGGCGCGGTCTAGAAGCCGCCCCCGTCGAATCCACCGCCGTCGAACCCGCCTCCGCCGCCGAAGTCCCCGCCGCCGAAGTCGGACGGGTTGAAGTCGGCCCCCGAGTAGTCCCCGCCGTCGTAGCCGCCGCCCGTGCCGCCCCCGTAGTCCGCCGCGTAGGCCGGGGTCGACATCATCGAACCGAGCATCGTGCCCACGAGCAGGCCGGGCAGGATGCCGCCGCCGAAGTAGCCGCCGGCCCAGGGGCCGTACGCCGGGCCGGCGTCGTAGTACGGCCGCGGCCCGTGCTCGGTGTCGACCGTGCGCACGGCCGGGTCCAGTCCGTCGCGCAGCCGCACCGCGTCCGCCGTGCAGACGGGCACGGTCCGCGCCGCCCCCGCGGCCGGAGCCCACGTCGCGTCCTCGGTGCTCGGCCCGTGGCGCGGGTCGAAGAAGCACGGAGCGCGGCGCTCCGGCACCGGCTCGCCCTGCCGCCGCGCATCCAGGCAGGCCAGGGCGTACCGCCCGTCCTCCAGTGCCTGGGTCACCCCGGTGACCTCTTCCGGGTACCGGACGGAGGCCATGATCTGCTTGGCCTTCTCGTAGGAGTCGAGCCCCCGCTCGTAGTCCTCGCGCATGGCATCGTCGGCGCCGGGCTCACCGGGGTGGAAGTCGAGGCGCTCCAGCTCCTCGCCGAAGGCCGTGATGTCCTCGTCGACGACCACGCTCAGCCGCTCGACGGCCTCGCGCCGGGCCTCTTCCTTCTTCCTGCGGTTCCGGCGGACCAGCGCGTAGGCGCCGCCGCCACCGATCGCGGCCACCGCGCCGAGGGTGACCAGCCCGCCGACCGGGACGCCCTCGTCGGCGCCGGTGGTGCCCCAGGAGCCGGGGGCACTGCCCCTGGTCTGGGTCAGAGCTTGGTCCACGAAGTTGTTCAGCTGGGTGCTCGCATCGACCGGGGCGCCCGTCTTGACCGCCTCGGTGAGGTTGCGGACGGCATTGGTCGGCATGACCGCCCGGTCGGCGCCGGCGCTGAAGCCGTCGCCGAGCCGGATCGCGTAGAGCCCGGTGATGCCGGTCTCCGCGCGGACCGCGGCGAGCACCTTGTCCTGCGGGAAGTCGGCGGTGGCCGGGAGCACGGCGACGAAGACCGGCTTCCCGGCGTCCTTGATCTTCTTCGCGAGCGCATCGGCCTCGGCCTTCGGCAGCTGCGCCTCGGCCCGCGGATCGACGTAGACGGGACCCTCCTTGAGGGCCTCGGCCACGGCGGCGACTCCGGTGTCCGCCGATGCCTGCGGTGCGACCGCCAGGGCGCTCGCACCGAGGGCCAGCAGCAGACCGGACAGCAACGATCCCCAGCGTATGGATATCAGCCTGGTCCTCATATCCATGACGCTACCCGAACCGGTACTTTCCCGTGTGAGCAGGACATAAGGGAGCTCCGGTCCGGACGCCGAGGCTCCTCGCCCACCCTTCCTGCAAGGGGGTGGGCCGGATGCGGCGGGCGCGGCTGACGGGGACGGCAGTGCTGGTGGCAGCGGGTGTGCTGGCGGGGTGCGGTCCCCCGCGGCACCACCTGATCGCCGCGTACAACGGGGACGACGGCAAGCCGTGGATCATGCTGGCGCCCTGCGGGCGGACCGACATCACGTCGGTGGACGTGTCGAGCCCTTCACCGCCGAGGACCTCGCCGGGCTGGAGCCCGGCGAGGTGTGGGCGGGCGGTCGGGCCAAGACGCGCAAGGAGTTCCGCGAGTACCGCGCCGACAAGTGCTGACGGCGGCTACTCGGCCGGCTCGACGCCCGCGTGGAGGAGGCCGTAGGTGAACGCGTCCTCCAGGGCCTGCCAGGAGGCGGCGATCACGTTCGGGGCGACGCCGACCGTCGACCACTCGCGGACCCCGTCCGTCGTGGCGACGAGCACGCGCGTCGTGGACTCCGTACCGTGCGTGCCCTCCAGGATGCGGACCTTGTAGTCGACCAGCTCGAACTTGGCGAGCTGCGGGTAGAACCGCTCCAGCGCCACCCGCAGGGCCCGGTCCAGCGCGTTGACCGGACCGTTGCCCTCGGCCGTCGCGACGATCCGCTCGCCCTTGGCCCACAGCTTGACCGTGGCCTCGTTGGCGTGGGTGCCGTCCGGGCGGTCCTCGACGATCGCCCGCCAGGACTCGATACGGAAGTACTTGCGGGCCCGCCCCTCGGCCTCGGCCCGCAGCAGCAGCTCGAAGGAGGCGTCGGCCGCCTCGTAGGTGTAGCCCTGGAGCTCGCGCTCCTTGACCCGCTCCACGACGCGGGAGATCAGTGCGCGGTCCCCGCCGAGCTCGACGCCGAGCTCCTTGCCCTTGAGTTCGATGGAGGCGCGGCCGGCCATGTCGGAGACCAGCATCCGCATGGTGTTGCCGACCCGCTCGGGGTCGATGTGCTGGTAGAGGTCCGGGTCGACCTTGATCGCCGAGGCGTGCAGGCCCGCCTTGTGCGCGAAGGCCGAGACGCCCACATAGGGCTGGTGGGTGGAGGGCGTGAGGTTGACGACCTCGGCGATGGCGTGCGAGATCCGGGTCATCTCGGCGAGCGCGCCGTCGGGGAGCACCCTGCGCCCGTACTTGATCTCCAGTGCGGCGACGACGGGGAAGAGGTTGGCATTGCCGACGCGCTCGCCGTAGCCGTTCGCGGTGCACTGCACGTGGGTGGCGCCGGCGTCGACGGCGGCCAGGGTGTTGGCGACGGCGCAGCCGGTGTCGTCCTGGGCGTGGATGCCGAGGCGGGCGCCGGTGTCGGCGAGGACGGTGGCGACGGTCGCCGACACCTGGGCGGGCAGCATGCCCCCGTTGGTGTCGCAGAGGATGACGACGTCGGCGCCGGCCTCGTGCGCGGTGCGCACGACGGCTTTCGCGTACTCGGCGTTGGCCCGGTAGCCGTCGAAGAAGTGCTCGCAGTCGACGAAGACCCGGCGGCCCTTGGCGACCAGGTGGGAGACGGTGTCCCGGACCATCTCCAGGTTCTCGTCCAGGGTGGTGCGCAGGGCGAGCTCGACGTGGCGGTCGTGGGACTTGGCGACGAGCGTGATCACGGGGGCGCCGGACTCCAGCAGGGCCCGGACCTGCGGGTCCTGGTCGGCCGAGCCGCCGGCCCGGCGGGTGGCGCCGAAGGCGACCAGCTGGGCGTTCTTGAAGTCGATCTCCGCCTGGGCGCGGGCGAAGAACTCGGTGTCGCGGGGGTTGGCGCCGGGCCAGCCGCCCTCGATGAAGCCCACTCCGAAGTCGTCCAGATGGCGGGCGATCGTCAGCTTGTCGGCGACCGTGAGGTTGATTCCCTCACGCTGGGCGCCGTCGCGCAGGGTGGTGTCGAAGACGTGGAAGCTGTCGTCCAGGCCCCCGGCGAGCGCACTTGCCGCCTCTGGTGTCGTCGTCATGCTGATCTGACTCCTGTCGGATGAGTTGGTTCCGGAAACCCGCCAATGGGGAAGGCCGCCGTCACTGCCCCCATCATCGCGCGCAGTCCGCTCCCGGCAGGGATGGGCCGGGAAACGAAAAAACCCCTCGCGGGTAGCGAGAGGTCTGCACGCGGGTCCGAGGCACGGTGGCCGCGTCCGCGAAGTTCTTCCACGGTTCAGCGGCCACTGGGGACCGGCGCGCTGCTGGCAATAATCATGAGCTGAGCAGGCACGGTCGCAGTGTGGCACACCGCCCACCGCAGATGGACAGGCGTCTCAGCATGCGGGCGGCACCCGTCCGTGGCGGACCGGCTACGGCCGGACGGCCAAAGTGTCGGTGAGGAACTCCCGTACGTGGGCCAGGATGGCCGTCCGGTCGAGGGTGGGGAGGCCCACCGCCAGCTGGATGCTGAAGCCGTCGAGCAGCGCCCGGATGCGGGTCGCCACGCGCTCGGCGTCCACCGGGCGGAACTCCCCGCGCGAGATGCCCTCGGCGAGCAGGGCCACCAGGTCGCGGTGCCAGGCGCCCTCGATGGCCGCCTGCCGGTCGCGTTCCTGGGGGCCGGCGTTCTGGGAGCGGTTCCACACCTCCAGCCACAGGGTCCAGTGCGGGTCGCGGGCGCGGGTGGGCACGTACAGGTCCACGTACGCCTGCAGGCGCTCGGTCACCGGACCGCGGCGGGCGAGCAGGGCCCGCCGCGCGCTGCCCAGTTCGGCCTCGCTCCACTCCAGCGTCTGGAGCAGGAGCTCGTCCTTGCTGCGGAAGTAGTAGAGGAGGTGGCCGCTGCTCATGCCGACCTCGCGGCCCAGGCCGGCCATGGTCAGGCCTTCCAGCCCGCGCTCGGCGATCGTGGCCATGGCGGCGACGAGTACGTCCTCGCGCGGGGGCGCGTTCTTGCGCGCCGCCCGTACCGGTACTCCACCCGCCGCCATGGGCCACTCCTTCGTGAGGTCCGCCGTAGGTCAGACCTTCGGCTGCTGCTGGGTGATGCAGTGGATACCGCCACCCCCGGCGAAAATCGTACGTGCGTCGACGAGGGTCACGGTCCGTTCGGGGAAGAGGCCGCGGAAGATCTCGGCGGCCTCCTCGTCGCGCGGGTCGTCGAAGGAGCACAGCACGACGCCGCCGTTGCACAGGTAGTGGTTGATGTAGGAGTAGTCGACCCACTCGCCGTCCTCCTCCAGCACGGTCGGGGCGGGGATCTCCACGACCTCCAGCTGCCGGCCTTGGGCGTCGGTGGACGCGCGCAGGATCGCCGCGATGGTCTTGCAGCGCTCGTGGTCCGGGTGGGACGGGTCGGGCTGGGTGTGCACCATGACCACGCCGGGGCGGGCGAAGGCCGCGACGATGTCGACGTGGCCCTGGGTGCCGTAGGTGCCGTAGTCGCCGGCCAGGCCGTACGGCAGCCAGATCGCCCGGGTGGTGCCGAGGTGGGCGTGGATCTCGGTCTCGACCTGCTCGCGGGTCCAGTCGGGGTTGCGGCCCTTGCCCAGCTGGACGGTGTCGGTGAGCAGCACGGTGCCCTCGCCGTCGACGTGGATGGCGCCGCCCTCGTTGACCAGCGGGGTGCTGAACGTGCGGGTGCCGAGCACGTCCGAGACCTGGCGGGCGATCTTCGAGTCGTGGTCCCAGCGGGCCCACTCCTGGGCGCCCCAGCCGTTGAAGGTCCAGTCGACGGCGGCAAGCTCGCCGGCGTCGCTGGTGACGAAGGTCGGGCCGATGTCGCGCATCCAGGCGTCGTCGAGCTCGCGCTCGACCACGTCGAGTGCGTGGCCGTCACCGGCGCCGGCGATCGCCCGGGCGTTCTCGGCGTCGCCCGGGGAGACGACGAGGGTCACGGGCTCGTACGCGCGGACCGCGCGGGCGACGGCGCCCCAGGCCTCGCGGGCCTCGGCGAGCTCCTGCTCGTTGGTGAAGGTCGGGTTCGGGCTGGGCCAGGCCATCCAGGTGCGCTCGTGGGGCGTCCACTCGGCGGGCATCCGGAATCCGTTGTGCACGGGCTTGGCGGTCATGGCAGGCAGGTCCTTACGGGCTGTGCTGGCTTACAGGAAGTACAGGCGGTTGAGGGAGACCGATTCGGCGGCTTCGGAGCGCAGGGGTTCCCCGTCGAGGGAGACGAGTCCGCTGCGCGCGTCCACGTCGACCGCGCCCACCCGGGAGTTGAGGAGCAGGTTGCCGGGGCCGATGCCGCGGGTGCCGCGGACGGCGACCCGGCGGCGTCGGGTCGGCATCTCGTCGCTGCCCAGTGCCGCCGCCGCGGCGGAGACGAACGCGACGGAGATGTCGGCCGCGGTGGCCCCGTACGAGCCGAACTGCGGCCCGAGGACGAGGGGTTCGCAGGTGTCGGTGGCGGCGTTGGGGTCGCCGGTGACGCCGTGGGCGGGGAAGCCGGACTTGAGGACGAGCTGCGGCTTGGCCCCGAAGAACTGGGGGCGCCAGAGCACGATGTCGGCGAGCTTGCCGACCTCGATGGAGCCGATCTCGTGCGCCAGGCCGTGGGCGATGGCCGGGTTGATGGTCAGCTTGGCCATGTAGCGCAGCACGCGGGCGTTGTCGTCGCCCTCGCCGTCGCCCTCCAGCGGCCCGAGCTCGCCCTTCATCTTCGCGGCCATCGCGAAGGTGCGGCGGACGGTCTCGCCGGCCCGGCCCATGCCCTGGGCGTCGGAGGAGGTGATGCCGATCGCGCCCAGGTCGTGCAGGACGTCCTCGGCGCCCATCGTCCCGGCCCGGATCCGGTCGCGGGCCATGGCGGCGTCGCCGGGGAGGTCGGGCTTGAGGTCGTGGACGGAGACGATCATCCCGTAGTGCTCGGCGACCGCGTCCCGCCCGAACGGCAGCGTGGGGTTGGTGGAGGAGCCGATGACGTTGGGCACGCCCGCCATCTTCAGCACGTTCGGGACGTGTCCGCCGCCGCAGCCCTCGATGTGGAAGGCGTGGATGGTCCGGCCCTCCAGCACCCGCAGGGTGTCCTCGACGGAGAGGCATTCGTTGAGGCCGTCGCTGTGCAGGGCGACCTGCACGTCGTACTCCTCGGCCACCCGCAGCGCCGTGTCCAGGGCCCGGGTGTGGGCGCCCATGTCCTCGTGCACCTTGAAGCCGGAGGCGCCGCCCTCGGCGAGGGCCTCGACGAGGGGTGCGGCGTCGGAGGAGGAGCCGCGGGCGAGGAAGCCGATGTTCACGGGCCAGGCGTCGAAGGCGTTGAAGGCGTGCTTCAGGGCCCACGGGGAGTTGACGCCGACGCCCCAGACGGGGCCGAACTCCTGGCCGATGACGGTGGTCACGCCGGCGGCGAGCGAGGCCTCCATGATGCGCGGGGACAGCAGGTGGACGTGGGTGTCCACCGCTCCCGCGGTGGCGATCAGGCCCTCGCCGGAGACGATCGAGGTGCCGGTGCCGACGACGACGTCGACGCCGTCGAGGGTGTCGGGGTTGCCGGCCCGGCCGATCGCGTGGATGCGGCCCTCGCGGATGCCGATGGAGACCTTGCGGATGCCGAGGACGGCGTCGATGACCAGGACGTTGCTGATCACGACGTCGCAGGTCTCGCGGACCGCGGCCGCCTTCAGATGCAGGCCGTCGCGGGCGGTCTTGCCGAATCCCGCCAGGAACTCGTCCCCCGGCTTCTGCGCGTCCGACTCGACCCGGACGGTCAGCCCGGAGTCGCCGAGCCGGACCCGGTCCCCCGCACGGGGGCCGAACACGGCCGCGTACTCGTGCGGATCGATGTGCCGGCTGCCCGGCGCGCAGTGCGCACTGTGGTCGGTGTGCGGTGTCTGCCTGCTCATGCCGTCGTCCCTTCCGGGCGGTCGGCGGGGTCGGCCGGGCCGGCCCCGGTCGGGGTGACTCCCAGGTAGCCGCAGGCCGCGGCGCGGCGCAGGGCCTCCTCCCGGGCCCCGGGGGCGTCGAGCGGGCCGTCGACCAGACCCGCGAAGCCGATCGCGACGCGGTCGCCCCCGAGGGGGACGAGGCCGACGTCGCCCTCGCCGTGCGGGTCGAACCGTACGGACGAGCCCGCCGGTACGCACAGCCGCATGCCGTAGGCCGCGGCGCGGTCGAAGTCCAGGCGCGGGTTCGCCTCGAAGAAGTGGAAGTGCGAGGTGACGCTCACCGGCACGTCGGCGGTGTTGCGCACGTGCAGGTGCAGGACCGGCTCCGGCTGGGGGACGCCGGGGCCGGGAACGACGGCGCCGGGGGCGTCGTCGCCGAGCGGCACCGCGCCCCGGACGGGGGAGGAGACCACGGCGAGGCGGGATCCGTCGTCGAAGACGGCCTCCACGTGCACCTCGGTGACCACGTCGGCGACGCCCGGCAGGACGTCGTCGGGGCCCAGCACGCTGCGGGCCTCCTCGATGGCCTCGGCCAGCCGTTTTCCGTCGCGCGCGGCCTCGCAGACCGTGTCCGCGATCAGCGCGGTGGCCTCCGGGACATTGAGTTTCAGGCCACGGGCCCGCCGGGCCCGGGCCAGTTCCGCAGCGCTGCGGAGCAGCAGCCGGTCGCGCTCCGTAGGGGTCAGCCGCACGCCGATCCACCACCTCTTGAGTCGATGGGTTAGAGCATCACTCTAACTCTTCATTTCCTTGCTGGGAATCATTGACCTGAGCACAGGGCTTGAGTCACATTGAGTGTCGCTCAAACACAAGCGCAACCACCCCCCGCCCTGCCAAGGGAGTCCCCCATGCCCATCGAACAGCGCGGAGTCGACACCATCCCGGAGGAGGAGCGGACCAGCGGTCCCCGTGACCTGATATCGATCCTGCTCGGCTCCAACCTGTGCCTCGGTGTGATCGTCTTCGGCTGGCTGCCCCCGTCCTTCGGACTCGGCCTGTGGCCCTCGGTCACGGCCATCGTGACCGGCACCCTCGTCGGCATCGCCTTCACCGCGCCGCTGGCACTCGTCTCCCTGCGCACCGCGACCAACCTCTCCACCTCCAGCGGCGCGCAGTTCGGCGTGCGGGGACGGCTCGTCGGATCGGTGGTGGGCCTGCTGCTCTCGCTCGGCTACACGGCACTCACGCTGTGGATCGGCGGCGACGTGATGGTCGGCACCCTCGCGCGGCTCACCGGGCTCCCGGACACCGGCCTCTCGCGGGCGGTGATGTACGGCCTCCTCGCCGCGTGTACCGTCGTCGCGGCCGTCTTCGGCTACCGGCTGCTGCTGCGCATGAGCAAGGTGCTGTCCATCGGCATGGTGGTGCTGCTGGCGGTCGGCTTCGTCGCCTACGCACCGGACTTCACCACCGCCGCGCCGCCCGAGACCGCGTACCTGCTCGGCTCCTTCTGGCCGACGTGGCTGCTGGCCGCCGTCGCCGCAGGCCTCAGCGGGCCCGTCGCCTTCATCACCCTGCTGGGCGACTACACGCGCTACATCTCCCCGCGCCGGCACGGCTCGCGCAAGGTCCTGTGGGCCACCGCCTTCGGCCTGCTGATCGGCCTGCTGATCCCGCAGCTCTTCGGCACCTACACGGCGCTGGCCGCCCGGGCGGGCCTGGACTACGCCGGGCCGCTGGTCGAGGCCGCACCCTTCTGGTACCTGCTGCCGCTGCTGGCGGCCGCCGCGGCCGGCTCGGTCGGCAACGCCGGGCTGATGCTCTACTCCATGGGCCTGGACCTCGACGCGATCGTCCCCCGGGCGACCCGCACCACGGCCACCGTGATCGCCGCGGCCGTCGCGACCGCCTTCGTCTTCGTCGGGTCGTTCGAGTGGGACGTGCAGTCCGCGATGACCTCGTTCGTCCTGGTGCTCACCGCGATCGGCACCCCCTGGGCCGTGATCACCCTGATCGGCCACGTGCGCTGCCGCGGGGTCTACGACGCCGACGCGCTCCAGGTCTTCAACCGCCGCTCGGTGGGCGGGATCTACTGGTACCGCTCCGGCTGGAACCTCGCGGCCACCGCGTCCTGGGCGATCGGCGCGGCCGTCGGCCTGCTCGCCGTGACCACCCCCTTCTACGAGGGCCCGCTGCTCGCCCTCACCGGCGGCGTGGACTGCTCCTTCGTCCTCTCCGGCCTCACCGGCGGGCTCGTGTACGCCGCGCTCACCGCCCGCCGCGCTCCCGCCCCGGCCCCGGCAGCCGCCGCCGAGGAGCCCGCGTACGCAGCTGGTTACTGGCCCAGCGGGTGCATCCAGCCGTGGGTGTCGGCGGCCTGGCCGGTCTGGAGCTCCAGCAGCGCCTTGCGCAGGCGCATGGTGACCTCGCCGGGCTCGCCGTCGCCCTGGGTCCAGTCGGCGCGCTCGGACTTGACCGAGCCGACCGGGGTGATGACGGCGGCCGTGCCGCAGGCGAACACCTCGGTGAGGGTGCCGTTGGCGTTGTCGCGCTGCCAGTCCTCGGTGGTCAGGCGGCCCTCCTCGGCGGTGTAGCCGAGGTCGCGGGCGATGGTGAGGAGGGAGTCACGGGTGATGCCGGGGAGCAGGGAGCCGGTGAGCTCGGGGGTGACGATGCGGTCGCCGTACACGAAGTACAGGTTCATCCCGCCCATCTCCTCGATCCAGCGGTGCTCGACGGCGTCGAGCCAGACCACCTGGTCGCAGCCGTGCGAGGCGGCCTGGGCCTGCGCGACGAGCGAGGCGGCGTAGTTGCCGCCGGTCTTGGCCGCGCCGGTGCCGCCCTTGACCGCGCGGACGTAGTCCTCGGAGAGCCAGACCGAGACGGGCTTGACGCCGCCGGGGAAGTACGCGCCGGCGGGCGAGGCGATGACGATGAAGAGGAACTCGTTGGCCGGGCGGACGCCGAGGCCGACCTCGGAGGCGAACATGAACGGGCGCAGGTACAGCGAGGCCTCGCCGGAGTCCGGCACCCAGGCGCGGTCCTGCTTGATCAGGACGTCGCAGGCCTCGATGAAGAGCTCGACCGGCAGCTCGGGCATCGCCATGCGGCGGGCGGAGGCCTGGAAGCGCGCGGCGTTGGCCTCGGGGCGGAACGTGGCGACGGAGCCGTCGGGCTGGCGGTAGGCCTTGAGGCCCTCGAAGATCGTCTGCGCGTAGTGCAGGGTCATGTTCGCCGGGTCGATCGAGAGCGGCGCGTACGGGACCAGCTCGGCGTCGTGCCATCCGCGGCCCTCGGTCCACTTGATCGTGACCATGTGGTCGGTGAAGTGGCGGCCGAAGCCGGGGCTGGCCAGGATCGCCTCGCGCTCCGCGTCGGACAGCGGGTTCGAGGAGGGCTTGAGCTCGATCGTGGGCGTCGTCATGAGTGCTTGTCCTTCACCGGTTGTGTATGGCGGACCGCGCTCACGGCGTACTAGGACGTCCGAGCTTCCCCGCATTCCGCGGCCTCGCGTTCGATTATCGCGCGTGGGCGGGCTGCGGAGAAGCGGGGGATTGCGGCCCAGGGGAGATGGTGGCACCCGGGGCCGCACAGGAAAAGCCGCCAGGTCCCATTGTGACCCGGCGGCTTCCTGAGGTGGAGCGGCCGGGTCAGCCGGCTACTCGCGCGGCGAGGGCGTCGCCGATCGCGTCCGTGGAGCGGAAGGTGCCGTCGCGCTCGGCGAGGTCGGCGGAGACCGCGTCCTCGATGCGGACGGCCTCGGCCTCGTAGCCCAGGTGGCGCAGCAGGAGGGCGACGGAGAGGATCGTCGCGGTCGGGTCGGCCTTGCCGGTGCCGGCGATGTCCGGGGCCGATCCGTGGACGGGCTCGAACATGGACGGGAAGGCGCCGGTCGGGTTGATGTTCCCGGAGGCGGCCAGGCCGATTCCGCCGGTGACGGCCGCGGCCAGGTCGGTGAGGATGTCACCGAAGAGGTTGTCCGTGACGATGACGTCGAAGCGCTCCGGCTGGGTGACGAAGAAGATCGTCGCGGCGTCGACGTGCAGGTAGTCGGTGGTGACCTCGGGGTACTCCTGGCCGACCTTGTCGAAGATGTTCTTCCACATGTGGCCCGCGTACACGAGGACGTTGTTCTTGTGGACCAGCGTCAGCTTCTTGCGGGGGCGGGAGTTGGCCCGCTCGTACGCGTCACGGACGACGCGCTCGACGCCGTAGGCGGTGTTGATGCTGACCTCGGTCGCCACCTCGGCGGGGGTGCCGGTGCGCAGGCTGCCGCCGTTGCCGGTGTACGGGCCCTCGGTGCCCTCGCGGACCACGACGAAGTCGATGTCCGGGCGGCCCGCCAGCGGGGTGGCGGTGTTGGAGAACAGCTTCGACGGGCGCAGGTTGATGAAGTGGTCGAAGGCGAAGCGCAGCTTCAGCAGCAGGCCGCGCTCCAGCACGCCGGACGGGACGGAGGGGTCGCCGATGGCGCCCAGCAGGATCGCGTCGTGGTGCTTGAGGGCTTCGAGCTCCGCGTCCGGGAGGGTCTCACCGGTGCGGTGCCAGCGCTGGGCGCCGAGGTCGTATTGCTTGGTCTCCAGCTTCACATCCTGGGGCAGGACCGCGGTAAGGACCTTGAGTCCCTGAGCCACGACTTCCTGGCCGATGCCATCACCGGGGATCACTGCGAGATTGATGCTGGTCGACATGGCGAAACCGTACTCCGTGTCCAGCCCTCAGACATTTCACGTCCACGATGTGGACGCGAAATGTCCCGGGCGGGCGATGGGCCAGGACGGGTCAGTGGCCGGTCGAGCCGCCGTTGTCGCGGCGGTCGAGGGCGCGCTGCAGGGCGGCGGCGGCGTTCTTGCGCTCGTCGGCCGAGGCGGAGGCGTGGCGGACGCGGCGGGTGGTGGTGGTTGCGGTCATGGTGATCGACTCCTTGAGATCACGGCGTGGCGGGGCCACGGATGAGGGGTTCCTTCAAGGCGCCGGAAGAGGCGGGGAGCTGTGCGCCGCAGGGGTTGCCTGCCAGGGGCGCGCGCTCTCGACCGCCATTCGCCTGATCGGCGAGACGTTCGGCTCCTACAAAGCTAGGGCAGGTCCCGCTGTATGTCTCGGCAGTTACTCGGACTTCCTACTATCTGAGACGCGAATCCCCTCGGAAAGCCGCCTCCAGAGGGTCCGCTTCAGCCTCTCTCGGAGCGAAGTTCCCTGATCAGGGCCCTGATGGCGAGGGTGGAGGCAGCTTCCGGCGTAGTGACGTATCCCACCTGCCTCAGCGGCCCCTGCGGGCCCAATCCGGTGATCTCCACCGCCTCGGTCGCCTCCTTCAGGGAGAGCTCGGGCATGATCGCCATGCCGAGCCCGCGGCCGACCATGGTCAGCACCATCGCGTCGTCCTCCGCCTTGACCGTCGCCCGCGGGATCCAGTCCTGGGCCCGCCACCAGGCGCGGGTGTAGGAGCCGCAGTTCTCGTCCCAGTCCATGAGGGGCAGCGACCTCGGGTCGGGATGCCCCGCCGGGTGCACCAGGTGGTACGCCTCCTGCGTGAGCACCCCGGTCAGCAGGCCGGGCGGCGCCGCGTCCTGCGCGCCGCCCAGGGTGGCGATGCCCAGGTCCGCACGGCCCGCCGCCACTTCCCCGGCCGCGCCGGCACCGATCTCGCGCACCACGCGGACCTCGGGGCGGATGCCGGGATGCCGGGCGGTCAGCCGTTCCAGGGCGGGGGGCAGCAGGTGCAGGGCCGCGCTGCGGAACGCCGCGATCCGCACTACGCCGCCGAGGGTGTCGCGGCCCCCGTCACGGCCTGCGCCGCGCGCCTCCGCGCCCATGGCCTCGTACAGCCGCAGGATGCGGCGGGCGTGGCCGACCGCCCGCTCCCCCGCCGGTGTGGGCGACGCCCCGGACCTCCCGCGCTCGAAGAGCACCGCGCCGAGCTTGGCCTCGCTCCCGCGCACCGAGTGCGACACGGCCGACTGGGTCAGGCCGAGCACCGCGGCCGCGGCGGAGAAGCCGCGGGCTTCCGCGACGGCGACCAGGATCCGCAGTTCCTGCGGGAGGAGATCGGACACCCGGGGCCCCCACCTCGTTGTATGAGTGACGTTCATGGACTCGTGACTTCCATGAACCCAACCCCCTGCCCGGCCACGGGATTCCTTCCTAGCGTTCGGGCCATGACCACGAACACCGCTCGCGCCGTCCACCAGATCGCCCGCCCCGACGGCTTCCCCGCCGCCTCCGACTTCGCCTACGTCGCCTCCGCGGTCCCCGAGCCCCGGCCCGGCACCGCCCTGGTGGAGAACCTGCTGCTCTCCGTGGACCCGTACCACCGCGGCCTGATGGACGGCGGCGAGGGCGGCTTCGAGCTGAACACCCCGCTGGAGGGCCGCTCGGTGGGCCGGGTGATCGCCTCCCGCGACCCGGGGCTGCGCGAGGGCGACCTGGTCTTCCACCGCGCGGGCTGGCGCACCCATGCCCTGGTCACGCTCGGCGTGGACGGCACCCGCACGCTGCGGGGCCACGCGGGCGTCCCGCTGGAGGCGTACCTGTCCGTCCTGGGCGGTACGGGCCTGACGGCGTACGCCGCGCTGACCCGGACCGCGGGACTCCGCAAGGGCGAGGACCTGTTCGTCTCCGCCGCCGCGGGCGGGGTCGGAACCGCCACGGGGCACATCGCCCGGCTGCTGGGCGCACGGCGGATCATCGGCAGCGCCGGCTCGGCGGCGAAGGTCCGCCACCTCACGGACGTGCTCGGCTTCGACGCGGCCTTCGACTACCACGACGGCCCGGTCGGCGAGCAGCTGGCGCAGGCTGCTCCGGACGGCATCGACGTCTACGTGGACAACGTGGGCGGCGAGCACCTGGAGGGCGCGATCGGCGCGCTGAGGGAGTTCGGCCGGATCGCCTGGGTCGGCGCCGTCTCGACCTACAACGGGGACCGCTCCCCCGCCGCGCCCCGCAACCTCTTCGAGGTCGTGCACAAGTCACTGCGCCTGGAGGGCGTATTGGTTCGACACCACACCAATCTGCAGGACGAGTTGGAGGACTTCCTCGTCCCCCATCTGCGCACCGGCCGGATCGGCACCGACACCACCGTTGTGCAGGGCTTCGAGCACACGGTGGACGCCTTCCGGGGCATGCTCCGCGGAGAGAACACGGGCAAGATGCTCGTGCGGATCGGCGGCTGATTCCGGCCACCCGGAAGTTCACCGAACTCTTACCGCACGGCTGTAGACCTTTGAAGGCACCCCCGCCACCCTTGCCGTCGATGTGCCACCGGGGCACCACAGTTGGAGGCGAGGGGCCAGTGACACCGATCAGCCGAAGAGGTTTCGTGGGAATCGGCGCCGGGCTGATGGCGGGAGCGGCCCTGCCCGCCGTGGCGCCCTCGTCGGCGGCCGCGGCCGCCGCGAGCGGCACCATCACCGACGTGAAGCACGTGGTGGTCCTGATGCAGGAGAACCGCAGTTTCGACCACTACTTCGGCAGGCTGAAGGGCGTCCGCGGGTTCGGCGACCGAGCCGCCGGCAACATCCCGGGCGGCTGGGGCACGTTCAACCAGCCCAACTGGGGTGCCCGGCAGTACCCGTGGAAGCTGTCCGCCACCCCGCCTGCGGGCGGCGCGGACGGCGCGACCCTGGCCCAGTGCAGCGGCGACCTCCCGCACAGCTGGACCTCGCAGCACGCGGCCTGGAACAAGGGCCGGATGGACAACTGGGTCCTGGGCGTCGGCAACACCCGCACCCTCGGGCACCTGGACCGTGCCGACATCCCCTTCCACTACGCCCTCGCCGACCACTACACGATCTGCGACGCGTACTTCTGCTCCGCCCTCAGCGCGACCGGCCCGAACCGCACGTTCCTGTGGAGCGGCAGGATCGACGCCGCCAGCAAGGACGGCGGCGACGAGTCGGGGCTGACCTGGGAGACGTACGCGGAGGCCCTGCAGCGCGCCGGGATGACCTGGAAGGTCTACCAGAACGGCCAGGACAACTACGGCGACAACGGTCTCGCCTACTTCAAGAACTTCACCGACGCGGCCCCCGGGAACCCGCTGTGGGACCGGGGCATGGGCTCGGTCCCCAAGGCCACCGGCTCCACCCCGGACGACATCGCGGCCGCGATCCGCGCCGATGTCGTCGCGGGCACCCTCCCCCAGGTGTCCTGGGTCGTCGCGAACGAGGCGTTCTCCGAGCACCCGTACGCCCCGCCCGGCGACGGCGCGCATTTCGTGGACCTCGTGTACCGCGCCCTCGCCGCCGACCCCGAGGTCTTCGACTCCACCGTCCTGTTCCTCAACTACGACGAGAACGACGGCTTCTTCGACCACGTGCCGCCGCCGATCGCCCCGCCCGGCACCCCCGGCGAATACCTGGACGGCATGCCGATCGGGCTCGGCTTCCGCGTCCCCATGCTGGTCATGTCCCCCTGGACGCGCGGCGGCTGGGTCAGCTCGGAGGTCTTCGACCACACCTCGGTGCTCCGCTTCATGGAGACCTGGACCGCCGCCCTGGGCACCTCTGCCACCTGCCCGAACATCAGCGCCTGGCGCCGCCGGGTGGTGGGCGACCTGACCGGCGTCTTCGACTTCGCGCATCCGGTGTACGGGATCCCCGCGGGCCTCCCGTCGACCGCCAAGGTGATCGGCCAGGGCACTTGCGCCCCGCTGCCCAACCCGGTGCCGCAGGACAACGCTCTCCCGGTGCAGGAGCCCGGCACCCGCCCGGCGCGCGCCCTCCCGTACCAGGTCAACGGGAACCTGGACCGCTTCGAGTTCGGGGCGGCCGGCCAGATCACGGCCTGGTTCTCGATGACCAACCAGGGCGCCCGGGCCAAGCGGCCGGCGCACTTCTCGATCCACCCGCACCAGCACCGGGACACCACCGCCTGGCAGTACACGGTGGACCCGGGCGGCACCTCGACGGACTACTTCCACATCGGGCTCGGCCACGGCTCCGGCACGTACGACATCTCCATGTACGGGCCGAACCGCTTCCTGCGGCGCTTCATCGGCGACGCGTCCAGGGCGGGCAGGGCGATCGAGGTGGCGGCGCGGTACGCGGTGGAGCCCGGTACCGGCAAGACGGCGATCTGGTTCAAGATGACGAACTCCTCCGCCTCTCCCGTCACCTTCACCATCGGCTCCAACGCCTACCGTTCGGACGGCCCGTGGTCGTACACCGTCCCCCCGAACTCCTCCCGCGAGGACTTCTTCAACGCGGTGGCCTACCACAAGGGCTGGTACGACTTCACGATCCTGGCCGACTCCGACGGCACCTGGTCGCGCCGCTACACGGGCCACATCGAAACGGGCTCGGCGAGCGTCTCCGGCTAGGGAGCGTCCCTACAGGACGTCCCCGTCGCGCCAGTCGAAGTCGAGCCGCGCGGCGGGGTCCGGCCGGATCCCGCCGGGCGGGGCCCACACGTAGGTGGATCCCTCCTCCTCGGGCAGCCGCACCGGCCCGTCCGGCGAGAGCGCCCCCACCTCGCCCGGCCACACCGACCAGCCGCGGGCCAGGTACAGCCCGGCCCCCTCCTGCGAGGCCGACAGCGCGCCCAGCACATAGGCCCCCGCCACGACCTGCTCCAGCCGGGCCATCACCTGGCCGCCGAGGCCGCGGCGGCGCAGGTCGGCCCGGACGGCCACGGCCTCGACGTATCCGGTGCGCAGGGCACGGCCCCGGTGCAGGACCCGCCGCTGCACGACGCTGCCGTGCGCGGCGAGCCGGCCGTCCACCCCGATCAGCACGTGCATCCCGCCGAGCGCGTGCTCGAAGTCCTCGTCGGCGAAGTCCCCTTCGAAGGCGGCGTCGAGCAGCGACCGGATCGCGCGGAGCTCGCCGGCGGTCAGTTGCGAGGTGTGTGCGGTCCGCGTGTCCATCACTGCTCCAGCCAGTCGGTGTACCAGGTGCGGAAGTCCGGGCTCTCGGGAGAGTGGCAGCCGAATTCCTGGTCCACGTGCCAGATCTGACCGGCCAGGGGGCCGCCCAGAATCAGCCTCATATAGATGCCGCAGCCCTCCTCGGCCAGCATGAGCGTGCCCAGGGTCAACCCCTCGGCCTGGTCGAACCGGCGGTTGTCGTCGAACGGGCGGGGCGTGCGGATCGGGCAGGGCGCGGCCAGCCGGCCCGGCCGGCGGTCGTCCCGCCACTCGTCGTCCACGGCCCAGTCGTCGTCGGCCTCGGGGCGCGGGGTGATCAGCGGCATCAGCCCGTGCCGGGGGCCCGCCGGGCCGTCGCCGACCGTCGTGACGAACGTCCGGTACTCCCCGGGCAGCCGGATGCCGTGCTCCTCCTCGAAGGCCCGGACCTCCGCCTCCGGGAGCGGCGGCCTGAGCTCGTACCGGAGGGTCTTGGCACGCAACCGCGCCCGTACGGCCTGCGCGTCCCAGTCGTTCATTCCGCGAACGTACCAAGGACGGGGACCGCATTGCGGACGCCGAACGCCGCACACCGGCCGCCATCGGCCGAAGCGGCTCTAGCGGTCTGGACCAATGCCTCGGCAGACTCGCCCCATGTCGCCCGATACCCAGCAGTGGACCCCCACCCACGGCCAGCCGTACCGCCCCGCCGCCCATCGGCCCGAGCGCATGCCGCAGCACGAATCCCTGGCGCGCGCGGCCGAGTTGCGGGCCCGGATGGACCAGCGCCGGACCGTACGCCACTTCTCCCCCGACCCGGTGCCCGAGCAGGCCGTCCTGGACGCCGTCGCCTGCGCGGCGACGGCGCCGTCCGGGGCGCACCAGCAGCCGTGGACCTTCGTCCTGGTCAAGGACCCGGCCGTGCGCCGGCAGATCCGGGCGGCTGCGGAACAGGAGGAGGCGCTGTCCTACGACGGCCGCCTCGGCGACGAGTGGCTGGCGGCGCTGCGCCCGCTGGGCACGGACGCCGTGAAGACCCACCTGACGGACGCCCCCGCGCTGATCGTGGTCTTCCAGCAGCGGTACTGGCTCGGCCCAGACGGCACGAAGCGCAAGCACTACTACGTGGACGAGTCGGTCGGCATCGCCGTCGGCATGCTCCTGTCCGCCCTGCACCTGAGCGGCCTCGCCGCCCTGGTCCACACCCCCAGCCCGATGCGCTTCCTGAGCCACGTCCTGAACCGGCCGGCGAACGAGAAGGCCTTCGCGGTCATCCCGGTCGGCTACCCGGCGGACGACTGCGTGGTCCCGGACCTCATCCGCAAATCCCTCGACCAGGTCATGGTCGAGGTGTGACCACCTCGCCGCCGGGCGGCTCCGGGGCCTGCCCGGGAGCCGCCGCGGCCTGCCCGCCGCCGAGAGCCTCGGCGAGCCGCATCCCGATCCGCACCCGGTCCTCGGGGGTACCCGCCTCCATGGCGGCCCGCACCTGCCGCAGGATCAGCCAGTCCCGCACCACTTTCGCCACCCCGAGCACGGCAGCCGTGACGATCACCGCGGTCAGCATCACGATGCCCTCCGCGCCGCGGCGTCCCGGGCGCAGCAGAGCCCGCGCCGCAGGGTGACGAAGGCGCCGCCCATCGCGATCTCACCGGGGAACCACGGCTGGTCCCGCAGCCGCTCGGCGACCCCGCCCGGCCGCTGCGCCAGACCGCTCCGGCGCAGCCTCCGCTCCAGCTCGCGCCGTTCCACGGCGCAGCACCACTCCACGACCACGTCGCCGCCGCCGTGGGTGTACACGTTCGCCGATCCGTGGGCGGCCCCGGCCGCGCCCAGCAGCCGCGGGCGTCGCAGGAGCCTGCTGTTCAGCCAGTCCTGCGCCGCGACCGAGCCGGGGTCGCCCCCTGCGTCGGCGCGCCCGTCCAGCTCCGCCGCCTCGGCGGGGTGCAGGCGGTGGCGGTTGCGCCGCCACAGCTGTGCCAGCCCGTCGCCGTGCTCCGGCAGCACCGGGCGCCAGTCCGGGTCGGGGTGCAGCAGATGGACCGCGGCCCGGGCCCGCAGCCGGGTCAGTGCCCAGCTCCGGCCCGTCGGGACGATGCGCAGCCCGGGGACCCCGCGGAGTCCGCCGTAGTGCTCGTCGATGCGCGGCAGCACCGTGGCAAGGACCCGGTCCGCCATGGCCGGGTGCAGTCCGAGGGCCAGCCCGGTGCGCGCCGGCCGGGCGGAGGTGAAGCCGAAGAGGGCCCCGTCGCGGTGCTCGCTCTCACGGAGCCCGTCGGCGAGCTCGGCCAGCATGAGTGACTCGAGGACGCGCTGGCCCTCGTCCTCGGCGTCCGGGACGGGTTGGCGGTGGTCGATCAGCCCCGCTTCGGCCCAGCCGAGGCAGGTGCGGTGCGTCAGTCCGGTGGCCGCGCGGCAGATGGACGCGGCACGGTGGTGGTTGTCGGTTCGCCTGGACATACGTCTCCCCGGGCGCCGGTCCCGGTACGGGCGCGTAGAGGTTGCGTATCTCCAGCGGTCTTTCCCACCCCGTACGGGAACTCGGTAGAGCCCTTGGCTCCCCCGGGGCGCCGGGCCCGGGTATTGGAGCTGGTCGCCGTACACGACAACTACGCCCAGGCTAGCAGGAGTTCCCCGGTCCGGGAATGGAAACCGCCCCCGCTCCGGACTTGGGGGTACCGGAGCGGGGGCGGGGTTCAGCAGGGGCCGGAGGTCAGCCCATGTGGGGGTAGCCGTACTCGGTCGGCGGGACCAGGGTCTCCTTGATGGAGCGGGTCGAGGTCCAGCGGAGCAGGTTCGACGCGGCGCCGGCCTTGTCGTTGGTGCCGGAGGCGCGGCCGCCGCCGAAGGGCTGCTGGCCGACGACGGCGCCGGTGGACTTGTCGTTGATGTAGAAGTTGCCCGCCGCGAAGCGGAGCTTCTCCATCGCGTCCGCCGCCGCGTAGCGGTCCGCGGCGATGATCGAGCCGGTCAGGGCGTACGCCGAGACGGACTCCATCTGCGCGAGCATGGCGTCGTAGTTCTCGTCCTCGTAGACGTGGATCGCCAGGATCGGGCCGAAGTACTCGGTCGTGAAGACCTCGTTCTCCGGGTCGGTGCACGCGATGACGGTCGGGCGGACGAAGTAGCCCTCCGAGTCGTCGTAGGTGCCGCCGGCGACGATCTCGCAGGTCGGGTCGGCCTTGGCGCGGTCGATCGCGGCCTTGTTCTTCGCGAAGGAGCGGTCGTCGATGACGGCGCCGATGAAGTTGGTCAGGTCGGTGACCGGGCCCATGGTGATGCCGTCGACCTCGGCCGCGAAGGCCTCCTTGAAGCCGTCGTTCCAGATGGAGGCCGGGACGTAGGCGCGCGAGGACGCCGAGCACTTCTGGCCCTGGAACTCGAAGGAGCCGCGGGTCAGGGCGGTCTTCAGGATCGCGCGGTCCGCGGACGGGTGCGCGACGACGAAGTCCTTGCCGCCGGTCTCGCCGACCAGGCGCGGGTAGGACTTGTACTTCTCGATGTTGTTGCCGACCGTCTTCCACAGGTGCTGGAAGGTCTTGGTCGAGCCGGTGAAGTGGATGCCGGCCAGCTCGGGGTGGTTCAGGGCCACCTCGGAGACGGCGATGCCGTCGCCCGTCACCAGGTTGATGACGCCCTTGGGCAGGCCGGCCTCCTCCAGGAGCTCCATGAGGAGGACCGCGGAGTGGGTCTGCGTCGGGGACGGCTTCCACAGGACCACGTTGCCCATCAGGGCGGGAGCGGTCGGCAGGTTGCCGGCGATGGCCGTGAAGTTGAACGGCGTGATCGCGTAGACGAAGCCCTCGAGCGGGCGGTGGTCGCTGCGGTTCCACACGCCGGCGGAGTTCGCGACCGGCTGCTCGGCCAGGATCTGGCGGGCGAAGTGGACGTTGAAGCGCCAGAAGTCGACGAGCTCGCACGGGGTGTCGATCTCCGCCTGCTGGGCGGTCTTCGACTGGCCGAGCATGGTGGAGGCGGCGAGCTTCTCGCGCCACGGGCCGGACAGCAGCTCGGCGGCGCGCAGGATGATCGCGGCGCGGTCGTCGAAGGACATCGAGCGCCAGGCCGGGGCGGCGGCCAGGGCGGCGTCGATGGCCTCCTGGGCGTCGGCCTGGGTGGCGTTCGCGTAGGTGCCGAGCACCGACTTGTGGTCGTGCGGCTGGACCACGTCGAAACGCTCGCCGCCGCCCATCCGCTTGACGCCGTTGATCGTCATCGGAAGGTCGACCGGGTTCTCGGAGAGCTGCTTGAGCTGCTCTTCGAGGCGCGTGCGCTCCGGGGTGCCGGGGGCGTACGAGTGGACCGGCTCGTTGACCGGAGCGGGGACCTGGGTCACAGCATCCATGGGGCTGATAACTCCTTAGACCTGGTTCTTGGCTAGTTCTTGGTGATCATCGAGCGGACGAAGAAGAGCAGGTTGGCCGGCTTCTCCGCGAGACGGCGCATGAAGTAGCCGTACCAGTCCGTCCCGTACGCGGTGTAGACGCGCATGCGGTGGCCCTCGGCGGCGAGCCGCAGGTGCTCCTCGCTGCGGATGCCGTACAGCATCTGGAATTCGTACTCGTCCAGCTTGCGCCCGGCCTTGCGGGCGAGCTCCTGGCCGATGGCGATCAGGCGCGGGTCGTGTGACCCGATCATCGGGTAGCCCTCGCCGTCCATCAGGATCTTCAGGATGCGGACGTAGGCCTTGTCGATCTCCGCCTTGTCCAGGTACGCGACCTCGGCGGGCTCCTTGTAGGCGCCCTTGACGATCCGGACGCGGCTGCCGTTGGCGGCCAGCCGGCGGGCGTCGGCCTCGGTGCGGAAGAGGTACGCCTGGATCACGCAGCCGGTCTGCGGGAAGTCCTTCCGCAGCTCCTCGTGGATGGCGAACATCGAGTCGAGGGTGGTGTGGTCCTCGGCGTCCAGCGTGACGGTGGTGCCGATGGCGGCGGCGGCCTCGACGACCGGGCGGACGTTGGCGAGCGCCAGCTCGTGGCCGCCCTCCAGGGCCTGGCCGAACATGGACAGCTTGACGGACATCTCGGCCTTCTCGCCGAGGCCGAGCTCCGCGAGGCGCTCGATGAGCCGGAGGTAGGCGTCACGCGCGGCGTGGGACTGCTCCACCTCGGTGATGTCCTCGCCGACGACGTCGAGGGTGACCTCCAGGCCGGCCTGCGTGAGGTCCTCGACGATCGGGATGACCTGATCGACGGTCTCGCCGGGGATGAACCGGTTCACCACGGGCTTGGTCACCGGGGCGGCAGAGACGATACGACGCATCTTGTCGCTGCGCGAAGCGGCGAGGATCACGGGACCCAGCACGGGGCACCTCCAGCGGGTGGCAGAAGAAAAGCGCAAGTAAAACCACCGTGAAACCTAAGGATCGCTTTGATCCTCTGCCATCGACAGCTGTCACGCATCCGTGTCCGCGATCTCATACATCTGTCTGAAGAGGAGGGGTGGGAGTGGGAGAATGTGCGCGTGAAGGGCGATTACCAGGACCTGGTGGACGAGATCTCGGCGCTGCTCGGCGCCCCGGCGACCCTGGAGAACCGGGACTTCCGCCTCATCGCCTTCGGCGCCCACGACAGCGACGACGATCTGGCGATGGACCCGGTGCGGACCCGGTCGATCCTGACGCGGCAGTCGACGGCGGCCGTGCGTTCCTGGTTCGAGGGCTTCGGTATCGCCCGCGCCACCGGTCCCGTCCGCATCCCGGCGGCGCCCGAGGCGGGGGTGTACCGGGGGCGGATCTGCCTGCCGGTGCGCTCCCGGGGCATCGTGCAGGGCTACGTGTGGCTGCTCGACCAGGAGCCCGGCACGCCCGGCCCCGACCCGGCGGCGCTGGCCGCGGCCATGGAGGTGGCCCAGCGGATCGGGGTGCTGCTCGCCGAGGAGGCGAAGGCGGGGGCGGATCTGTCGCGGGAGTTCCAGGCGGTGCTCACCGCCGGGCGGGGGTGGCAGCAGGACATGGCGGTGGCCGCGCTGCGGGCCGCCCTCGGGCCGGGCGGGGACGGCCTGCACGCGGCGGTCTGCGTCGCGCCGTGGCCCGGAGAGACTCCCGCGTCCGTGCCGGGCGCGGCGGCGGTGTGCGTCGTACCCCTGCGGGGCGGCGGTGCGGGCGAGCCCGGCGACGCGCCGGGCGCCGGACCGGCGGGCGGGGGCCTGGCTCTGGCCGTGCTGCTCCGGCTGCGGTCGACGGACGCGCTGGCTCCGGCGCTGACGGCGGTGGCGCGGCTGCTGCCGCGCACGGCGGAACCGGCGGCCGCGGCGGCCGGCACCGGCCAGATCCCCCGGGCCCGCGGC
>NZ_SSBM01000016.1:0-174883 GCF_004795115.1 Streptomyces sp. A0592
CGGCCCCGCGACCCCGCCCCACGGGGAATGGATCCCGCCGTACTGACAACGCCGCGGACCCGCCCGTAACGGGCCCGTACCCCGCCCCGCTCCCGCGAGGGAAACCGCACCATGCCTGGATCCGCCCGCCCCGCGGGGGGAACCGCACCGCGACCCCGCCCCACAGTGCCCGGATCCCGCAACGCCCCCCGCGAGGGGCCCGCACGACACCGGACCCCGCCCCGCGCGAGCGGAACGGCGGGGGCCGGGCCCGTCGGCCGGGGCGAGAGGCCCAGGCGTACCCCGCCGCGGAGCGGTACGGCGGGGGCCGGGACCACCCGGACTGCTACCCCCGCGGGAGCGGATCGGCGTCGAGGTGGCCCGTGTCGTTCCAGCGTTCCAGCGCCGGCGCCCCGTACGCCCAGCCCAGGACCGAGAGGGACGTCGGCTCCAGGCGGATCCGGGCGCCGAAGGAGGCTTCGAAGCCCAGCCAGCGCGCGGCCAGGGTGCGCAGGATGTGCCCGTGGGCGAAGACGAGAACGTCGCGCTCCGCCGAGCGCGCCCACGCCACCACCTCGTCGGCGCGCGCCGAGACGTCGGCGACGGACTCGCCGCCCGGGACCCCGTCGCGCCAGATCAGCCAGCCCGGCCGGACTGCCTGGATCTCGGCCGGGGTCATGCCCTCGTAGTCGCCGTAGTCCCACTCCAGCAGCGCGTCCCACGGCTCGGCCCGGGCGCCGAAGCCCGCCAGGTCGCAGCTCTCGCTCGCGCGCAGCAGCGGGCTGGTGCGCACCTCCAGGCCGGGCAGGCCCCGCCACGGGTCGCGGGCCAGGCGTTCGCCGAGCAGTTTCGCGCCCTGCCTGCCTTCCTCCAGCAGCGGCACATCCGTGCGTCCGGTGTGCTTGCCGAGCTGGGACCACGCCGTCTGGCCGTGCCGGGCCAGCAGGATGCGGGGGGCCATGCGAATCTCCCGATCGGTGCGTTTCCTCGTGCGCCCATCATCCATCACGCCCCCGACCGCCTCTCCCACCGGCCCGTTTCCGCGCTCCGCACACGATTGTCAGTGGCGGATGGGACACTTCCGCGGGTGAGCTCTTACCCGCCCAGCAGCCCCGCGCAGCCGACCACGCTGCGGCAGCGGCTCGCCGGCCTGCGAGGCCCGGCCGTGCCGCCCCGTCCGCTCGACGCCCGGGCGCTCGCGGCCCTCGCCGCCAACCCCGGCTGCGGCAGACGCGCACTGCTCGACGGCGCCGGTGTGGACAAGAACGCCCTCGCCACGGCCCTCGGCTCGCCCGCCGCCTTCGGCCAGTCGCAGTTCGCCATCGTCCGCGGGAACTCCTTCGAGGCGAAGGTCAAGGGCGACGGCGGAGCCGAGCTGCTGCGGCTGGTGCACGCGCACCTCGACACGGCCGCCGAGCCGCCCGGGGCCGGAGCCCTCGTCCCCGACCTGACGGCCGCCGGGCCCGAGGGCCGTGCCGCCCGGACCGCCCTCGCCCTGCGCGAGGCCACCTCGGCGAAGGACTGGACCCTGCTGGACCACCCGATGCTGGCCCTGGAGGTGGCCGGTACCCCGGCGTACCTGGAGCCGGACGCCGTCGTCGTGCACCCCGACGGCCGCTGGACGGTGGTGGAGATCAAGTCGTTCCCCATGATCGACGCGGCCGCGGACGCGGCGAAGGTGGGCGCGGCGGCCCGCCAGGCCGCCGTCTACGTCCTGGCCCTGGAGCGGATCGCCGGGAAGCTGGCCGGCGCCGAGGTCGGGCACACCGTGCTGCTGGTCTGCCCGAAGGACTTCTCCAACCTGCCGACCGCCGCCCCCGTCGACATCCGCCGCGAGCGCTCGGTGACCCGCCGCCAGCTGGACCGGCTGACCCGGGTCGAGGAGCTGGCCGCCGCGCTGCCCGAGGGGCTCAGCTTCGACCCGGAGCGGACCGCCGAGGAGCTGGCCGAGGCGGTGTCCGCGGTGGAGGCGGCCTACGCGCCCGAGTGCCTGGCCGCCTGCGAGCTGGCCTTCCACTGCCGGGAGCGGGCCCGTGCCGCCGACGAGGTGACGGCGCTGGGCCGGTCCGTACGGGGTGAGCTGGGCGCGCTGACCACCGTCGAGGAGGCCCTCGCGGCGGCCGCCGGCGCCGGCTGCGCCGATGATCCCACCGCCGCCGCCCTGCACCGCGCGGCCCTGCTGCGCGCCGAGGCGCTGGAGTCGGTCGCCGCCCTTCCCCGTCCGCACGTCCCGGAGTCCCCCGAATGCCCCTGCTGAGCACCCTGGCCCGGCTGGAGGCCGTCCGCGCCGGCCGCGCCCAGCCGCTCGCGACGGTGCGCCACCGCCACCTGAGCGACAAGCCGCTGGTCCTCGTGCCGCTGACCACGGCCGGTGAGGCCGGAGCCCCGCTGGGCGCGCTGGTCGGCACCGATCCGAACGAGCCGCGGGTCTTCGTGATACCCCAGCCCCGCGACCGGGACCTGCGGTGGGCGTTCCTGGCCGACCTGGCGGTCCATGTGCTGGCGCACATCGACGCGTACGCCGACGAGGTGGAGCCGGCCGAGCGCAGCGAGACCGACCCGGAGACGGGCAAGCGGGTCAAGGTGGAGACCGAGCTGTGCGTGGACGCCCCGCAGCTGATCGTGCCGAGCCGGGCGGGCATCGAGTACGTACGCCTGCTGGGGCGGTCGATGCGGTTCCGGCGCACCGCGGAGGAGGATCCGGACAATCCCTATCCGGCACCGTCGAGGGTGCCGTTGCTGGGCCGCTGGTTCACGCACCTCGGCGAGCGGGCGCGGGTGCCCGGCTCCTCGATGCTGCTGTCGGCGACGGACCTGCTGTCCCGGCACTGGGCGACGGGTCAGAGCAATCTGGAGGACCAGCACCTGGGCGCGCTCATGGCCTGGATCGCCCCGCCCGCGGGAGGTTCGGGGGCCGAGGCGGCCCTGCGTGCGGAGCTGGGCCGCGACGAGCACGGCCAGTTGCTGTGCCCGCCGGCCGGTCCGGCGACCGATCCTGCCTTCGACAACAAGCTGCTGGCGCCGGCCATCGCCCGCTACGACGCGGCGCGCGCGGCCCTGGCGGCCGGGCCCGGGGGCGACGATCGCGAGGTCCGCACGGCCGAGCGGGCGGTGCGCCGGCTGGTCGTGGACCAGATGTCGAACACCTGGTGGGCGACGTGGGAGGCGATCGACCTGGTCCGCGGGCTGCCGCCGGGCGAGCGGGCGGAGGAGCGCTGGACGCGCGACCGCTGGTCGTACACGGGCCACCGGGACCGGGTACGGGCGGGTGAGCCGCCGCAGCCGCGCCGCGACGACGCGGTGACGGCGGCGCAGAAGCTGGCCACGCGGGAGACGGAGCAGGTGCGCCTCGACGCGCAGGAGGCGCTGGACGACCCGCTGGTCATGGCGGGGCGCCGGCTGTCGGGCGAGGCGTTCGCGGGCGAGGTCACCGAGGTGGTGATGGAGTGGACGGAGTCGAAGCGGCCGAGTCCGCGGCCGCTGGTGACGGTGTCCACGCAGGACCGGCCGCAGCTCGCGGACGGCGGCGCACCGAAGGTGTACCGCTCGCTGGACGGGCGGCCGCAGAGCGCGCAGTTCGTCCGTTTCGACGAGGACGGCCGGGTGGTGCTGCGGCTCCTCGACAAGATGGGGCGCGGCAGGGACCCGGAGCCCGGTTCCGTGCCGGAGAGGGGCGAGCGCGTGTGCTGGACGCTCTTCGAGCACGACGCGCGCGGCGGTCCGAAGCTCCCGGACCCGGAGCAGACGCCGTGGACCCATGGCGGCCCGCCGGGGTCCGGGGCCGCCGTCCACCTTCCCGACGCCGTCACCGACGAGGACATCCTGTGACCCCTGTGTCCGCGCCCGCCGCCTTCGACCCGGGTGCCGCGGCCGCCCGGGCGACCGCCGCGATTCTGCACGACACCCTGCACGGCACCGAGCGGGGTGTCGTCGTGGACTCCCCGCCGGGGGCCGGGAAGTCCACGCTCGTGGTGCGCGCGTCCCGGGAGCTGGCCGCGGCGGGGCGCCGGCTGATGGTGGTGGCGCAGACGAACGCGCAGGTCGACGACCTGGTGCTGCGGCTGGCCGACAAGGATCCGGAGCTGAGGGTCGGCCGGCTGCACAGCAGTGAGGGGGACTCCTACGATCCGGCGCTGCGGGATCTGCCGTCGGTGACCCTCTCGGCCAGGCCGGGGGACCTCGCGGAGCTGCCGATCACCATCTCCACGGCGGCGAAGTGGGCCTTCGTGAAGGACGTCGAGCCGTGGCAGCACGCCATCGTCGACGAGGCGTACCAGATGCGCTCCGACGCGCTGCTGGCCGTGGCCGGGCTGTTCGAGCGGGCGCTGTTCGTGGGCGACCCGGGCCAGCTGGACCCGTTCAGCGTGGTCGGGGCGGAACAGTGGGCGGGGCTGTCCTACGACCCGTCGGCGTCGGCGGTGAGCACGCTGCTCGCGCACAACCCGCAGCTGCCGCAGCACCGGCTGCCGGTGTCCTGGCGGCTCCCTGCGACGGCTGCGCCGCTGGTCTCCCGCGCGTTCTACCCGTACACGCAGTTCCGTAGCGGTACGGGTCCGGGCGACCGGAAGCTCTCGTACGGGGTGTCCTCGGACGGGTCGGGCCCGGACCGGGTGCTGGACGAGGCCGCCGAGGCGGGCTGGGGCCTGCTGGAGCTGCCCGCGCGGCACACGCCGCGCACCGACCCGGAGGCGGTCGGCGCGGTGGCCCTGGTGGTGCGCCGGGCCCTGGACCGCGGTGCGGTGACCTCCGACGAGCAGTCCTCGGGCCCGGTGGCGCTGACGGCCGACCGGATCGCGGTCGGTACGGCCCACCGCGACCAGGCGGCCGCGGTCCGCGCGGCGCTGGCCTCGCTCGGGGTCTCGGGGGTCACGGTGGACACGGCGAACCGGCTGCAGGGCCGCGAGTACGACCTCACGGTGGTGCTGCACCCGCTGTCGGGGCGCCCCGACGCGACGGCCTTCCACCTGGAGACGGGCCGGCTGTGCGTGCTGGCCTCCCGGCACCGGCACGCCTGCGTGGTGGTGGCCCGGGCGGGCATAGCGGAGCTGCTGGACGACCATCCGTCGACGGAGCCGGTGCAGCTGGGTGTGACGGTGAAGTTCCCGGACGGCTGGGAGGCGAACCACTCCGTCCTGGCGCACCTGGCGGAGCACCGGGTGGCCTGGCGGCCGTAGGAGGCGACGGCGACCGGTTCAGTCCCGGCCTTTGCGGGGGGCTGCGAACCGGTCGCGGAGCACCTCGCCCACTTCGGCCAGGGCGCGGAGCTGCTCCGGGGTCAGGACGTCGATCAGGTGGCGGCGTACGGAGTCCACGTGGAGCGGGGCAGCGCCGGTGATCGCCGCCACGCCCGTTTCGGTGAGGACCACCTCGGCGCCCCGGCCGTCGGTCGCGACGTCCTCCCGGCGGACGATGCCGCGCTGTTCCATGCGCGTGAGCTGGTGGGACAGCCGGCTGCGGGACCACTGCATCAGCTCGGCCAGTGCGCTGATCCGCATGCGGTGGCCGTCCGTGGAGCCGAGCACGGACAGCACGTCGTAGTCGGCTTCCGAGAGCCCGCTGTCCTGGCCCAGGTCGCGTGCGATCTCGGCGTTGACCAGCGGGAACATCCGCCGCCACGCGTACCAGGCGTCCTGCTCGGCCTCGGTGAGCCAGCGGGGCTCGGATGAGGGGGTCATGGCTTCCACTTTAGCCAGATCGGTGACACATCATCTACCTTGTTGACACGTCACTCACCTGTCGCTTTGATAGGTGACACATCAACAACCGCACCGACCGGGAGCCGCTTCCATGACCCGCCTGCACGTCGTCTCCGCCGCCACCCGCCCCACCTCCTCCGGCCGCCCGCTCGCCCGGTGGGTCGTCGGCCAGGCCCGCGACCACGGCGGCTTCGAGGTCACCCCCGTCGACCTCGCCGAGATCGCACTGCCCTTCCTGGACGAGCCCGAGTACGCCTCCACCGGGAACTACGCCCACCAGCACACCCGCGACTGGAGCGCCCTGGTCGACTCCGCCGACGCCTTCCTCTTCGTCCTGCCGATGTACAACGGCGGCTTCACCGCCCCCTTCAAGAACGCCATCGACTTCCTCTACAACGAGTGGAAGGGCAAGCCGGTCGGCATCGTCAGCTACAGCGCCGGCCCCACCGGCGGCGCCCCGGCCGCCGAGATGCTGCTCCCGGTCCTGACCCGCCTCGGCATGCTGCCCGCCGAGCATTCCGTCGCGATCCCGGGCATCCCGAAGCTGATCGGAGCCGAGGGCTTCGAGGCCCCCGAGACCCTCGCGGGCGAGCTGGCCGCCGTACTGGCCGACGTGGCCGAGCTGGCCGCGAAGCGCGAGGCGGAGCTCGCGGCGGAAGCCGTCGTCACCGCCTGACCGGCCCCCGGCCGGGTGGTTTTCCCGGGCGGCACGACTGACGGCCGATCACCTGAGCGACTCCGCCGCCACTCGATCCGCCCGCCTGCTCCCGCGCCCCATCGGCCGTACAGGTGTTCCAACCCGTCGGGGCGCGCTCTTGCGGGGCGTTGGACAATGGACGGTGGCCCGGAAGGATTTCGCACGCGCAGCAGGAGGACAGGAATGGCAGAGCCCGAGCGGACCGAGCGACGGCTGCGGCCGGCGCCGCTGCTCTTCGAGCCCTCGGAGGCCGTGGCGGATCCGGAGCACTTCTTCGACCTGGAGTCGATCGAGGACCCGCGCGAGCTGCTGGCCCGCGCGACCGAGCTGACGCTGGCCTTCCGGGCGGCGCAGGAGCGGGCGGTGGAGTTCCAGGCCCTGGCCGCGGCGCAGCTGGCGGATCCGCGGCGCTTCGACCGGCTCACCCCGGGGGCCATCGCCGAGCAGGCGGAGTGGACCGAGGACTACGCCCTCAAGATGATCGAATTCGGCGTGACCCTCCAGCGGGGCCGCGCCGACCTGACCTGACCCTGCCCGACAGCGACTGTCATATGCGGGGGCAATGTACTCCAGACCTACTCACCCTGTCCGAGTTTTCGGTAACTCCGGGGGTTCGGATCGCTACGGCGGGTAGACCTTGGCATATGACGACGCTGACGACGGCCCACGGATGCACCGCCCTCCACGCGCCCGGCGAGCGCACGCGCACCGCGCCCGCCACGCACGTCACGCCGCAGGGGGCCGCCTGGCTCGCCTCGGCCTCCGCACAGCCCCGCCGCACCCTCGCGCTGTGGGAGGCCCGGCCGGGGCTGCCGGCGACGCTGCCCTGCGGGAGCGCCTTCGACGTCGTCAACGTCCCCCTGGTCCTCGGACGCCGCGTTCTGGACCTGCTCTGGGCCGAGGGCCCCGGCTCCGGCCCGGTGGCCGTGCACCGCGGCCGGATGCTGCTCTTCGCCGCCCCCGGAACCGCCCACCGGCTGCCCGCCCTGCTGGCGTGGGAGGAGTGGGGGGCCTCCCGCAGCGCTCCGGCGCCCCTGTGCCACGGCCGGGGCGACGCCGTCACCGTGCCCCCGCTGGCCGCCTCCCCCGGCCCGTCGCGGTGGCTCGTGGCCCCCGACGCCCGGGAGCCCTGGCTCCCCGGGCCCGAGGCCCTGCTCTGGGCCTTCGTGCGGGCGGCCCGCACCGCCGCAGCGACGGGACCTGGGGATATCGATTTTTCGTTCCGCCGATCCTCCTGCTAATGTCTTCCTCGTCAGCAAGCGCCGCTAGCTCAGTTGGTTAGAGCAGCTGACTCTTAATCAGCGGGTCCGGGGTTCGAGTCCCTGGCGGCGCACAGACGGAAGAAGGCCCCCCACGTGAGTGGGGGGCCTTCTTCGTGTGCCGTCACACCGTCATGTCGTGATCTTCACCGTGTACGCGCCGGACCGGGTGCGGTCGGCCACCTCGATGGTGATGCGCTCGCCCGGCACCGTGTACGTCTCGCCCACCTCCAGGGGCGCGTCCGCCAGCGGCGGGTACACCGAGCGGTCCCAGCACGCCTCCGTCCGGGGGTGCGCGTCCAGCACCTCGATGGGACCGCCGCCCGACGCCGCCTCGTTGCGCACCCGGTAGACGAGGACTCCTTCGGTGCAGGTGTCGCCGTCGTTGCCGGTCGAGCCCCGCGCCTCGACGGCGATGGCGCTGCCGGGCCCCGTACGGACGACAGCGAGCCGGGTACCGCCCGTGCCGCCGCTCGGCGGGGCCTGCCCGAGCGGCTGCAGGGTGTGCAGCGACGAGCCCGACTGCACGCAGTCCACCTGGGAGGCGTCCAGCCAGCCGAGCTTCCACTTGTGCCAGGCGAAGAGGTCCGGGGACATCCCGAACTGGCTGCCCATGACATCCCAGTCCCCGACGTAGGTGTCCCAGTCACCCTTGCCGTCCGTGGGCCGGTGGTAGAGGTCCGGCAGGTCGAAGACGTGCCCGGTCTCGTGGGCCAGCACGTTGCGGTCCGGCGGGTGGCGCTCGAAGACGGTGACGATCCGGCGCAGTTCCGCACCGTCCGCGACGATCGGGCGGTCGAAGTTGACGACCTTCGTGGCGTCGGAGTCCACCCCGGGCGCGTCCGGGTCGGCGACGAAGTAGACGACGTCGTACTTCCCGAAGTCCACCCGGGCGTCGGCGGCGGCGACCGCGTCGCGCAGGTAGGCGGCCCGGTCGCCGGGGGCCCAGTCACGCTTTATCCCGTACGCGGTGGACGGAAGGGGCATCTGGATCCACTGCTTCTGCGGGTGCGGGACCAGGCGGAACCGCCCGTACGAGGCCTGCTCGAAGAAGTCGCTGGTGGCGGGGAAGTAGTCGCGGGTGAGCAGTTCGGGCGTCAGGGTGCCCTGGTGGTCGGGGAAGGAGAGGAAGACCATCACCGCGTCGAGGGTGCGTTCGGGCTTGGGGTAGGCGCCGTTCCAGGTGTCCAGCCCCAGGGAGTGGTGCGCCCCGGTACGGGTCAGCGCGCAGGGCCCGGCGCCCGAGTCGGCCACCGCGGGACCCGCGACGAGCGACATGGCGGCGAGCGCCGTCAGGGATGTGAGCGCCGCGGCGGTACTTCGGACGCGAGAGCGGTCCACTCCCCCGGGTGTCTGCTGTCGCGTCACATCGACCTCCGGTGGTGGATTAGTACCTGTTTAGCCACCTTGAGGCGATTGTCTTACTAATGCCCAGTTCCAGTGCCCCGCACGAGTGAGGGGCGAGGCAAGCCGGTGACCCCCGGACTTCACGCGGATGCCTACAGAACGTCACGACCGATCACCCGGGATCAGCAGAGGCCCCGTCCCGCTCATTGCCGCGCAGAAACGATCAAGCGATCTTGGTCCGACGATCCGTCATCACGCCGAACTCCCGCGTCTCAACCGGTGACGCCGCTGGATAGGGCCTCCCGGCAGCCTCTATGATCGGCACACTTTCCTGCACGGACACTCACGAACACTGCGGGGCCAACGGTGAGCGGAACCTCAGAAGGAACCGGTTCGGCGGCCGACAGCATCCGATCGGCCATTACGGAGCGTCACCCGGCAGTGCCGGCAGTGCCGTCAGTGCCATCGGTGTCTCATCGCGCCGAGTCCGAGCTGCGCGACTACCGGGCCGCCTTCAACGCGGCGCACCTCGCCATGGCGGTCGTCGACCGCGAGGGCTACGTGGTGACGGCCAATCAGGCCTTTGCCAGCCTGCTGGGCAGCGAACCCCACCTGCTCGTCCACCGCTGCGCCGCCGACCTGGTCGACCTGGCCGCGGAGGCCCGCACCTGGGCCGCCTACCAGGAGGTCCTGCGCGGTCGGCAGGCACGGCTGCGCTGCACCCGCCGCCTCAAGCACCCCGACGGGCACTCACTGTGGACCGAGGTCACCCTGGGGCCCGTACCGGGCACCGGGAACGTCCTGCTGTCCGTCGCCGACATCAGTGACCGGCGCGACCTCCAGGCCCGCCTGCGGCACCTCCAGATGCACGACCCGGTCACGCGGCTGCCCAACCGGGCGCTGTTCTTCGAGCGGCTCTCCGCCGCCCTGGAGGCGTCCTCGTACGAGCACGGCGGCGGCACCGGCCGGATCGGCCTGTGCTACCTGGACCTCGACGGCTTCAAGGCCGTCAACGACACCCTCGGCCACCGCGTCGGCGACCGGCTGCTGACGGCCGTCGCCTCCCGGCTGACCCAGTGCGCCGACCAGTCCGGCTACGGCCGTACGGGCGGGCACCTGGTCGCACGGCTCGGCGGCGACGAGTTCGCCCTGCTCGTGGAGGACTCCACCGGCACCGAGCAGCTCGCGGACCTGGCGCGCAGCGTACTGGCCGCCGTGCAGGAGCCCTTCGACCTGGCCGGGCAGCGGCTGTCGGTCTCCGCGTCCATCGGCGTGGTGGAGCGGGCCACGGACGGCACCTCGGCGACGGGTCTGATGCAGGCCGCCGACACGACCCTGTACTGGGCCAAGGCGGACGGCAAGGCCCGCTGGACCCTCTTCGACCCGGAGCGCAACGCACACCGCATGACCCGCCAGGCGCTGTCGTCGACGCTGCGGCCGGCCGTGGAGCGGGGCGAGTTCGCCTTGGAGTACCAGCCGCTGGTGGACCTGGAGAGCGGTGCGCTGCGCGGCGTCGAGGCACTGGTGCGCTGGCGGCACCCGCAGTTCGGCACGCTGACGCCGAATCGGTTCATCGGCATCGCCGAGGAGGACGGGTCCATCGTCCAGCTGGGGCAGTGGGTCCTGCGGACCGCGTGCCGGCAGGCACGCCGCTGGCAGATCGAACAGCCCAGCGACACCCCGGTCTTCGTGTCCGTCAACGTCGCCGTGCGGCAGGTGTGGGACTCCGACCTGGTGGGCGACGTCGCGGAGATCCTCGCCGAGACGGGCCTGGCACCGCAGCTGCTCCAGCTGGAGCTGACCGAGTCGGCGGTGATGGGCTCGGCCGGAAGGCCGCTCCAGGCCCTGCAGGCGCTGAGCGACATGGGCGTCCGCATCGCCATCGACGACTTCGGCACCGGCTACTCGAACCTGGCCTACCTCAGCCGGCTGCCGGTCTCGGTGCTGAAGCTGGACGGCTCCTTCGTCAAGGGCTTCCGCTACGACGAGGGCGCGCACCCGAACCCGGCCGACGAGACCATCGTCGAGGCCCTGGTCCAGCTCGCCCACCGGCTGGGCCTCACGGTGACCGCGGAATGCGTGGAGACCGCGGGACAGGCCGCACGGCTCCGCCGCGTCGGCTGCGACACGGGCCAGGGCTGGCTGTACTCCCGCGCGGTGGCCCCGGACGTGATCGCCCGCATGATCGGGCGCCGGGTGGAGGCGGCGGCGGCCTCCCAGCCCGACGAGCCGGCCCCGCACCCCCTGGTCTGACGAGGGGTGCGGGGCTGTGGCCCGGAGGGGCCGCGGCAGGTCGGCCGCTAGCCGTTGACGGTCTTGTCGTAGCGCAGGGCGACGTAGCCGGAGGCGGCGTGGCCGGCGATGCGGCCGTCGGTGCCGCCGTTGAGGTAGTCCTGGCCGCGCATCATGTCGTCGTTCGGGTTGGACTCGTGGATGTAGGAGAACTTCCCGGCGCCCTTGTCGATCCACTTCTCGAAGAGCACCACGTGCCCGTCCGAGGTGTTCAGCGCGTCACCGGGCTGCAGGTCGGACTTGGAGATGGTGGCGCTCACGCTCGGCAGGCTGGCGGTCGTGTAGCTGGTGGAGGCGTGCCAGGCCATGGAGACGAAGCCCGAGCAGTCGGTGCGGTAGGTGTGGTCGCCGTCCGGGTCGGAGGCGTACGCGCTCTGGCTGTAGGGGATGTCCCGGCCGAGCCAGTTCAGGGCGCGGCTCATGATCTCGCTGCGGGCGATCTGGCCGCCCTTGGTGGAGGGGGTGGGGGTGGGCGGGGCCGGCGGGCGGTAGGTGCAGTCGTTGGCGAAGGCGGAGAGCAGGGTCTGCGTCCAGCCGCTCGCGTCGACCGGGTCGCCGGGGTGGTAGGCGATGTCGTCGCCCTTGCCGTCGGTGGGGTCGGCGTCGTGGTACCAGTACATCCCGCCGTTCGTCCGGCCGTAGTAGAGCCCGCCGCCGGGCGAGACCAGGCTGTCGACCGCGGACCAGCCGCTGCCCTTGAGCTCCGAGCTCTCCCAGTCCCCGACGCCGTTGATCTGGTACGACAGCAGCCGGCCGTCGGCCGTGCTGGCGACGAGGACGTCGTCGCCGGCGGCGGCCAGGGTCTTCAGGACGAAGCCCTCGTCGATCACGACGTGCTTGGCGATGTGGGCGGGCCCGCTGGGCTTGGCCTGGGAGACGTTGTACCGGTGGAGCTGGCCGGCGACGGTGCCGTAGAGGTGGCCCGCGCCGTCGTAGGTCATCTTGTCGAAGGTCCAGCCGCTGTCCCAGATCTTCGTGACGCCGGCCAGGGCCAGGGCGGTGCCGTTGGTCTGGATGTCGACGCGGTACAGCTCGCCGGCCGTCGACGTGACCAGGACGGTGTTGAAGTTGAGGGTGGCCATCGCCTTGGGCGTGAAGCCGAGGTTCGCGCCGATCAGCGTCTTGACGCGGTCTCCGGTGTTGGGGGATATCGCCGTATAGGTGAGGCGTCCGTCCGGGAGGGTGCCGTAGACGGACACGTCACCGCCGCAGATGGCCGCGGCCTGGGCCGGGGCCGAGGTGACGGTGACCAGGCCGAGGGTGGTGGCGCCGACGGCGAGGGTGGCGGCGAGGCGGCGCTTGAGGGACGTCGAGAGCATGGGTGTCTCCGGTTTCGGGCAGCCCTGACGTACGCGCGTCGGGCCGGGGAGGTCGGGAGGAGGACGAGCGCGAGGTACGGCGCGGAAGGGACCGCGGCTCAGTACCAGTTGTTGTTCTGGAAGTGGTTCCAGGCGCCGCAGGGCGTGCCGTACCGGCCGTCGATGTAGGACAGGCCCCACTTGATCTGGGTGACGGGGTTCGTGCGCCAGTCGTCGCCGAAGGCGTCCATCTTGGAGCCGGGCAGGGCCTGCGGGATGCCGTAGGCGGTGGAGCTCGGGTTGTCGGCCCAGTAGCGCCAGCCGCTCTCCTTGTCCCAGAGCTGCTCCAGGCAGTTCCACTGGGTGGAGCTGTTCCAGGCGCCGCCGTCGTGCTGGTTCATCAGGTCGCGCCCGGCCGCCTTCACTGCGGGGATGTCCCGGCCGTCGAGGGGGTCCGCGGTGGTGGTGCAGCTGAAGGTCGCCGGCTGCGCGGAGAGCAACTGCTGCGTCCAGCCGCCCGTGTTGACGGGACTGTCGTTGTGGTAGGAGATGTCGGCGCCGGAGCCGTCGGCCGGGTTGGCGTCCTTGTACCAGTACATGGCGCCGGTGGTGGCGATCCGGCCGTAGTAGAGGCCGCCGCCGGGCGAGACGACCTGGTCGAAGGCCGACCAGCCGGACGCCTTGAGGTCGTCACGGTCCCAGCCGCCATCGGCGTTGATCTTGTACGAGTACAGGGCGCCGGCCGCGGTGGTGGCGAGCAGCCGGTCGTCCCCGGCGGCCGTGAGGGTCTTCAGGACGAAGCCGGTGCCGATCTCCTTGCGCTGCCCGATGTGCGCCGATCCGGTCGGCTTGGGCTGCGAGACCAGGTACTGGAGCAGCATTCCCCCGGCCGTCCCGTACAGGTGGCCGTGCCCGTCGTAGGTGAGCTTGTCGTGGGTCCAGCCGCTGTCGAAGAGCTTGACGGGCGGGCGTTCCAGGACGAGGGAGGTGTTGTTGGTGAGCACGTCGAGGCGGTAGAGGGCGCCGGTCGTCGACGTGACCAGGACGGTGTTGAAGTTCAGGGTGGCCATCGCCTTGGGCTCGAAGCCCAGGTCCGCTCCGACCACCACCTTCTTCAGGTCGCCGGTGGCGGGCGTGATGGCGCTGAAGGTGAGGCGGCCGTCGGGGAGGACGCCGTAGAGCGAGGCGGTCCCGCTGCAGGTGGTCGCGGCGCTCGCCGCGGGGGCGGCGGCGACGGCCGCGGCGGTGAGGAGTCCGGCTCCGAGGGCGCCGGACAGGGCGGCGACCGCGGTGTTGCGGGCGGCCCGGCTGAGGGTGGTGGTCACGGTGTTCCTTCGTGGGGGCGTGAGCGCCGTGGTTCGGCGGTGCGGTAGCCGTGGGCGCGCAGGGGGGCGCGGGCTCCGTCGAGGAGCGCGCGGGCCTGGTCCAGGGCGGCCGTCTCGGAGACGGCACGCAGGAAGAGGTAGAGGTCGACGCCCTGGCCGGCGGGCCTGGCCCGGACGTGTTCAAGCCCGTGGGCGGCCTCGGCGTGGGCCCAGATCAGGTCGGAGAGAAGCGCGAGCCCGCCGGGGCGGTCCGGCTCCTGGCGGGGGCCGGAGAGGGCGGCCCGGACGATGCGCACGCCGGCTAGTCCCAGTTGATGCTGGCGTCGACGTCGACCGGGGGCGCGTCCCAGTTGATGCTGGCGCTGACGTGACCGCCATCGGCGGGGGCGGGCGCCGGGGTGGCGGTGACGGCGGCGGCGCAGAGGGCGGCGAAGGCGGCGGCGACAGCGGCGAGGCGGGCGGTGCGGGACATGGTTTCCCCCGAAGTCAGGTGCTGGGTGGCGGTCCGTTCGGTGCGGTGTGCTGCGCGCTGTCCCGGATCGTCCTTGAGGCTCTGGCCTGAGCCGGGGACTCTCGTCCCCGCCGTTCCGGTGATCACCATGTTGCTGCGCCGGCGAGCGGCGCAGAAGGCTTTCCGCCTGGCACCAAAAGGCCTGGCACCTTGGTGCCAGGCATCGCCTACGATCGCGGTGGCGGCGGCCCGGCGGGGCGGCCGAAGTAGCGCTGGGGGGCGGGGACTTGCTGCAGGCACTGGGGCTCGGGACCGATGTGGAGACCGTGTACCGGGGGATGCTGGCCGACCCTTCGGGAGGGGTCGCCGAGCTGGCCGCCCGGCTCGGCCTGACCGAGACGCAGCTCCGCGACGGCCTGGACCGGCTGGTCGACCTGGACCTCCTCAGACCGTCCCGGGACAGCCCGGGCGCCCTGCGGGCGGTGCGGCCGGAACTGGGCCTGGAGCTGCTGCTGCGCCGCCAGGAGGAGGAACTGGCCCGGCAGCAGGAGGAGCTGGCCCGCAGCAAGGCGGCGGCCGCGCAGGTCGTCTCCGAGTTCGCCGAGCTCCGCCCGAACACGGAGGTCGACGGCGCGGAACGGCTCGTGGGCATGGACGCCATCCAGAGCCGGCTGGAAGAGCTCGCCCACGGGCTGGACCGGGAGTGCCTGGCGATCCTGCCGGGCGGCGCGCTGTCCGAGGCGAGCCTTGAGTCCTCCCGGCCGCTCGACGAACGCGCGCTGGCCCGCGGCATCGAGATGCGCTCGGTCTACCAGGACAGCGCCCGCAACGACCCGACGACCCTGGCCTACGCCCGCTGGCTCACCGAACAGGGCGGCCAGGTCCGCACGAGCCCGCTGCTCCCGCCCCGCCTGCTGGTCTTCGACCGCCGCGTCGCGGTGGTCCCCATCGACCCGGCGAACTCGCGCCTGGGCGCCCTGTGCACCAGCGCCCCGGGGATCGTGGCGTCCCTGGTCACCCTGTTCGAGCAGACGTGGGGGGCCGCCGTACCGCTGGGCGCGGACCGCTGCCGTACGGACGACTCCCGCCCGAGCGCGGCCGAACTGGAACTGCTGAAACTGCTGGCCTCCGGCATGACGGACGAGGCCGCCGGCAAGCGGCTCGGGGTGTCGCTGCGGACCGTCAGGCGGCAGATGTCCGCGCTGATGGAACGCCTCCACGCCACGAGCCGCTTCGAAGCGGGCCTCAAGGCCGCCCAGCAGGGCTGGCTGTAAGTCAGACGCTCCGGACGAAGGCGGCGAAGGCCGCCACCCCGACGGTGAAGATGGGCCCGCCGGGATTCTTGGAATCCCGCACCGCGACCCGACAGGGCTGCGCGGCCACCTCGACGCACTCGCCGCCGTTGGTGCTGCTGTACGAAGCCTTGCGCCAGGTGGCGCCGCCGAGGGGTGCGCACTCGACGCAGTCGCCGCCGGTGTTACCGCTGTAGCTGGACTTACGCCACAAGGCGCCCGTCGGGTTCTGGTTGCTCCGCATACCGCTCCTCCATGACCCGCGTGATCAACGCCGCCGAGTCTTCGACAGAGAGTGCGGCGGCCTGCAAGTGAGCGTAACGAAGGGCGGCTTCCCTGACTGTGTCAGGGTTGGCCGTCGTGTGGCCCGAGATGAGGTCCTCGGTGTAGACAAGGTCCGGGTCGCTGGCGAAACGCATCGCGTTGAACGCCCCGATGAGGCCAGCATGTTCGCCGGCCGAGTTGGGAAGCACCTGGATCTGCACCCACCGGTTCTCACGGAAGCTCAGCAGGTGGGCGAGTTGCTCGCGCATCGCCTCTCGACCGCCGATCTCCCGGTGGAGCACCCCCTCGTCGAGCACCACCCAGACCATCGGCGGCTTCTCCCGCCGCAGGATGCGATGGCGCTCCATTCGGGCCGCGACCAGCTCTTCGAGCTGGTCCGGCAGCCCGCTGGCCAGCACAGCTCGCGCGTACGCCTCCGTCTGGAGCAGCCCGTGCACCAGCTGGGGCTGGTAAGCGGAGATGTACGCCGCTCGGGCCTCCATTTCGGCGTACGCCTGGAACCACGTCGGCAGGACACTCCGCAGGACAAGGCCTACCAGGCGGGAAAAGTGGCCGTCCGTACCGAGGGCGGCGTCCAGCCGCTCCGAGAAATCCCGGGTCGGGACGCGGCGGCCGTTTTCCACCATGCCGATCAGGGAGCCCGTGCAGAAGATGATCGCGCCCAGCTGGGACTGCTTCAGGGCCGCTTCCTCTCTCAGGCGGCGCAGCTCGTAGCTGTAGTAGTCCAGCGGCGAGGCGCTGGGATCGATGTCGCGGGCCAGGACCATGGAACGGCACCCCCAAGCGGGAAACGGGCTTGTGGCCGAGAGTAGCGACAGCACTACGGCCCGGTGTCCGGAATGCGGCAACCATGTCACACACCTCCGCCCCACCCGGGAGGGGTGGGGCGGAGGCGTCGCTCGGCGCGGGGTGGGGGGAGATCAGCAGGCGCCGAGGTCCTTCCAGACACCCCATTCACCGGTGGTGCCCGGCGTCTCGTTCTGCGTCCACCACTGGGCCTTGTACTTGCGGCCGTTGTGGGAGACCTCGTTGCCGGCGGTGTAGATCGTGCCTGCGACGTAGGCCGGGGTCGAGCCGCAGCCCGTGGTCGGCGGGGTCGTGGGAGGCGTCGTCGGCGGGGTGGTCGGCGGCGTCGTGGGGGGCGTGGTCGGCGGGACCGTGGTGCCGCCCAGGGCGTCGGAGATCTGGTTCAGCAGCGTGACGTTGTTGTCCAGGCCGAGCAGGGAGTACATCATCGCGCCGGCCAGGCCGCGCTGCTTGCCGTAGTCGACCCGGGCCTGGATGGACTTCTGGTTCAGGCCGGTGAAGAACTCGCCGTCCTTGTAGAAGTACGAGGACTTCGACTGGTCGTCCCAGAAGGTGGTCGCCGGGTTGTCGACGATGCCGCCGAGCTCCTTGTAGTGCGCGATGCCCGCCTGCTGGCTGAGCGGTCGCGCGCCGGATCCGCCGGTCGCGCTCTGGGCGAGGCCGTTGGTCGTCCCGGCCGGGACGCCCTTCCAGCCGCGGTAGTAGAACTCGTAGCCCAGGGTCAGCTTGTTGGCGGGGAAGCCGCCGGTGATGCCGTAGGCCGGGTTGCCGTCGATCCAGGAGTCGATGGCGTTGTCGATGCTGTACTTCTCGGTGCCGGGCGCGATCGGGTCGGTCGGGTCGGCCGCGGACGGGTACAGCGGGGACTGGTGGTACGTGGGCCCGTCGCCGTCCCAGGCGCCGTGCATGTCGTACGTCATGATGTTGGCGTAGTCCAAGTACTGGCCGATCTTGTCGGTCTCGATGTACTTGATCTTGTCCTGGCCGGCCGGGAGGGCCGCGGTCAGCATGTACTTCTTGCCGCCGTTGGCCGCGCCCTCGGCGTCGAGCTGCTTGCGGAACTCCTGGAGCAGCAGGGTGAAGTTCTGCTTGTCCTCGGGGCCGTAGTGGTTGCCCAGGTGGCCGCCGGCCGAGCCCGGGTACTCCCAGTCGATGTCGATGCCGTCGAAGATGCCGGCCGCGGTGCCGGCGCCGCCGAAGCCGCCCTCCACCGGGAGGTCGCCCTTGATGTACTGCTTGATGCAGGAGGCGACGAGCTTCTTCCGGGAGGCGTCGGTCTTGGCCGCGTCGTGGAAGAACTTGGAGTACGTCCAGCCGCCCAGCGAGATGTTGATCTTCAGGTGGGGGTACTTGGCCTTCAGTTCCTTGAACTGGTTGAAGACGCCCACGATCGGCTGGTTCCACGTGTCGGCGACGCCGTCCACGCTGTCGGCCGCGCTGAAGGACTTCTGGTAGTCGGCGTAGCTGTCGCCCGCGCCGTCACCGGCGTTGGGGTTGTTGTCGTCGCCGGCCGCCTTGTTCGCCTCGAAACAGGTGAGCTCGGTGGGGTGGATGTTGCCGAACGAGTAGTTGATGACGTCCAGCTTGCTCGCTATGCCCCGGGTGTCGAGGTGCTTGGGGTAGAAGGCGTTCCCGTACACGCTCCACTGGTCGTAGTAGGCGATGCGGACGCCGCCCGCGGCGGCTCCGGCCGCGGCGTCGGCGGCCTGGGCGGTGCCGAGTCCCGCGAAGGAGGCAAGCGCTCCGGCTGCCAGCGCGGCCGTGGCGGCGGCCGCTGCGAGGGGTTTACGGATGTGCATGAACTGCCTCCGGGGGGCTGGGAGGAGAGAGCGGGAGGTTCGGGTGAGAGAAGTGATAGCGATCACTCCAGCCCCGCGTCAATGGTTCGGACCAAAGAAGGACTAGACCACTCCCGCGCCATTTGCCCAAGTCAGAGACCTGAGCGCACATCAGAAACCGCTCGCCACCCCGGGTGACGAGCGGTTTAAGGCTCCCTTGAGACACGGTCCGGCAAGGTTTCGGCAACAAACCAGCCAAACCCCGTTCTCCTGCGGTCAGTCGGCCTCGGGCACCGCCGTCGGCATGCCGTACGCATCTGCGATCAGACCGTACGAGCGCAGTCGCGCGGCCCCGCTGTGGGCGTTGGCGGTCAGCATCAACTCGTCCGCGCCGGTGCGCTTGGCGAGCCCGTCGAGCCCGTCGGCGACCGCGTCCGGGGTGCCGTGGACGATGTTGGCGAGCCAGCCGTCCACGAACTCCCGCTCCAGCGGGGTGTAGGGGTACGCCGCCGCCTCCTCGGGCGTGGGCACCAGCCCGGGGCGCCCGGTGCGCAGCCGCAGCATCGACAGCGCGCCCGTGAGCACCTGGGCGCGGGCCTCCTCGTCGGTGTCGGCGGCGAGCGCCGAGACCCCGATGACGGCGTAGGGGGCGTCCAGCACGGCGGAGGGGCGGAAGCTCTCGCGGTAGAGGTCGAGCGCGGGCAGGGTGCCGGCCGCGGAGAAGTGGTGGGCGTAGGCGAAGGGCAGGCCGAGCTCGCCCGCGAGTCGCGCGCTGAAGCCGGAGGAGCCCAGCAGCCACAGCGGCGGCCGTCCGACCGGGCCCTGCACCGGGCCGGGCACGGCGTGCACGCGGGCGTAGGGGTGCCCGTCGGGGAAGTCGTCGTCGAGGAAGCGGGTGAGCTCCGCGAGCCGGCGCGGGAAGTCGTCCGCGCCCTCTTCGAGGCGTCCGGGCCCGCGGAGCGCGGCGGCGGTGCGGCCGTCGGTGCCGGGGGCCCGGCCGAGTCCGAGGTCGATCCGCCCCGGGGCGAGCGCCTCCAGGGTGCCGAACTGCTCGGCCACGGCGAGCGGGGCGTGGTTGGGCAGCATCACGCCGCCGGAACCGAGCCGGATGCGGGAGGTGTGCGCGGCGAGGTGGGCCAGGATCACGGCAGGCGAGGAACTGGCGACGCCCGGCATGGAGTGGTGCTCGGCGACCCAGTGGCGGTGGTAGCCGCGGGATTCGGCAAGGCGGGATATGGCCACGCTGGTGCGCAGGGAGTCGTACGCGGTGCTGCCGGCCCCGACGGTGACGAGGTCCAGGACGGACAGCGGCACGGGCGCCCGGCCGAGGGCGGTGCCCCGGATGCCGCCACCGGTACCGGTACGGTCCTCCCGCGCCCCGCCGGTCCGGCCGTCGGGCAGCCCGTTCACCCCGCCGCTCGCGTCCCCGGTGTCACTCATCGTCGCTCCCGTCCCGTGCTCCACGCCCGCACGAGGTCCGTGCGAAACCGTACGAAGAACTCGAACCGTGAGAGACCGCTCGGCATTCCCGACAGGGCAGGGTCGTGCGCATGACCATGGCATATGCCAGCGGCTTAGATCGAGGCAGACCGGCGTGATCGAGCCATCAATCTCCCCAACAGGCGCTCCACATGGGCCTCTTGATGGCTATCGTGGTAGGGCAAGCGGTAACAACCTGCTAGGGGGAAACCGTGGCGCTGAAGCCCGAGCCGACCGCGCCGTTCCACTCGGTGCAGTACGCACTGCGCGTACTCGAAACGATCGCACGGCACACCGGTGGTGTGACCGACGTGCAGATCGCGCGTGAGACCGGCCTGCCCGCAGTCCATCTCGCCCCGATGCTGCTCATGCTGCGCCGGGAGGGATACGTCCTGCAGGTGGCGGACGGCGCGTACGCCATAGGGGATTCCCTCGTCCTGCTCGGGTCCGGCACCGACCGCCAGCAGGCCCTCACCGACAAGCTCCAGGAGACCCTCGACCGGCTGCGCGACTCGGTCGGCGCGGCCGTCTACATCAGCCGGTACGTGGACGGCGAGGTCCGGATCACGCAGTTCGCGGACAGCCCGCGCACCCCGAAGGTCCACGAATGGGTCGACTTCCGTTCCGCGGCGCACGCCAGCGCGGTCGGCAAGTGCCTGCTCACCCAGCTCGACCTGAACGGGCGGCGCGACCACCTGTCCCGCCACAAGATCGCCCGGCTCACGTCGAAGACGATCGTGAACGAGCGGATCCTCTTCTCCAAGCTGGACTCCCAGCCTGCCACCGTCCCCATGCTCGACCTGCAGGAGTACGCCGTGGGCACGGTCTGCGCGGCGGTCCCGATCACGGCGGGAGCCTCGGTCGGGTGCCTGGCGCTGTCGATGCCGGTCGAGCACGCTCACCGGCTGCGGGCCGCGGCCGACACCCTGAACCGGAAGGCCGCGCCGCTGCTGCTGTCGCTCACCCTCTAGCGGGGTTCGCGCGGGGCGGCCGGGCCCCTCGCGGTCCTCGCGGCCCGGAAAACACTTCGGGCGGTTCCCGGTGAACCGGAAACCGCCCGAAGGACAGGTGCGCCGCCAGGGACTCGAACCCCGGACCCGCTGATTAAGAGTCAGCTGCTCTAACCAACTGAGCTAGCGGCGCCTGCTGACAGAGAAAATACTACCCGGTCCCCAGGGGTGCTCCAAACCATTACCCGCGCAGGTACGCGAGGACCGCCAGCACCCGGCGGTGGGAGTCCTCGGCGGGCGGCAGGTCCAGCTTTCCCAGGATGTTCCCGATGTGTTTGCCCACGGCCGCCTCGGAAACCACCAGCTCCCGGGCGATGGATCCGTTGGACCTCCCCTCCGCGACCAGGCCCAGCACCTCCCGTTCGCGCGGGGTCAGCGCGGCCAGCGGATCGCGCCGCCGGCGCAGCAGCTGGCGTACGACCTCCGGGTCGACCACGGTGCCGCCGCGGGCCACCGTGCCCACCGCGTCGAGGAACTGCTCCACATGGCCGACCCGGTCCTTGAGGAGGTAGCCGACGCCGCTGCCGTCGCCGGAGTCCAGCAGGTCGGCCGCGTACGAGCGCTGCACGTACTGGCTGAGCACGAGGACGGGCAGGGCCGGGCGGGCCGTGCGCAGCTCCACGGCGGCGCGCAGCCCCTCGTCGCCGAAGCCCGGGGGCATCCGTACGTCGGTCACGACGACGTCCGGGTCGTGGGCGGCGACGGCGGTGCGGAGCGCGTCCGCGTCCCCGACGGCGGCGGCCACCTCGTGGCCGAAACGCGTCAGCAGACCGACGAGCCCCTCGCGGAGCAGGACCCCGTCCTCGGCCAGGACGATCTTCAAGGGCTCACCGGGCACGGGATCTCCAGGCTCAGGACGGTGGGGCCGCCGGGCGGGCTGGTGATCGTCAGTGTGCCATCGAGGACCGCGATCCGGTCGGCCAGTCCGGTCAGTCCGGAGCCTGCGGCCGGATCGGCGCCGCCGCGGCCGTCGTCGCTCACGTCGATCAGGAGCGCATCGCCGGTGTGCCGGGCGGTGAGGGCGGCACGGCCGGCGCCGCTGTGCCGGCCGATGTTGGCGAGGGCCTCGCAGACGGCGAAGTACGCGGCGGCCTCGACGGACTCGGGCAGGCGCGGCAGGGCGGCGGACAGGTCGGCGGCGACGGGGACGGCGGAGCGCTCGGCGATGTCGGCGAGGGCGTCGGCGAGGCCGTAGTCGGTAAGCACCTGGGGGTGGATGCCGTGGATGAGTTCGCGCAGCTCGGCGAGGACCCGGCCGGCCTCCGCGTGGGCGGTGGCCAGCCGCTCGGCGAGCGGGCCGGCCGGGGCGTCGAGGCGGGCCAGGCCGAGGGTCATGGTGAGGGCGACGAGCCGCTGCTGGGCGCCGTCGTGGAGGTCGCGCTCGATTCGGCGGCGCTCGGCCTCGAAGGCGGCGACGAGCCGGGCGCGGGAAAGGGTGACCTCGCCGAGCCGGGCGCGGAGCTCGCGCTCGCGGGGTGCGAGGAGGGCACGGGTCAGGGCGGCGCGGGCGCCGGCGAGGGCGCCGAGGAGGTGGAGGAGTACGGGCAGGAGCACGGCTCCGGCGGCGGCGAGCGCAAAGGCGGCGGGCCAGGAGGCGACCAGGCAGAGCTTGAGCACCTTGACCTCGCCGTCGACGGCGAGGGCGAGCTGGAGCGGGGTGGTGAGCAGGAGGACGGGCAGGCCGAGGAGGGCCGCTACGGCGGCGAGATCGACCCACCAGAGGACGAAGCCGTGCAGGACGGCGTAGGCGAGCTCCCGCCAGGTGGCCTGCTCGCGGTAGCGCAGCCGGGCCCAGGCGAGGAGGCCGGGCCCGGTGGGCGTGCGGTGGGGGGTGGGGGCGGGGTCGGCGTCGACGATGCGCAGGCGGCGGCGCTCGACGGCGCCGGTGGGGAGTCCGGCGAGGCCGAGGAGGGCGAGCAGGGGGAAGGCGATGACGCCGGCGGCGGCAAGCAGGACGAGGCCGAGGAGGAGGGGCGGGCCGGTGAGGGCACTGCCGGCGAGGTACCCGGCGGCGCGCCAGGGCCAGGCGGAGCGGAGGTAACGGCCGCGGGCCAGGGCCTGCCACGGGGTACGGGCGAGATCGTCCATACGGCACGCTAACCGTGTGCCGGCCGGCGGAGCCATGGGCCCAGGGGGCGGGGCGGGGGTAGGGCCGGCCCTACCCCCGGGCCCCGGCGGGCGGTTCCGATCCCCGCTGCGCGGGCCGTTTCCCGGGCGCTGTCCGGACCCGGTCACGACACGGCGCTCCGCACCCGCGCCTCAAGCGCCGGCGAGGCTGGAACTTTCAGCCTTGCCGGCGATTGAGGCGCGGGGGTTCGGGGGCAGCGCCCCCACAACGGCGGTGTGCGCCTAGTGATGCAGGAGGCCGAGGCGGCCCTGGGCCTCGTAGGTGGCGAGGAGGGCGGACCGGGCCGACGGGGTCAGAACCGTGTAGCCCCCGGCAGGGGTACGGTGCCAGACCGGGTCTTCGCAGCGGAAGCCGGCGCGGCGGAGGGCCACGCGGTGGACCTTGTTCGTCGCGGTGACCGGCATCTCCGGGACGATGCGGACGTAGCGCGGGGCCATCTTCGTGCCCAGGTCCGGCTGGCGGGCGAGGAAGGCCTCGAAGGCCTCCGGGGAGAACACGGCGCCGTCCCGGAGGGACAGGGCCGCCATCACCTGGTCTCCGGCCACCTCGTCCGGGACGCCGTACACGGCCACCGCGGCCGCGTCCGGCCAGCGGGCCAGGATGTTCTCGATCACGGCCGCGGCGAGGTTCTCACTGTCGACTCTGAGCCGGTCGTCGGTGCGGCCCGCGAAGTAGAGGAAGCCCGCCGCGTCGCGGAAGAAGAGGTCGCCCGTCCAGTACCAGCCGTCGCGGGTGCGGTCGGCCTCCGCGTCCGGGTTGCGCCAGTAGCCCTCGAACAGGCTGCGGCCCCGGTTGACGAGTTCGCCGATGGCGGCCGTGCCGTTGAGGAGGCGGCCGTCACCGTCCAGGACGGCCGGAGGGCATTCGGCGCCCGTCTCCGGGTCGATCACCGCCAGGTCGTCCCCGGCGCCCGCCCTGCCCAGGGCGCCCGGCGGGGTGTCGGGGGTCCGCTGGACGGAGGCGCCGCCCTCCGTGGCTCCGTAGCCCTCCACCAGGCGGACCCCGAAGCGGGTCGCGAAGCGTGCCGCGTCCACCGCCCCCGCCTCGGTGCCGAAGCCGAGCCTCAGGCGGTGGTCTCGGTCGTCCGGGCGGGGTTCGGTGGCCAGGAGGTACTGGATGGCCCGGCCGACGTAGGTGAAGTAGGTGGCGCCGTGGGCCTGTACGTCGTCCAGGAACGCCGAGGCGGAGAAGCGCCGGCGCAGCGCGACCGCGGCGCCCCCGACGAGTGCGGGGAGCCAGTCGGCGATGACGGCGTTGCCGTGGAAGAGGGGCATGCAGACGTAGTGGACGTCGTCCGGCCCGACGGAGAACTGGCGCGCCAGTGAGGCCCCGGCGGCGGCGAGGCGGCCCTGGCTGCAGATCGCGGCCTTGGGGGCGCCGGTGGAGCCGGAGGTGAAGTAGAGGAGGAGGCGGGAGTCGGGGCCGGGGGCGCGCAGTGCGGCCTCGCCGGGCTTTGCGGCGGCATAGGGCGCGAGCAGGGCCTCGTACTCCTCGGTGCCGGTCACCAGGACCCGTACGCCGGGCAGGTCCAGGCCGCGCAGGAGGGGCAGGTGGGCGGGCTCGGTGATCAGGAGCCGGCAGTCGGTGTGCAGGATGTCGCGGGCCAGTTCGGGGCCGCGCCGGGTGGGGTTGATCCCGGCGACGGCGGCCCCGGCCAGGGCCGCCGCGCCGAGCCAGAACGGGAACTCGGGGGTGTTGTCGAGCAGGACCCCGAGGTGCGGCTCGGCCTCCGCGGGCATGAGGTCGACGAGGAGCGCGGCGCGTGCGGCGGCTTCCTGGGCGGTCCGGTGGTGGGTGAGGACACCTTCCTCGTGTTTCAGCCCGGGCCGGTGGTCGCCCCATTGGCGCGCTATGAGCTCCGCGACGGTTTCGGGTGCTGTCGTCGTCCGCATGCCGCCGGAGGGTAGCTGGCGTACCGTCAGAATTGAACGTCCGAGCAGGCGTAGAAGGCCATCGGGGTGTCGTTGACGGTCCAGACCGCCAGGATCAGGTGCCGGCCCGACTTGCCGCTCGGCATGGCGCCCTGGTGGACGGTGGTCATGGCGGGGCGGGCGCCGTTGTAGGCGACGGTGAGGAAGGGCTGGGGTTCGAGGTCGGCGCGGGTGAGGGCTTTGGTGCCGGTCCAGCCGTTCTTGGTGACGTAGTACTTGAAGTCGGTGGTGGAGTGGTTGGCGGTGAACTGCCACCGGAAGGCGTAGCTCTGGCCGCTGGTCACCTTGGTGGTGGGCCAGGCGCCGCCGCGGGGGTTGTCGAGCTCGGCGAACTGCGGGAGGCCTCCGGCACATATCTTGCCGTCGGCGGGGCCTGCGGCCGGGAAGCCCTTGAAGCCCTCGACGCTCTGCGGCTCCCACTGGATCGCGCCACAGTCGGACACGGCCTTGTTGGCGCAGAGCTTCTGGCGGCTGATGGGGGTGTCGGTGTAGCCGTGACTGCTGGCGCTGGGGGCGCCGATGAGGGTGATTCCGGCGACGAGGCCGAGGCCGAGCGCGGCGACGCCGGCCCGTCCGGGCATGCGGACGTTACGCATGATGCTCCTTGAACGTGGGGGGAGTTCCGTGAGAGCGCGCGCGTGTGTGGGGATTAGGTCTAGACCAAGTCCCAGATTATTGACGAGAGTTGGCCATGTCCATACCAATGAGGAAACGGGTGGTCCGGTCGCTTCCGGCCACCCGTTTCCCGTGGTGATGCGTGCGTGACGCGTGTCCCGCTATTCGGTGCGGCCCGTGTAGAAGGCGACCGTGAGGTCCTTCACGAGGACCTTGCGCTCGTAGTCGTCGAGCTCGACGAGTCCGCGCGAGGTCAGCCGGTGGACGGTGTCGTCCACAGCGTCCACGACCGAGGTCAGCACGGTGTCCCGGTGCTTGGCGTCGATCGCGGCGACCCGGCGGCGGCGCATGGCCTCGGCGACCTCGGCCGCGTACTCGATCCGGGTCGGCTGGGCCGAGAACACCTCGATCCCGACCGCCTCGGTCTCGGCCGCCAGCATCCGGGTCAGCGCGTCCCCGACGGCCTCGGCGTCGCGCAGGGTCGGGGCGTCCTCGTGGAAGGCGTCCGCCGGGAGCTGGGACAGGACCCGGGCCATGGCCGACTCGACCTGCTCGGCGAGGTACTCGGTGTGGTCCGCGACGGCGAGTGTGGCCCGGGCGGTGTCCTTGACCTGCCAGACGACCTGGACGACGACCTGGAGGGCGAGACCGCCGGAGTCGACGGCGGGCATCGGGTCGCTGCGCCAGTGGCGCAGGCGTACGTCGACCCGGCGGCGCAGCAGGAGGGGGCTGACCCAGGTCAGGCCGGTGCGGCGGACCGTGCCGCGGTAGCGGCCGAAGAGGGTGAGCACCCAGGCGTGGCCGGTACGGGCCCGGCCGAGGCCGCCGAGCGCCACGAGGGCGACGATGCCGAGGAAGGCGAGCGGCGGCCAGTGGGTGGCGCGCAGGCCGTGGTAGGCGCGGGGGGCCGCGCCGAACGCGGCCGCGAAGGCGTCGGGGACGGCCCCGGCCCGCCAGAGCACTGCCGTGCAGCCGGCCAGGGCGAGGCCGCCGACGGCCACGCCGACCCAGCCGGGCAGCACCGGACCGCGGTGCTCGCGGAGGCGGTCGTCCCCGCGGGGGACCCGGCGGCCGGGGGCGGGACGCGCGGGACGCGCGGGCCTGGGCGTGGCGGCGGGCTCGCGCTTCGGCAGGAGCGTGGTCGACGCGGCCCGGAACGGGAGGCTCACCGGTACCTCGGTGACGGCGGTGCCGCGGTGGGGGGCGCAGACGTGCGGGAGGTCCTGCGTGTCGTCGTCCTCCATGGCGCGCGCCACCGCCTGGGCGACGATCTCGGCGACGCCGGGGCCGGGGCCGGGCACGCCGGAGTTCGGCGCGGTGTCGGGTTCCTCGTGCGGTTCGTCGTCCTCGTGCCGCGGGTGCGGGTGCGGGATGTCCGGGCTGCCGGACTCGAAGTCGGCCCAGGCGTGATCGGGCTCGGGCTCGGACTCCCCCCGCGCCGCGGGCACCGCCGCTGCCGCCGGGCCGGAGGCGGGAACGGCCTCGGGCTCCACCGAGCGGGCGACGGGCGCGTTCCCCGCCGTGGCGGCCGGCGAGCCGTACGGGATCCGGGGCTCCAGCGGCTCCGCCGCGCGGGACGCAACGTACCCGGCGAACGCCGTCGGCACGGCCGAAACCGGCGCGGGAACGGCCTCGGGCTCCGCCGCCAGGGGCCCAGCCTCACCGGCAGGCGCCGGAACGGCGGGCCCGGTCGGCGGCTCTGCCGCCCGGGGCGGGGCGTACGTGCCGAGCGGTACGGCGCGCGGGGCCCCCACCGCGGGAGCCGCCCCGTCACCCGGTTCCTCCGGCGCGGTGCTCGGTGCCGCCGCGGGCGCCGTAAGAGCGGCGGGAACTGTCTCCGGTTCACCCGCCGGGGCGCCCTTCGGCTCCGCCGGCGACCCGTATCCGGCCGGGGCCGCCGATGCCGCGGACGGCGGGATGGAGGCGGGTGCGGCCGCCGGGGCAGTCGGCTCGGCACCCAGGTACCCCGCAGGGGGCGGGGGCGAACCGGCGGGAGCCGATGCGGCGAGCCGGGCCGGCGGCGCCGGCGGACCGAACCCGAACGGGGCCTCCGGCGGCGCCGGCTGCCGGGCGGGCCTGGTCGGCGGCTCCGCCGCCCAGGGCGCCGCTTCCGCGGCCGGGACCGGTACGGGCGACGGGCCGGAGCCGGGCACGGCCCCCAGGCCGTCCGCCCGCGGCGAGGCCTCCGCGGCCGGCGCCGGGGCGGGGGGCTCGGCTTCCCGGTCCGCTGCCCAGGGCGAAGCCTCAGCGGCCGGGGCCGGGGCGCAAGGCACGGCGCTCGGGGGCGCCGCCCACGACGAGGCCTCGGCGGCCGGGGTCGGGGCACACCGCTCGGCCCCCAGGTCCGCTGCCCAGGGCGAAGCCTCAGCGGCCGGGGCCGGGGTGCAAGGCACGGCGCTCGGGGGCGCCGCCCACGACGAGGCCTCGGCGGCCGGGGTCGGGGCACACCGCTCGGCCCCCAGGTCCGCTGCCCAGGGCGAAGCCTCAGCGGCCGGGGGCGTCGGCCGCGGCGGAGCCTCCGCGGCCGGGGTGGGGGGCTCGGCGTGCGTCGGCGGGGCCGGAGCGGGTGGGGTGCGGAGGGACAGCGTCGGGGTGGTGGTGGCCCAGCCGAAGGAGGTCGGGGCGGGCGAGGGCGCGGCCGGTACGCGGAGGGTGCCCGTCGTCGAGGTGGTGCGCGTGGGAAACATCGTTACCTCCGTCATGCGAACAGCCGGCGCCAGGTTTCCGGGCCCGGGTAGCCGTTGGCCGCGGCCCCGCGCCAGCCCTGCGCGCGCTGGAAGGCCTCGACGTTGCGGCGGTCGGCCTCGCCCCAGCGGGCGCCCGGGCCGGACGTGTAGTACTTGCCGAAGCCCTTCTTCACCAGCTGCCGGCCGAGGGCCTCGACGGCAGGGTGCGACTGCCCCGGGCGGAACACCGCGGCCCCCGGGTAGGCCCGTACGCCGCCCGGGCCGGGCGCCGCGCCCACCAGCGGCGCGATGTTCTTGCCCTGCTTGTCGACGAGCAGGCGCCAGGTGTGCGCGCCGGGGACGCCGTCGGCGTCGGCGCCCGTCCAGCCCTGCGCGCGCTGGAACGCCTGGGTGGCGAGCCGGTCGTGGTCGCTCCACGTCCGGTCGGCCACCCCCTTGGGGTAGAAGCGGTACGCGCCCCGCTCGATCAGCATCCGGCCCAGCTGGGCCACGTGGTCGTTGACGGCGCCCGGGGCGAACTTGGCCGCGCCCGGGAAGGCCTTGGGGGCGTCGCCCGGCTTCGGGCCCGCCGCCGGCGGTTCGGGGGCGGGCACGGCGCCCGGGACCTCGGGGACGATGCCGCCCGTCACCCCGTTGAACCGGTAGGGGACGTACTTCGCCGAGTTGGCCCAGTACCCGTAGGGCGTGGCCAGCCTCCGCGTCGTGGGGCGCGTCTGCTCGTAGGCGACGTAGTGGGTGCGCGTCTCGTCGACCCAGCCGCCGAAGAGGACCACGTGCGAGCCGTTGTTGGGGTCCGCCGGGTTGTGGAAGAGCAGCATGTCCCCCGGCAGCAGCTGGTCCTTCGTGATCTTGGTGGCGAACTTGTCGAGGCTGCCGGTCCACTCGTTCGAGCCGAGGTTCCAGGCCATGGAGACGTAGCCGGAGCAGTCCTGCCGGTAGCCGTCCGACCAGTACGCGGACATGCTGTAGGGGACCTCCGCGTCCAGCCACAGCTTCGCCCTGTTGATGATCGTCGTGCGGTCGATCCGCTTCACGACCCCGGGCCGGCCCGGGGCTCCGGGGCTGCCCGGCTTGCCCTGCGGTCCGTGCAGGGGGGTGCGGCCGCCCTGCGGGCTGCCGGGGTCGTCGCCGGCCACCGGCCCGGCGGCCGGCGTGCTCAGGGCCACGGCGGTCCCGGTGCCGCCGCCGAGGACCACTCCGGCGGCGGTGGCCAGGACCAGGGCCCGGCGTGCGCCGCGCGCGGCGGGGTGACCGCCGTCCCGGAGCGGTATGGCGCTGGCACGGGCGAGGGCACGGCGGCGCTGGGCGCATCCCCGGCACACGCAGTCGCCCGCGGGCTCGTACTCCTCGAAAGCGGGCATCGGCATCTGCACATGCGTCGGGGGCTGCATCGTCATGCGGTTCCGTCCACTCCCCTGCTGTTCCAGTGGTCGACCGGGACCACACCTGATAAAGCATCAGATGCGGTCGGCGCAGACATATCGTGCACGATAAACTGCCCAAACATGGGTTAATCGGACAGGGCGGGCGTGGCTGGTCACGAGCACCGCAGAGGTGGGGTAGAGTTTTCCCTGTCAGCAAGCGCCGCTAGCTCAGTTGGTTAGAGCAGCTGACTCTTAATCAGCGGGTCCGGGGTTCGAGTCCCTGGCGGCGCACAGACGGAGGAAGCCCCTCACAGCGAAAGCTGTGAGGGGCTTCTTCGTTCTCCGGGTGACGCGCACGCCGGAGAACCCCTAGACCGTCGTCGTCCCGGGGCGGACTCCCACGCCCGTCAGGTAGGCGGAGACCACCACATTCGCCGTGTACTCCTTGGCCGCCTTGTCGTACGTTCCCCCGCAGGTCACCAGCCGCAGTTCCGCGCGGCCCCGCACGCGGGGACCGTACGCCTTGTGCGCGTCGAAGGCCGCCCGCTCGTAGACCCGTACGTCCTCGATCGTGAACTCGGCGACGGAACCGTCCGCCCGCACCACCCGCACCTTGTCACCCGGCTGCGCCGAGCTCAGGCCGTAGAAGACAGCCGGCTTGGAGCGCGTGTCCACGTGCCCCACCATCAGCGCCGTCCCCGCCGCACCCGGCTGGACGCCCTGCCCCCACCAGCCCACCGTGCCCGGGCTGTCGTACGGCGGCGGATCGATCGCCCCGTCCTTGTCCAGGCCCCGGGAGACCACCGGGGCCTGGATGCCTATGGACGGGACGTCGACGCGCTGCGGCAGCGATCCCGCGACGGGCGCGTGCGCGGCCGGCAGTCCCGCGCTCAGCGCCCCGCCGGCCTGCCCGGAGAGCGGGGCCGGCGCCACGGTCAGCTCACGGCCCCACAGCCACAGGCCCAGCACCAGCACCGACCAGGCCGCGAAGGTCAGCATCCGGCCCCCGGCGGAGGCCTTGGCCCCGTCCGTCCGCCACTGCTCGCTCACGCGGCGCCCGCCTCATTCGCCGCTGCGCCGACGGCGCAGGGCCAGCGCCCGGCCCGCGACGGCCAGCGTGGCCACCGCGGCGAGCACGGCGCCGATCACGGTGTGGGGCAGCCCCGGGCCGTCGCCGCCGGTGTGCTCCTTCTTCGCCGCGGTGAGCAGGCCGGGGGCCTCGGCCGGGCGGTCCGCCATACCGCCGCCGCCCGCGTGGACCGGCCAGATCGGCGATGCGTGGTGGGAGGGGTGGCGGTAGGCGGAGATCTGCACGGAGCCGGTGAACTTCTCGTCGCCGTCGCAGTACACCCGGACGGCGTGCCAGCCCGGTGAGGCGTGCGAGCTGATCATCGCGTCGCCGTAGAGCGGGCTGCGGCGCCCGCCGTCCCGCCCGTAGAGGTCGGCGTCCGACACGAAGACGGAGGACTTGGCCGCCCCCTTGTTGCCCTCGCAGCCGTGGACCCGCAGCTTGACCTGCGCGCCCGGGTTGGCCGGGTTCGGGTCGACCGCGATGCTGCCGCGGTCGCCCCGGTCCTCCTCGCCCGCGAGGGCTGTGGGCGCGGACACGACGGTCACCGCGGAGAACGCCGCCAGGGCGGCGGCCACGGCGGCGGTGCGGACAGCGATCGGAACACTGCGCATGGTGAACCTCCTCGACAAGGAGATTCACGCGCGGCGCGCCGCTCCGCATCCGGAGCGGCGCCGTACGTGTCAGCCGTACGCCCCAAACGCGGTACGCCCGGACGGCCGTACGTCAGACCAGGTCGACCAGGTCCGCGATGGAGGCGACCGTCTTGGTCGGGCGGTAGGGGAACTTCTCGGTGTCCCGCTCGCTGGTCAGACCGGTCAGGACGAGGAAGGTCTGCATGCCCGCCTCCAGGCCGGCCAGTACGTCGGTGTCCATCCGGTCGCCGATCATCGCGCTGGTCTCCGAGTGCGCGCCGATGGCGTTGAGGCCCGTACGCATCATCAGGGGGTTCGGCTTGCCCGCGAAGTAAGGCTGCTTGCCGGTCGCCTTGGTGATCAGGGCGGCGACGGCGCCGGTGGCCGGGAGGGGGCCCTCGGTGGAGGGGCCGGTCTCGTCGGGGTTGGTGCAGATGAAGCGCGCCCCGGCGTTGATCAGGCGGACCGCCTTGGTCATGGCCTCGAAGCTGTAGGTGCGGGTCTCGCCCAGGACCACGTAGTCGGGCTCGTGGTCGGTGAGGACGTAGCCGATGTCGTGCAGGGCGGTCGTCAGACCGGCCTCGCCGATGACGTACGCCGTGCCGCCCGGGCGCTGGTCGTCGAGGAACTTCGCGGTGGCCAGGGCGGAGGTCCAGATGTTCTCGACGGGAACGTCCAGACCCATGCGGGACAGGCGGGCCTTGAGGTCGCGCGGGGTGTAGATGGAGTTGTTGGTCAGTACCAGGAAGGGCTTGCCGGAGTCGCGCAGCCGCTTGATGAAGGCATCGGCGCCCGGAATCGGGGTGCCCTCGTGGATGAGGACCCCGTCCATGTCGGTGAGCCAGGATTCGATCGGCTTGCGCTCTGCCACTGGACTGTTCTCCGCTCTCGCTGACCTGCTGCCTCTGGTCTGTACCACCCTATCCGGGCCGGGCTGTGGACGTCCTTGCCGTCCACAGCCCGGACGCCGGGGGCCCGGGGCGGGGGTCCTGGGGCGGGGGCCGGACGATCAGCCGAGGCGGACGTTGTCGACGGTCCAGAACCAGTTGTTGTTGCCGCTGTAGCGGAAGCGGACCTGGACGTCGGTGGCACCGGCCGGGACCTGGAGGGCGATGGAGTCGGCCTTGGCGACGGCGTCGGCGGTGTACGTCTTCACCACCGCCGGGGCCGCGCCGTTGTAGGAGACGAGGACCTGCGCGGTCTGACCGGCCTCGTGGCGGTAGTGCGTCTGGAAGGCGAGGGTGCGCGTAGTGCCGCCCGCGACCGGCCACTTGGGGGTGACGAGGGTGGAGTCGAAGGTGCCGGTGTGGGCCTTGTCGTCCCACTCGTCGGAGTCGGCGACGGCGAAGACGTCACGGGAGCGGACGTTCAGCTCGCGCCACTGGTCGCGCTGCGACTGGGTCCAGAACTCGTCGGTCGCGAACGCCCAGCCGGCCCACTCGGTGACACCGCCCGTGCCCATCTTCGAGTTGTCCACCGACCAGCCGGGGGGCGGGGTGTGCGTGAAGCCCTTCACCCCGGCCGGGATGCCCGTCTCGTCCACGCGGGCCTGGAGGGCCGGGCGTACGGTGTCGAAGGGGTCGCTGTCCGGGGAGCCCAGCGGGACGCCGTCGATACCGGGGGCGGCGACGCCGAGCTGGGCGAGGGCGGTCGCGGCCACGTCGGCCAGTTTGACGTCGTCGCGGACCGAACCGGCGGGGATCCCGGCGCCCTTGGCGATGACGAAGGTGCCGCGCTCGGCGATGGTCGAGCCGCCGTGGCCGCCGGTGGGGACGTGGCCGTGGTCGGTGGTGACCAGGACCTTCCAGTTCTCCTGGCCGTACGTCGGGCGGTTCTGTACGGCGGTGAGGAGCTGGCCGACCAGGGCGTCGACGCGGGCGACGGCGTCGAGGTACTGCTGGCTGGCGGCGCCGTCGGAGTGGCCGGCGGCGTCGATCTCGCCGAGGTAGACGAAGGCTGCGTCCGGGTTCTGGGTACGCAGTTCCGTGGCGGCCGCGGCGGCCACCTTCGGGTCCTCGTTGCGGTAGCCGTCGCGGTCGCCCTTGAGGGAGAGGCGCTTGTCGACCTTGGCGGAGAAGATCGGGCCGTTCTGGTCGGTGGAGGTGATCGGCTCCCAGTCGGCGGCCGCGTACGTGTGGAGAGCCGGCTTGGCGTTCTCGATGCGGGTGAGGAAGTCCGGGTGCGCGGCGTAGTTCTTGCCGATGAAGGAGTTGTCCCTCACGCCGTGCTTGTCGGGCCAGACCCCGGTGGCGATGGTGGACCAGCCGGGGCCGGAGGAGGTGGCGGCCATCGGGCCCGCGTAGAGGGTGCTGCGGGCGGTCAGACCCTGGGCCATCAGGCCCTGCAGGTGGGGGGCGTTGGCGGCCTTGACGCGGTCGAGGACCGCACCGTCGACGCCGATGACGAGGACCTTGGCGGTGGTGGCCGCCGCGGCGGCGGGGGCGGTGTGGGCGCCGAGGGCGGCGGCGAGCAGGGCGGTGGCGGTGGCGGCCACGGCGAGGGTGCGTCCGGCAGGGACGGCAGGGGACACGAACTCCTCCGGGAGTGATCGTGGGAATGGCGCTGGGGACATGCGCCGGGCCCGGACCGAAGGTGCGGTCTTCGGTCCAGACCCGTTATGCATCAGTCACTCTGCCGGTCGCAGTGGCCGGGAGGGTGGCCTGGAAGCAACCAGTCAGCTTCCGGTTGCCGACTTCCACGCGTCGACGTAGGCGGTGAGGTTCTTGTCGATGTCCGCCCAGTCCGGCTCGAACACCTCGACACCCGTCATGAGCCTGGTGAGTTCGACGGCGTTGGCGTCGGTGGGCTTGACGTCGCTGCGGGCCGGGAAGCCGCCGCCCACCTCGCTGACCAGCCTCTGCGCCTCCTCACTCAGCAGGTGGTCGAGGAGCTTCTTGCCGTTCTCGGAGTGCGGGGCCTTGGCGACCAGGCCCGCCGCGTACGGCAGGGCGAAGGTGGTGGGCCGGCCGCCTTCCTTCGCGGGGAACCAGATGCCCAGGTTCGGCATGGACTTGGACTGCGCGAAGTTCATCTGCACGTCGCCGTTGGCGACGAGCAGCTCGCCCTTGTCGGTCTTGGGCGCGAGCTTGCTGGTGGAGGAGGACGGGCCGACGTTGTTGGCCTGGAGCTTCTTCAGGTACTCCATCGCCGACTCCTTGCCGCCGAAGTCGTGCATCGACTTGATGAGAACGGCGGTGCCGTCGCCCGCGACGCCGGGCGTGGAGTACTGCAGCTTGCCCTTGTAGCGGGCGTCGAGCAGCTCCTCCCAGGTCTTGGGCTCCTCGGCGAGCTCCTTCTTGTTGTAGACGAAGCCGAAGTAGTTGTTGACGACCGAGGTCCACTTGCCTCCGGTGGACTTGTCCGCGCCGTTGACCTTGTCGGCGCCCTGGGGCACGTAGGACTGGAGCAGGCCCTTGCCGTCGGCCTGCTGGATGAAGGGCGGCAGGGTGATCAGCACGTCGGCCTGGGTGTTGGTCCTCTCCCGGACGGCGCGCTGGACCATCTCGCCCGAGCCGCCCTCGACGTACTTGACCTCGATGCCGGTCTTCTTGGTGAAGTCGGCGAAGACCCGGTCGTACCAGCCGTCGCCCTTCTCGCTCTTGAGGCCGTCGGCGCTGTAGACGGTGACGACCTTCTCGGCGCCCTTGGAGCCGGCCGGGTCGGCCGGGGAGGAGCCGCCGCAGGCGGTGAGGGAGGCGGCGAGGGCGAGGCTTCCGGCGACGGCGGCGGCGCCGCGGAGCACGCGGATTCTGGGCATGGAACTTCCTTACGGGGAAAGGGAGTCAGCGGTGCGGTGATCAGGGGAGCAGCGGGGTCGGCGGGGTCAGCGGTACGAGGCCCTGGTGCGGACGCGGGAGACGGCCAGCAGGACCAGCAGGGTGGTGGCCATCAGGACCACCGCGACGGCGGAGCCGCTGAAGAGCGAACCGCGGTCGGTGGCGGTGAAGATGCGGACCGGGAGGGGCATCCAGTCCGGCGGGTAGAGCATCATCGTGGCGCTGAGCTCGCCCATGGACAGGGCGAAGCAGAGGCCGGCGGCGGCCGTGAGGGACGGCAGCAGGAGGGGGAGCCGGACCCGCCACAGCACGTACGCGGGGCGGGCTCCGAGGGAGGCCGCCGCCTGCTCGTAGGCGGGGTCGAGCCGGACGATCGCGGCCGTCACGGACTGGTGGGCGAAAGCCGTGACGAGGACGGTGTGGGCCAGGACCACGATCGAGGCCGTGCCGTTGAGCAGGACGGGCGGGCGGCTGAAGGCGACGAGCACGGCGAGGCCGACGACCACGGACGGCACGGCGACGGGCAGCATGAACAGCGCGTCCAGGAGCCGCTTGCCCCGCTTCTTCAGCGCCGCCCCGGCCAGCGCGGCCCAGGTCCCGACGGTGAGCGCGAGCAGGCTGGCGGTGACGGCGGTGACCAGGCTGGTGGTGAGGGCCTGGACGGATTCGCCGCGCACGGCTGCGGCGTAGTTCTCGGCGGTCGGGCCGGACGGCAGGGCGCCGGACCAGTGGGTGGCGAAGGACGCGGCGACCACGACGAGCAGGGGCAGCGCGAAGAGCGGCAGGAAGAGGAGGCCGAAGAGGCTCCAGGCGGCCCAGCGGCCGGCCTTGCTATGCACCAGCACGCTTGCTCACCACCCGGTAGAGGCCGAACAGGCCGACGGAGATCGCGATGTTGACGACGGCGACCACGCAGGCGGCCGGGTAGTCGGATTCGAGGATGGCCTTGCCGTAGATGAGCATCGGCAGGGTCGTGACGTCCTTGGCGCCGGTGAACAGGACGATCCCGAACTCGTTGAGGCACATGACGAGGACGAGGCTGCCGCCGGCGCCGAGGGCCGGGAGGGCCTCGGGCAGGATCACCTGCCGGACGATGCGGGCGGGGCGGGCACCGAGACCGGCGGCGACCTCCAACTGGGCGGTGTCCAGCTGGGAGAACGCGGCGAGGAGCGGGCGGATCACGAAGGGCGTGAAGTACGTGATCTCCGCGAGGAGGACGCCCCAGGGGGTGGTGAGGAAGCGGAAGGGCCCCTCGGCGGCGCCCGTGAACTCCGTGACGAGGCCGTTGGCCATGCCGACGGTGCCGTAGAGGAAGAGGAGGGCGAGGGTGATGAGGAAGGAGGGGAAGGAGAGGAAGACGTCGATGAACTTCGCGACGGCGCGGGCTCCGGGGAACGGCACGAAGGCGATGATCAGCGCGAGCGCGAACCCGAGGATCAGGCAGCCGAGCGTGGCCCCGACGGCCAGCAGGACGGTGGTGCCGAGGGCGTCGTGGAAGGCCCGCGACCCGAAGACGCGGGCGTAGGCGTCGAAGGCGCCATCGCCGCCGTCGGGGGTGAGGGACTGCTGGACGACCAGCGCGAGGGGGTAGAGGAACAGCAGCGCGAGCACGGCCACGGGCGGCAGCACCCATAGGCTGCGCGGCACCGCCCATCCCTTCCGTGCCCGTTCCGGGGCCGCGGTGCCCCCTGCCGTGCCGGAGGCCGGGCCCTCCAGGCGGTGGTCCGGTGCCGCACCGGACGGGCGGCCGGGGGCGGGAACTCCCGGGCCCCCGTTGCGCCGCGCGGATGCGGCGGCGCCGATCGGGTCCGGGCCCGTCGGCCCGGTCCCCATGGCTGACCCACGGGCGCCCTCCGGCCCGGAGGCCGGGGCTGCGTCGGGCGCGGTGGGCGGTGGTGGGGGCGGCAGGGATCGCCGCGAGGCGTCAGGCACGGGTCACCCCTGCCGCCAGCAGCACGGCGTCGCGCGGCTCGAAGTGCAGGGTGACCCGGTCCCCCAGCGCGGGCGTCTCCCGCAGTTCGGGGAGGTCCGCCTTCACCCGGTGGCCGTCGACGTCCACGTACAGCCGGTGCGTCGAGCCCCGCCACTGCACCTCGGCGATGGTGCCGCTCAGCGCGTTCGGGCCGGCGCCGAGGCCGAGCAGGTGCGGACGTACGCACAGGGTGGCCGAGGCGCCCGGCGCCGCGCGCCCGCGGTCGAGGGCCAGCGCGCGGCCCTCGAAGACCGCGCCGCCCTCGGCCACGGTGACCGGGAGCAGGTTCGCGTTGCCGACGAAGGACGCGGTGAACTCCGTACGCGGGGCCCGGTACAGCTCCTGGGGTGTCCCGCAGTCCTGGAGCCGGGCCCGGTCCATGACGGCGATCCGGTCGGCCAGGGTCAGGGCCTCCACCTGGTCGTGGGTGACGTACAGGATGGACACGTCGGGCAGTTCGCGGTGCAGCCGGGCCAGTTCGGCGAGCATCCCTGAGCGCAGTTGCGCGTCGAGGGCGGACAGGGGTTCGTCCAGCAGGAGCACGCCGGGGCGGATGGCGAGGGCGCGGGCGATGGCGACGCGCTGCTGCTGGCCGCCCGACAGCTCGCGCGGGTAGCGCCGGGCGTAGGCCGCCATGCCCGTCATCTCCAGGGCCTCGGCGACCCGGCCGGGTATCTCGGCCTTCGGCGCCTTCTGGGCCCTGAGGCCGAAGGCGACGTTGTCCTCGACCCGCATGTGCGGGAAGAGGGCGTACTGCTGGACGACCATGCCGATGCCGCGCTTGTGCGGCGGGAGCGTGGTGACGTCCCGGCCGCCGATGAGCACCCGGCCCGCGACGGGGCGTACGAAGCCGGCGACCGCGCGCAGGGCGGTGGTCTTGCCCGAGCCGGAGGGGCCGAGGAGCGCCATCACCTCGCCCGGCTCCACGGTCAGGTCGAGGCGGTCCAGGACGGTGTTGCCGTCGTAGGCGACGCTGACCCCGTCGAAGCGGATGCCGCTCACGCCGACTCCGCGAGGAGGTGGGGGAGTTCGGTGACGGAGTCGAGGACGTGGGTCGCGCCGCTGCGCGTCAGCGTGGCGCGGTCGTGGGCGCCGGTGAGGACGCCCGCCACCGTGCCGGCGCCGGCGCGCCGCCCGCTGAGCATGTCGTAGGCGGTGTCGCCGACGACCACGACGTCGGTCACGTCGGCCACGGCGCCGGTGCGCAGGAACGCGGTCAGCACCATGTCGGGGTAGGGGCGGCCGCGGCCGCCCGCGTCGGCGGGGCAGAGGGTGAGGTCGGCGAGGTCCTGCCAGCCGAGGGCGTCGAGGATGGCGTCCTGGGTGACGCGGGCGAAGCCGGTGGTCAGGGCGACGGTCCGGCCGTCGGCGCGGAGCTCCTCGATCACGGCGCGGGCGCCGGGGACGGGGGTGACGAGGCCGCCGTCGACGAGCTGCGCGTACGCCTCCTCGAAGGCGGAGTTGGCGCGCCGGGCGCGTTCCTCCGTGCCGAAGAGGTGGCGGAAGACGGAGATCTTGGACTCGCCCATGGTGGCGAGTACGTACCGGAGCTTCTCGGCGTGGTCGGGGGTGCCGGGCTCTACGCCGAGGCGCTCGGCGGCCCGCCCGAAGGCGCGCTCGACGAGGCCGCCGTCGGCGACGGTGGTGCCGGCCATGTCGAGGACGACCAGCCGGCGGGGGTCGGGGGTGCCGGAGGCGGTGTTGATGGTGGTGTCGGTCATCGGAGTTACCAGCCCAGTTCGTTCGCGGTGGTCTCGGCTATGGCGGGCGAGCAGGTCATGCCGCGCCCGCCGGGTCCGGTCACCAGCCAGACGCCGTCGGCGACCTGCTGGCGGTGGACGACGCGGGAGGTGTCCGTGCACTGCGCGTACACGCCCGCCCAGCGGTGCCTGATCTTCGGCAGGGAGCGGCCCAGGAAGGACTCGACGACCTCGGTGAGGTGCTCGTAGGGGTCCTCGAGGGTGTCGAAGGCGAAGGGGTGCTCGTATTCGTGGGTGTCGCCGATGGTCAGCCCGCCGTCGCGGCGCTGGACCATCAGCAGTTGCATCTTGTGCGCGGCGGCGGTCGGCGCCTGGGCCTGGCCGGCGTTCAGCTCGTCGAGGGCCGCGGACCGGTAGGCGGGGTAGTAGCGGAAGCTGTCGGCGTCCGCGACGGAGGTGGTGAGCTCCTCGCCGAGCGGGGCGGTCTGCATCATCTGGAGCCGGACCCGGCGCACGGGCAGGTCCGGGGCCAGTTCGCGGACCAGCCCGGAGAGCCAGGCGCCGGTGGCGAGGATCACCGCGTCGCCGCGGTGCACGTCGCCGTGGTCGTCACGGACGGCGCCGGGGCCGGTGACCACGCGGACCTCGCGGCCGGGGAGGAAGGTGTAGCGGCCGCCGGCCCTGGCCTGCAGGGCCGCACGCAGGTGCAGTTGGGCGGTGCGCGGTTCGACCGCCGCGTCCCGCCGGCACCACAGGGCGGCTTCGAAGTCGCCGCGCAGGGCCGGGTTGATCCTGCGCGCCTCGTCGGCGCCGACCAGTTCGTAGCCGCGGGCGGCGGCGTCCGGGCGGGCCAGGGCCGCCTCGGCGACGGCGTACTCGAGGGCGTTGCGGACGGGGGTGAGGGAGCCGATGGCGCGGAAGCCCAGCCCGGGCACCTCCGAGCCGATGCGCTCCCAGAGCTCGCGGGCCCGCAGGGCGGTGTCGAGCTCCTCTCCCCCGGCCCGCCCGCTGACCCAGATCTGGCCGAAATTGCGCAGTGAGGCGCCGCGCGCCTCGGCCTCACGCTCGATCTGGACGACCTCGTGGCCGCGTTCGACTGCTTGCCAGGCGTGCATGGTGCCGACCACGCCGCCTCCGACGACTATGACTCTCACGCCGCCAACGGTGGGCGCGGACCGTGACCCGGGTGGGTCGGCCCGGCGACGCGCCGGTGAACAGCCCTCGACGTTTGGACTAGACCCGTTATCTTTTTGTGACTTCACTACGCCCCTTTTCGGTTGGTACGGGGGTTACCGCCGGGCTATTCGGCCCGCAGGCGAGTCGTGAAACTGAACCGGTCACCACGGTAGAGCGAACGCACCCGCTCCAGGGGCCTGCCCTCCCGGTCCCACGAGAAACGGTGGATGAGCAGCATGGGAAGGGCCGGCGGGGTGCCGATCAGCAAGGCCTCGCGGGGGGTGGCGAGCACGGTCTCCAGCTTCTCGTCGGCCTCGCCGAAAGAGATGCCGAGGCTGTCGCGGAGATAGCCGTAGAAGGAGGAGTCCGGCTGGAAATCGGTGTTCAGGCGGGGGGCGCGGGCCACCCGGACGTACGTGCTCTCCAGGCCGACGCGCTCGTCGTCGGCGAGCAGGACCCGCTCCAGGTGCCAGACGGGCTCGCCGGGCTCGGCCCCGATGCCGGACGCGAGGTCGGGCGGGCAGGGGAACTGCTCCAGCCCGATCAGCTGCCGGCCCGGCCGGCGGCCCTGGCGGCGCACGCCCTCGGTGTAGCTGGCGAGGGAGAGCGGCTGTTCCAGTTTGGGCCCGGCGACGACGGTCCCGCGGCCGGAGCGGCGCAGTCGGCCCTCCAGCAGCAGCTCGCGCAGGGCCTGCCGGACGGTCTCGCGGGACACCTCGTACCGCTCGGCCAGATCCCGCTCGGTGGGCAGCGTCCCGCCCTCGCCGAGCTCGTCGAGGACCTCGGCGATCCGGGCCTTGACGGCGTAGTACTTGGGGATGCGGCCGTGCTCGGGGATGCCGGACCGCACGGGCGAGCCGGGGCGGTGACCCTGGAGGTTCTTTTCCACAACGGGACTCTATGCGGGCCGGCCGCGACCGCCGTACGGGACTGCGGGCGCGGGCGGGGTCAGTGCGCGCGGGCGCGGATGCGGAGCCTGCGGGCCCCCAGCAGCAGGCCGCCGCCCGCGGCGAGGGCGGCCACGGCGCCCGCGCCGTACACCCACTCGCGGGGACCGGTGTGGGCGAGGGAACCGCCCTCGACGGAGTCCTCGGACTGCTCGACGGAGAAGCGGTAGCCGCCCGCCTCACCGATCCAGTCCCCGTCGTCGCCCTTGCGCTGGACGAGGGCGGCGTCGGCGACGACCTCACCGGTGGGGGCGTCGGGGGCGAAGGCGAGGGAGACCTTGACGGTGCGGGTGCCGCCGGGGCCGACGGTGAAGCCGGGGAAGGCGTCGCCGCCGTCGAAGACGGCGATGATCTCGTCGCGGTCGCTGCGTTCGAGGCCGGCGGGCAGGGTGCCGCTCGGGGCGTCGAACTCCATCCGCAGGTGGGCGGGGCGCAGGGTGCGGGCCTTGTCGGTGAGGACCACGACGGGGTGGATGGCCGTGCACTCGGAGTCGGTGGTGTTGGTCAGGTCCAGGTACCACGTCTGCGGCTCGCCGCCGGTGCGGTACACCGCCGGGCCGCCGCGGATGCGCGCCCCGATGGGGAAGGCGGAACTCTTGCCGTCCCCGCAGGTGGCCTGGACCCGGGACGGCATCGCGGGTGCGGGGCGGGCGCCGCCGCCGGTGCCGATGTCCGCGCCGGCGCTGGGTGCGGTGGTGACGGCCAACACGGCGGAGAGGAAGGCGGTGAGGGCAAGGGCTTTGCGCAGTCGCATGGAAGGCCTTCGCTGCTCGCCGGACAGGACGATGGTCGGACGAGGTGACAATCACCCCGGCCTGCCCGCACCCTCCCACGCATGCGCGAACCGTCACCGCACACCACGCCTGAGTCGTTCCGGTTTACGCCCGAACGGTGCAGGCGTCAACCCCCACCCCACCAGCCCGACCAGCCCCACTGGCCACATCCAGCCCCTGACCACATCCAGCCCCACTGACCACATCCAGCCGCGCCGCACCATCCAGCCCCGCGGGCATTCGAGGCGCGGGGGCCCGGGGGGCAGCTACCCGCGCCCGAACACCGGCGTCAGCGCCATCTCCGCCGCCCCCTCCGCCACACCCGCCCCCGCCAGGGCGACCACCGGCCGGGCCGGATCCAGCGCGCGGGCCGCGAGAACGGCTCCCACACCGGCCACGAAGACGTCCGGCGCCGCCGCCACCACACGCCCGCCGAGCAGCACACGGTCCACGTCCAGCAACGCCACCAGGTTCGCCGCGGCCTCGCCCACGATCCGTGCCGCCTCGGGAACATCGCCCCGAGCCACGGCCTCCAGGCACAGCGCCTCGACGCAGCCGCGCGCCCCGCACCGGCACCGCGGGCCGTCCAGCAGGAGCACCTGGTGACCGAACTCCCCCGCCGCCGAGCGGGCACCCCGGTAGACACCGCCGCCCAGCCACAGTCCCGCGCCGAGCCCGGTCCCGATGTGCAGGTACACACACGTACGGGCCCCACCCCCGGCATACACCTGCGCGCCCTCGGCGCCCTCCGCATCCGGCCCGACGCCCACGCCGCGCCCGGCATACGCGCCCGCGCCCGCATGCACATCCGCATCCGCATCCGCATCCGCATCCGCATCCGGCCAAGTCGCCCGCAGCCACGCCCCGGCGGCCGCGGCCGCACCGGCGTTCGTGTCCTTGTCCAGCAGCACCGGCAGGCCCAGCCGCCCCTCCAGCACCCCCCTCAGCGGAAAGTCCTTCCAGCTCGGGAAGCCCGTCACCCGCCCCATCACCCCGGCCCGGTGGTCGAGCGGCCCCGGCGCGGCGACCCCGACGCCCAGGAGCGGCGGCCCCGACGGGTCGCCGACCCGCGCGACCGCCCGTACGACGGCCTCGACCGCCGCCTCCGGTCCGGCCCCGAAGTCGAGCGGGCCGCCGCTCTCGGCGACGACGCGCCCCGCCAGGTCCACCCGTACCGCCAGGAGCTCGTCGCGGTCCAGGTGCACTCCGACGGCGTGCCGCGCATCCGGCACCAGCCTCAGCAGGGTGCGCGGCTTGCCGCCGGTGGACGCGGCGCGGCCCGCCTCCGCGACCAGGCCGTCCGCGCCGAGCCGTGCCGTGATCTTGCTGACGGCCTGCGGGGTGAGCCCCGTACGGGCGGCGAGTTCCGTGCGGCCGAGGCCGGCCGGTCCGGCGGCGCGCAGCAGGTCCAGCACCAGCGCGTCGTTGTGGCCGCGCAGCGCCGGCAGGTTCACCCCGCCGCGCCGGCCGTAGACGTCCCTGTGGCCGCTGTTCCCGCTCCCGCGGTTCCCGCTCCCGCTACCCCTGTTCACAGGCCCATTGTCCACCTTCCTTGCACTTCGGCAACACTGTTGCCAAAGTGGTCCCCATGAGCACCCCCGCCTCCACTGCACCACTTCGCGTCGGCGTCATCGGCTACGGACTCGCCGGTTCCGTCTTCCATGCCCCCCTTGTGGCCGCCACGGACGGACTCGTCCTCGACACGGTCGTCACCTCCGACCCGGACCGGCAGGCCCAGGCCCGCGCGGAGTTCCCCGACGTCCGCACCGTCCCCACCGCCGACGAGCTGTGGGAGCGCGACCTCGACCTCGTCGTGATCGCGTCGCCCAACAAGACGCACGTCCCGCTCGCGACCATCGCCCTCGAAGCCGGCATCCCGGTGGTCGTGGACAAGCCGCTCGCCGCCACCGCCGCCGAGGCCCGGGCGCTCGCCGCCCTGGCGGACCGGCGCGGAACCTTCCTCTCCGTCTTCCAGAACCGCCGCTGGGACAACGACTTCCTCACCCTGCGCCGCCTCCTCGCCGACGACGAACTCGGGGAGATCCAGCGCTTCGAGTCCCGCTTCGAGCGCTGGCGCCCGCAGCTGAAGGGCGGCTGGCGCGAGTCGGGCGCCCCGGAGGAGATCGGCGGTCTGCTGTACGACCTCGGCAGCCACGTCGTCGACCAGGCACTCGTGCTGTTCGGGCCCGCCGTACGGGTCTACGCGGAGACCGACGCGCGCCGCCCGGGCGCCGAGACGGACGACGACACCTTCATCGCCCTCACCCACGCCGGCGGGGTGCGCTCGCACCTCTACGTCAGCGCGACCACCGCCCAGCTCGGACCGCGGTTCCGCGTGCTCGGCTCACGGGCCGGCTACGTGAAGTACGGCCTGGATCCGCAGGAGGGCGCCCTGCGCGAGGGGCTGCGGCCGGACGGGCGGCTGCCCTGGGGCGAGGAGCCCCCACACCTGTGGGGGCGGGTGGGCTCGGGCGAGTCCCCGCTGACCGGCGGCGGAGCCCCGGTGCCGACCGAGCAGGGCGACTACCCGGCGTACTACGCGGCGGTGGCGGACGCCCTGCGCACGGGCGGGCCCGCCCCGGTCACGGCGCACGAGGCCGCGCACTGCCTCGACGTACTGGAGGCGGCCCGCATGTCGTCCCAGGAGGGCGTGGCGGTGGAACTTGCCGCCACCGCCGGGCCCGGGGCCGCGTGACGTCCCCGCAACGCGGAAGCGGGACGGGCGGGGCAGCCACGATGGCGGCCCCGCCCGTCCCTCACTCCTGCCGTACCGTCCCCCGCACCGGGGCGGCTACGCGCTCTTGAACTCCTGGCGCTGACGGCCGAGCCCCTCGATCTCCAGCTCCACGACGTCACCGGCCCGCAGATACGGCTTGGGCTCCGGCTGGCCCATCGCCACACCGGCCGGCGTGCCGGTGACGATGACGTCGCCCGGGTACAGGGTCATGAACCGGCTCAGGTACCGGACGACCTCGCCGACCGGGAAGATCTGGTCAGAGGTGCTGCCGTCCTGCTTGAGCCCGCCGTTGACCCACAGCTTCACGTCCAGGACCTGCGGGTCCGGGATCTCGTCGGCGGTGACCAGCCACGGTCCGAGCGGGGTGAAGGTCTCGCAGTTCTTGCCCTTGTCCCAGGTGCCGCCGCGCTCGATCTGGAACTCGCGCTCCGACACGTCGTTGACCAGCACGTAGCCGGCGACGTGCGCCAGGCCCTGCTCCGCGGAGTCCAGGTAGCGGGCGGTGCTGCCGATGACGACGCCGAGCTCGGCCTCCCAGTCGGTCTTGACGCTGCCGCGCGGGATCAGGACGGTGTCGTCGGGGCCGACCACGGTGTCCGCGGCTTTCAGGAAGAGGATCGGCTCGGCCGGCGGCTCCGCGCCGATCTCCGCCGCGTGCCCGAAGTAGTTCAGCCCGATGCCCACGATCTTGCCGATGCGGCCGACCGGCGCACCGATGCGCAGCCCTTCGGCGTCCAGGACCGCAAGCTCACCGGACTCGGCCGCGTCCCGCACCCGGGACAGCACGGAGTCGTCGGCGAGCAGCGCGCCGTCCACATCCGTGATCAGGCCGGACAGGTCCCGCAGGGTCCCGTCGTGGTCGAGCAGCGCGGGGCGCTCCGACCCGACCGGTCCGACACGCAGCAGCTTCATGGGCATTCTCCCGTGGTCGTGGGTGGTTCGGCCCATGGGCATGCCCCGGGCCGGACGATGGGTTGCGGCCATCGGAGGATTGGTCGATCCTCCAAGATGTCCACCCAATCCGCAAGACCCTGTTCACAGACTGGAACGCGCTGCTCCGTCGGCCGGCCGGTCGGTGGTGGTGGCGGTGGCGGTGGTGGTGGAAGCGGCGGTGGCGGCGGCGCGTGCCGCGACGCGCGCCTTGCGGTGCTCCAGCCAGACCCGCTCCGCCACCGACCAGGCGGTGGTGGTGAGCAGGTAGAGCCCGGCGGCCAGCGGCACGACGGCGGCGGTGACGAGCGTCCCGAAGGAGAGCAGGGGCAGTACGCCGCCCAGCTTGCGCATGGCCTCCTGCTGCTCGGCACTCAACTCGGGCAGACCGGTGGCCCCGACCCCGGCCGCAACGCCGGCACCGGCCTTCTTCACCGGCTTCTTCGGGGCGGCGGCAGCGGCTGCCGCGGCGGCCGCCGCCGACCGGCGCCCGCGCACGGCACTCCAGGCGGCCACCACCGCGATCGCCCCGAACAGCGCGAGGAACACCAGCCCCTGCGCCCCGAACGGGCCGCCCTCCCCGAGCGCGTCGGTCCACCGGGCCCCCAGCGGCGCGGCGAACAGCCGGTGGCTCAGCAGCTCGTTCCCCGAGGTGAACGCCTGGTACATGAGGAAGAACACCGGCAGCTGGAGCAGCAGCGGCAGGCAGCCGGCCATCGGGGTCGCACCGCGGAAGGCGGCCCTGCTCAGCGGGTGCAGGGCGAGCCGTACGAGCACGGTGAACAGCACGATCGCGGCAGCGGTCGCGGACTTGGCCAGCACCGGCTCCAGGAACCGGCCCAACTCGGCAACAAGGTGGGTGAAAACGGACACGTGGGCCCTCCGAAGGGACTCGTCGAACGTCGAAAGAAGTGCATTTCGGCGTGACGACCCACGAGGGGCGACAACAGTGATCAGTCAGCAGAAGGCGAGGAGAACTGCGCGCCCCTACGCGGCCGTCGGGACGAGACGGCCGGGCGCCCTGGGCCGCGACCGGCCCGAGGCGTCGGGATCGCGCTGCGGCAGGAAAGCCGTGCGCTGCTCGCGATCACGGATCGCGGTGCGTATGCGGTGCGGCGGCACGGGCCGTACGAGCCGTGCGGCGGCGGCCAGGGCCTCGGCGCCCACGGAGACGGCGGCGACGGTCGCGGCGAGGGCGACCACCACGGCGCCCAGCCCGCTCTCCCCGGCGAACAGGCCGAGGGCTCCCCCGACCAGCACCAGCGGGAGCAGCACGGAGAGGACCGCGGCGATCCGGGTGGCGGCGGACGTGAACGTGACGTCGAAGCGTCGTGACCGACCCACGCGAACCTCCTCCTCTCCCTACGCTGTTCCCGATCGATGGTAACCGGCCCCGCCGACAACGGCGGAGGGCGGTCACGACCGGTCACGACCTGAGGGTCCCCCAGACCACCAGCCGGTACTTCGAGCTGTACTCGGGCGTGCAGGTGGTCAGGGTGATGTAGGCGCCGGGTTCGGAGTACCCGTGCCCCGGCTTCACCACGCTCCGCGGCACCGGCGCGATCACCCCGGTGTCCCGCTCGGTCGTCTCGGTCAGGATCTTCCCCACCACGTATGTGTACCTGCGCCCCCGCATGTCGACGATCAGCTCCTCGCCCGCCCGCAGCCGGTTGATGTACCGGAACGGCTCGCCGTGGGTGTTGCGGTGTCCGGCCAGCGCGAAGTTCCCCCGCTCTCCGGGTCCGGCGGTCCCGGGGTACTGCCCCACGTACCCCTTGTCGAGGACGGCCCGCTTGTCGATGCCCTGCGCGACGGGGACGACGAGACCGAGACGCGGAATGCGCAGGACGGCGTACACCCCGGCCGCCCGCTCGGAAGGAGCCGGCACGGGCGCGGAGGAAGCGGAGGGACCGGGCGAAGAAACAGGAACACCGGAGGAGGGCGGATCCTCCCCAGAGACCCCCTCCGGGACCGAGACCCCTTCCGGGACCGAGGCCCCCTCCGGGACCGAGGCCCCCTCCAGCGCCCAGGACTGCTCAAGGGACCGGACCTGCTTCTGCGCCGCGGCGGCGGCCTGCCGGTTGGTCCACCACACCTGGTGCACCACCAGCAACATCACCACCACGCCCACGGTGACGGTCAGCTCGGCGGTCGCCCACAGGACCCCCACGAGACCGGCCCGGCGCGCCCGCCGGCCCCTCCCCTGAACCACCACAGGTATGTGATCCCGCACGGGCGGCACCCTAAGTCCTCCCCCGTCAACTGACCAGCGGCAGTACGGTGTGAACCATGCGCCCCGACACGCCTGCCGAGCACATCGCCGAAGCCGAGCGCCTCATCCGCACGGCGACCCGCTACCCCGAGGACCAGGAGCCCTTGCTCCTCCAGGCCGCGGCCCACCTCGAACTGGCCGACGAACGGGACCGGGCGAGCGCCCTGTACGACCAGCTCCTGTCCTCCTCACCGTCCGACCCCCACCTGATCAAGGCCCTCCAGGCGGCGAACCTCTGGGAGTACGGCCACGAGGCCGAGGCCCGCGCCCTCATCGCGGGCATCCGCGCCGCCTCCCCCAAGGACCCGGCCCCGTGGGAGGTCATCGCGGAAGCCCTGGAGGCCCACGACGAGTTGGAGGACTCGGAGGACTGCTTCACCCAGGCCGCCGCGCTCCTGATCGCGGACTCGACCCCGCTCACCCCGGCCACGACCGCCCTCCTGACGGGCCGCCACCGCGTGCGCCGGCTCCTGGGACGCCCGCACGACGACTGGGACATGGTCGCCGACACCCGCCACATCGGCCCGATCCCGCTCGACGAGCTCCACGACCCGAAGCGCATCTGGGCCCTGGGCTCCGACGACCCCGCCGAGCTGCGCGCCGAGATCGCCCGCCTGCGCGCCGAACTGGGCGACCGCCGCGCGGCCCTGTCCCGCCCGTTCCCGGTGGCGATCCTCCACTGGCCGCAGCGCGAACTGTCCGAGCTGCTGACCAGCTACCCGACGCTCGGCTCGGAGTACGCCTCGCACGAGGCCCACCTGCGGGAGATCGAGACCTCCCTGCGCGCCCTGGCCGCCTCGGGCACCACCAACCTCGGCATCGTCACGGCCAGCGTCCCCTCGTACGAGGCCTTCGCGGCCTCCGAGAAGACCTCCCCGGCCTCCCCCAGCCTCCTGGCCGAATACGCCACGACCCTCGCGGCCCGCGGCAAGGCCACCCCCTGGCCCCCCACCCCCACGGCCCCCTGCTGGTGCACCTCGGGCAAGCCGTACTCGGAGTGCCACCAGATCGCCTGATCGTGTGTCCGAGGGGACTGGCATCATGCGTGCATGCCTGGTGCCGTCCCTTCCTCCGCCGCTGTCTCGGCGCGCATGAGCCGACAGGCTTCGCGCGACACCGCGCAGGAAGTTGCGGTTCGCAGTCTCCTTCACGCGGCCGGGCTGCGGTATCGCGTGAATCTGCCGGTGCCCGGCATGCGTCGTCGCACGATCGACATCGCCTTCACCCGCGCGAGGATCGCCGTCTTTCTCGACGGGTGCTTCTGGCACGGCTGCCCCGAGCACGCGACGCGACCGAAGGCCAATGCCGAATGGTGGCGGGCCAAACTCGAGAAGAACATGTCCAGAGACCGCGAAACGACCGCCCACCTGGAGAGCGCCGGGTGGACGGTGCTGCGGTTCTGGGAACACGAGTCCCCGGACGCGGTGGCACGCAAGGTCGCCCTGAGCAGACTGCAGGCAATGCCGCCCCGGGAGCGCTGACGCCCTGCGGGTGAACCCGCTCCCGGCGTCCTGTGCACCGTCCACCGGGCAGGACCTCGGCGATGGTCCTCGGCTTCGGCAAGGCGGGGTTCGACCGGCCGGCCGGGCTAGCGGTCCGCCGTGGCGTAGGTGGTGGCGGCCATGGCGGCTGCCGCCGTGAAGACCGCCGGCCAGGCGCCGATCTTCTTCGCCAGGGGGTGCGAGCCCGCGAACGCGGCGACGTAGGCCGCGCCCAGCAGCGCCGTCGTCGTCGGCGACGTGCGGCGGTGCCACTCGCGGGCCGCCAGGGTGCCGGCCGCTGCGAGGACCACGCCGCCGAGGGGCCGCTTGCCGGTCCAGCGGGCGGCGGCGTATCCGCCGACCAGGCCGCCTGCGGCTACGACCGATGTGGGGAACTGCGCCATCGTGGGGGCCTCCTGCCGTTCGAACGTCACCGAACGAGGCTAACGCGCCCGGCGGGCGAACCTGCGCGCGGCCGCCACCGCCAGTACGACGGCGGCCCCGCCCAGGACGTTGTCGGGCAGCGCGTCCTGGAGGGCCCGCGGGAGCACCGCCATGACCCCCAGGATCACGAAGAACGCCACCGCGCAGGCGGCGACACCCATCAGGGCTCTGCTCAGGAGGCTGTTGCGCACACCGGGCTCAACGCCGCGCCGGGCGGGCCGATACGGGTGGCCCGCAACACCGTACGGAAGTCGGATTTGTCGCACACCCTCCGGATCTGTGGACCTCCCCTCCAGGGAACGCACCGGGCGTAGATTCGGTCTTCGATAGGGGCGATCCGACCCAAGCCACCCAAGCCGGCCCAAGGAGCTGCAAACGTGATCTGTTACGGACCGGCCGTCCTCGACCTCACGGACGAACTGGCCGACACCTACGGCGAGGTCTTCTCCGCCCCGCCGTGGAACGAAGATGAAGAAACCATTCGCCAGTTCGCCGTCCGCCTGCAGGCCGACAGCCGCCGCACCGGCTTCCGTACCGCCTTCGCGCAGTCGCCCCTCGGCGTCGACGGATTCGCCACCGCCTGGCTGACCCCCCGCGTCTTCCCCACGGGCCGGGCCTACGGACAGGTCGCCGCGCAGCTCGGCCGACAGCGCGTACGGGAGCTGCTCATCGGGGCCCTGGAGATCGACGAGCTCGCCGTACGCCCGCACGCGCGCGGGCACGGCACCGGGCGCGCCCTGCTCGCCGAGATCACCGCCGACGCCCCGGACGACCGGGCCTGGCTGCTGACCGCCCGGGTGGCCACCGACACCGTGGCCACCTACCACCGGCTCGGCTGGCACGAGGTCAAGCCGCTGCCCGGCACCGAGAACGGCGTCGTCGTCTTCCTCGCCCCGAACCACCCCTCGGCCTGAGCGTCGGCCGCCCACCGCCCGGGCATACCGGGGGCATGACCGCTCGTATCGCCCAACGCCAGCTGAACATGGCCACCCACCACCAGCTCCGGCAGGCCGGCATCCCGGCCGCCACCATCAGCGGCCGCAGCCGCCGCGGAGGACCCTGGCAGCGGCTCCTCCCACGGGTGTACCTCCTGCAGACCGGCCCACCCGATACCCGGCAGCAGGCCCTCTCCGCCGTCCTGTACGCCGCCCCGCCCGCCGCGGACCCGCTCTCCGGGACCGCGGCCGCGCTCACCGGCGGCGCCGCCCTCGCGCTCCTCGGCATCCGCGACGCGCCGCCCGAACCCCTCGACGTCCTCGTCCGCGCCCCGCGCTCGGTCGCGGCCACCGGCCGCGTCCGACCCGCCTCGACCGCCCGCTGGCCCGCCACCATCACCATCGCCGGAGTGCCCAGCACCCGCCCCGTCCGCGCGGCCACCGACTTCGCCGCCCGCACCGACGACCCCGACCTCGTACGCTCCGTCCTCGCGAACGTCGTCCAGGGCGGCTGGTGCCACCCGCACGACCTGCACGCCGAACTGCGCGCCGGCCGCGTCCAGCGCCGCCCGGCCGTCCGGACGGCGGCCGCCGAGCTGGTCGCCGGGGTCCGGTCGATCGCCGAGGGCCGCGCCCGCGACGCCCTGTCGGCCACGGACCTGCCCGCTCCGCTCTGGAACGCCCGGCTCCACGGACCCGACGGATCCTTCCTCGCCAGCCCGGACGCGTACTGGCCCGAGGAGGGCGTGGCACTGGAGATCGACTCCGCCGAGTACCACTACACGCGCGACGCCTGGCAGGCGACGCTGCGCCGGAGACTGCGCATGGAAGCCCGCGGCGTCCTGGTGGTCAGCACGACGCCCGGGATCCTGCGGGAGGAGCCGGCGGACCTGATCGCCGCCCTGCGCGCGCTCCTCGCCCTGGGCGCCGCCCGCCCCGCCCCGCCGGAGGTCACGGCCCGCGGACACGCCCAGCTGGAGCTGCCGCTCCCGAGACTCCCGAGGCCCGTCGGCACGTCCTACGCTCCGAAGGCGCGGGAGACCGTATAGATCAACAGGCCCGCCAGGGCGCCGACCACCGTGCCGTTGATCCGGATGAACTGCAGGTCGCGGCCGATGTGGGCCTCGATCTTGCGGGAGGTGTGCTCGGCGTCCCACGCCGCCACCGTGTCGGTGATCAGCGAGGTGATCTCCCTCCGGTAGGTGGTGACCACGTAGACGACCGCACCCTCGATCCAGCCCTCCACCTTCGCCTGCAGGCGCCCGTCGGTGGCCAGGCGCGCGCCCAGGGACATCAGGGAGGAGCGGACGCGCAGGCGCAGTTCGCTCTGCTCGTCCTCCGCCGCCGAGATGATCATCGAACGGATCGCGGACCAGGCGGAGGCGATGACGTCCTGAACCTCGTCGCGCGCCAGGATCTCGGACTTGAGGCGTTCCACCTTCGCGCGCGTCGCCGTGTCCGACTGGAGGTCGGCCGCGAAGTCCCGCAGAAAGCGGTCCACCGCCGCGCGCGCCGGGTGCTCCGGCATGTCCCGCATCTCCGTGACGAAGCGGAGCAGCTCCTTGTAGACGCGCTCCCCGACCTTGCGGTCCACGAACCTCGGGGTCCAGCCGGGGGCTCCGCCCTGGACGGCATCCGTGATCGAGTCCCCGTGGGTGACCAGCCAGTCGTGCGCCTTGGCGCAGATGAGGTCGACGCCGCGGCGGTGACCGCCGTCGGCGACGACCTTCTGCAGGGTCTTGCCGATGCCCGGCGCGATCTCGGCGCTCTCGGCGCGCCGGGTGATGGCCTCGCCGACCACGGCCTGGACATCGGAGTCGCGCAGGACGGTCAGCGCGCCGCGCAGAGCCGTGGCCAGTTCGGCCGTGACGCGGTCGGCGTGCGCGGGCTCGGCGAGCCAGGCGCCGAGGCGGCCGCCGATGCCGAGGGAGTGGAGGCGGGCCCGGACCACGTCGGAGGAGAGGAAGTTCTCGCCGACGAACTCGCCGAGGGTGACGCCGAGCTGGTCCTTCTTGGTCGGGATGATCGCGGTGTGCGGGATGGGCAGGCCGAGCGGCCGCTTGAAGAGCGCGGTGACGGCGAACCAGTCCGCGAGCGCGCCGACCATGCCGGCCTCCGCGGCGGCGGCCACGTAGCCGGCCCAGCCGCCGGCGCCCCAGGCGTGCTGGGCGTACTTGGCCAGTACGTACACCAGCGCGACCAGGAGCAGCAGGCCGGTCGCGGTGGCCTTCATCCGGCGGACGCCGCGGCGGCGTTCCTCGTCGGCGGCGTTGAACACGAACGCTCCGCGGACGGGGGGCGATGGCGGTGGTGGCGCCGGCGGGGCCGCACCTCCGGCTGCGCCGCTGGCTGTACTGCTGTTTTCCACGTCTCCTGCCTTCCCCCGGGGGCGCCGGTTTTGTCTGCATAGCATCCGACTCCTGGGAGGCCGGTGGAGTTCCCGCCACGCCCTTCCGCTCCCGCGGGGGCAGCAGTCCGGCCGGTCCCGCACCCGCCGACCCGCTCCGCGGCGGGGTTCGGCCCAGGGCTGCCCGCCCTTTCGCTCCCGCGAGGGTGGCGGTTCGGGTGGACCAGGCACCTCATTCCGTACCCGCACGGGTGGCGCTTCGCGTCGGGGTACAGCCCGGGGCCACCCGCCCCGGCCCCCGCCGCCCCGCTCCCGCGGGAGGTGGTGGTTCGGGGGACCCGGCCCAGGCGGTGCCACTCCACAGTGGGGTACGGCCTGGGGCTGCTCGCCCCGGAGCCCCGCCGCCCCGATCCCGAGAGGGTGGTGGTTCGGGTGGACCAGGCCCCTCGTTCCGTACCCGCACGGGTGGGGTTCGGGTGGGCCCGGCACGGCGATGGCGCTCTGCGGCGGGGTTCGGCCGCCACGGGCCTCTGCCTTGCTGCTCGTGCGGGTTGGTCCGGGATGCCGGGCAGGGTTCCGTTCACCGTGCGGGTGGGTCGCGGTGCCGCCGAGGGGTATCTCCTCGGCTCGCGCCAGGCGGGCACCTCTCGGCTGTGGGCGGTGGTTGCGCGCTCGTCCTGCGGGGACACCCCTCCCCGTCCCCACTCCAGCCGTACGAGCCCGGTTCCGGAAAGCCATACGCCCCGGCCCGGAGCACGCAGTACAGGCAGGTCCCCCGCACGGGCAGGGGTAGCGGAGCACCGGCGTGGGGTGGGGACACGGCGGAGTGTCCCCGCAGGACGAGCGCGCGACCCAGGCCGCCTGGCCGCGACACAGCCGCACGCGCCGAGCCGAGGAGATACTCCGGCGGGGCACCGCCCCACCCGACCCATCCCGCCCCGCGGTACCCGGCCACCCCGGCGGGAGCCCAACCGCGCCATCCCGCCCCGCGGCAACCAGCCGGCCCCGGCGGAAGCCGCACCGCGCCATCCCGCCCCGCGGTACCCGGCCACCCCGGCAGGTGCCGCGCCGCACCGAAGCCGCCCCGCGGTGTTCGGCCACCCCGGCGGGAGCCCAACCGCGCCATCCCGCCCCGCGGCAACCAGCCGGCCCCGGCGGAAGCCGCACCGCGCCATCCCGCCCCGCGGTACCCGGCCGCCCCGGCAGGTGCCGGAGGGGCGCGCCGTGGTGACCGGTCGGGGCCCGGGGGTCAGGGGTTTTTGTGGAGGGACGGGCCGTCCAGGGGGCGCTTGGGCTTCTTGATCTTGACTTCCACGCCGCCCCAGAAGGCGAAACCCGTCACCACCACCCGCGGAGCGCCCGGCTCCGTCGGGCCCGGGCTGTCCCGCTGGTCGAACGCGCCCATGAAGCCGAAGCCCCGCACGTCCACGTCCACCCCCGGCGGCACCGTGATCTCGATGCCGCCCATGATCGCGACGCAGTTGATCACCACCTCGCGCTGCGCGAAGTCCGCCTCGCGCAGGTCCAGCTCGCCGCCGCCCCAGAACGCCACCGCGTCGAAACGCGCCGGGACCGTCCACCGGCCCTTGCGCTGGAAGCCCGACATCACCGCGACGGCCAGCGCCGACGAGCCCGTCCCGCCGATCCGGCCCGGCCAGGCGGCGCCCCCCGGCGCCGCCGCCGGCGCGAGCGCCGCCGCGCCCGTGGCCGCCGGCAGGTCGGCCGTCAGCGGTTCCAGCTCCGCGTACGTACGGGACTTGTACGCCGCCTCCAGCCGCTCCTCGAACTCCTCCATGTCGAGCCGGCCCTCGGCGACGGCGTCCCGCAGACGCTCCACCACCCGGTCCCGGTCGGCATCCGACGCCCTCAACTCCGGCAACGGCTTCTCCGGCCGCTCGTCACTCATGCGCACCAGACTATGCACCGCCGTGCGGGAGTTGTATGGTCCGGGCCCCTGAGACCGCCCCCGAGCGAACCCTGAGAGCGTCCCCGAGGACCGGCCTGCCCCCGACCGTCAGCCCCGCCCCGCGTACATCCGCGCGATCACGTCCTCGATGTCCGGCTCCCGCACCGACAGGTCCACCAGCGGGTACCGCGCAGCCACCGCCGACACCAGCGGCGCGGCCGACGCCCCCGCCGGGAACGCCAGCCACTGCCGGGGGCCCTCCACCTTCACCACGCGCGCCCCCGGCACGCTGATCGGCCCCAGCTCCCGCTCCAGGTCCACCACCAGCGTCCGCTCGCTCTCCCCCACCGACCCCGCCGTGTGCAGCCCGCCCAGCGCGCCGTCGTACATCAGCCGCCCGTGGTCGATCACCATCACCCGCTCGCAGAGCTGCTCGATGTCCTGCAGGTCGTGCGTGGTCAGCAGCACCGTCGTGCCGCGCTCCTCGTTCAACTGCCTCAGGAAGCCCCGTACCTTCGCCTTGCTCACCACGTCGAGCCCGATCGTCGGCTCGTCCAGGTACAGCACGTCCGGATCGTGCAGCAGCGCCGCCGCGATGTCCCCGCGCATCCGCTGCCCCAGCGACAGCTGCCGTACCGGCACGTCGAGCAGCTCGGCCAGGTCCAGGCGGTCCACGCACCGCTCCAGGTTCTCCTCGAACCGCGCCCGCGGCACCCGGTACATCCGCCGCATCAGCCCGTACGAGTCCTTCAGCGGCAGGTCCCACCACAGCGTGGTGCGCTGCCCGAAGACCACTCCGATCCGCTGTGCGAGACGGACCCGCTCCCGCGCCGGATCGATGCCCGCGACCCGCAGCCGGCCGCCGCTCGGGGTGAGGATCCCGGTCAGCATCTTGATCGTGGTGGACTTCCCGGCCCCGTTGGGCCCGATGTAGCCGACCATCTCGCCCCGCGCGACCGCGAAGCTGATCCCGTCCACCGCCCTGACCTGGCGTTTCTCCCGGCGCATCAGCCCCACCCGGCGCCGTACGTCGAAGACCTTCTCGACCCCGTCCAGCGAGATCAGCGCATCATCCACCACGGCTCAGCTCCCCGTGCTCCGGTACGAACGGACTCCCGCGCGCCAGGCCAGCGACGCGGGCACGAACACCGCGAAGGCCACCAGCGGGCTCAGGAACGCCGCCCACCCCGGCAGTCCCAGCGGATCGGGCCGCCCCAGCACGTACAGCGCGGGCAGCCAGTTGACAAAGGCCAGGGGGACGATGAAGGTCACCGCGCGCAGCAGCTCCGTCGCGAAGATCGTCGGCGGGTACTGCAGCATCGTGCAGCCGCCGTAGGTGAAGGAGTTCTGCACCTCCGCCGCGTCCCCGGCGATGAGCTGGAAGGCCGCCCCGGCCACCATCACCGCCGCGAAGATCGCCGCGCCCGCCAGCACCATCACCGGCACCAGCAGCACCTTCCCCGCCGTCCAGTCCACGTCCAGCGACCAGAGCGCCCAGCCCAGCAGCCCCAGCCCCTGCGCGATCCGGCCCAGCCGGCGCAGCGCGAAGCGATCGGCCGCGACCTGCGCGAGCAGCGGGACCGGCCGCACCAGCATGGTGTCGAGCGAACCGTCGCGGACCCGGGCGCCGATCCGGTCGGTGTTCCCCAGCAGCAGGTCCGCCAGCCCCAGGGACGCCGAGCAGGACCCGTATAGCAGGGCGACCTCGGGCAGCGTGAAGCCGCCGAGGACGTCCACGTGCGTGAACATGATGTAGATCGCGACGAAGTCCAGCAGCGTGATCGCCGCGTTCCCCAGCGTGGACAGGGCGAAGGACGTCCGGTACGTCATCGTCGACCGGATCCACATGGCCACGATCAGGCCGTAGCCGCGCAGCCCCTCCCGGACCCGGCCGCGCGCCCGGGGCACCTCCAGGGCCGCGAACTCCCGCTCGTCCGGTACCGCCTCGGCCGTCTCGGCCGTCTCGACCGTCTCAGCCACCCTGGACCACCACCTTCCGCGTCGCCGCCGACTGCAACAGCCGCCCGATGCCCAGCAGTACGAGGATCCAGCCGGCCTGGAAGCCCAGCGCGCCGGCCGCGGCCCCGGCCCCGGCGTGCTCGCCCAGCAGCACGTCCAGCGGCACCTGGAGCATCGCCGACCACGGCAGTGCGCGCACGAACTCCCCGAAGGCGCCCGGGAAGACGGTCAGGGGCAGCAGCATCCCCGAGAAGAAGACCGAGACCACGGTCGCCATCAGGTTGATCCCGGCCCCGTCCAGCAGCCAGAAGGCCAGCAGTCCCAGCAGGTAGCGCAGCGCGAAGCTCACCACGAGCCCGAGCGTGACGGAGACCAGGAACAGCAGCCAGCGCCACGGGTCCGGGGGCAGCGCCAGCCGGAAGGCCAGCGCCCCCGCCGCGAGCGGGACCAGCCCGCGCCCCAGCAGCTGGAAGGCGGCGCGGCCCAGGTCGGCGGCGAGCCACCACATCTGGAGGTCCGCGGGCCGGTACAGGTCGACGGCGATGTCTCCCGTGCGGACCCGCTCCTGGATCTCCTCCTGGAACCCACCGCCGATCAACGCCCCTGCGGCCAGCAGCGACTGGCTCACCCAGACGAAGGTGAGGGCCTGGGACTGGTCGTAACCGCCCAGCCCCGGGCGCTGGTCCCACAGCGCGATGTACGTGAACGCGACGATGAACCCGAACACGGTGTTGGTGAACACGCCCGCCGCGGTCGCCGTCCCGTAGGTGGCGTAGCGCCGGAATCCGCCGGCCGCGACCGCACCGTAAAGGGCCACTCTCTGGCGCACCGTATCCCCTCCGTTTTCCACGTCGTTCCTACGTCGGCCAAAGCGCGCGAGCTTAGTGCGGAGGGGCGAGCCACGCGACCGATTTACCCCCGTCCGGAGCGGTTGTCACCGGCCATCGGGTAGACACCATGAGGTACAGAAGTGGATATTTCGAACAGCGTCGAGGAGTCCTGGAGATGAGCGACCAGTCACCACCCGCGGGCTGGACCCCTCGCGACCCGGACACCCCGCCCGGCGGCGGCCCGGGCGGCCCGGGCGGCCGGGGCGGACAGGACGGGCAGGACGGGCAGCGCGGACCGGACCGCCCGGGCCGCCCCGGCCACCCGGACCAGCCGGACCGCTCCGGGAAGAAGACCCGCCGCGGGCGGACCGGATGGCGCCGCGCCCTCCCCACCTGGCGCATGGTCCTCGGCGCCGTACTGCTCCTCGCCCTCCTGGTCGGCGGCGGCCTCGTGGCCGGTTACCTGCTGGTCGACATCCCGCCCGCCAACGCCGCCGCGACCGCGCAGTCCAACGTCTACCTCTACTCCGACGGCTCCCAGATCGCCCGCGACGGCGAGGTCAACCGGGTCAACGTGCCCCTCTCGCAGATCCCGCTGACCGTCCAGGAGGCCGTACTGGCCGCGGAGGACCGGGACTTCCACTCCGAACGGGCGGTGGACCCCAAGGCGATGATCCGCGCCGCCTGGAACACGGCCACCGGCAAGGGCACCCAGTCCGGCTCGACGATCACCCAGCAGTACGTCAAGAACTACTACCTGGGCCAGGAACAGACGATCAAACGCAAGGCCAAGGAGTTCTTCATCGCGATCAAACTCGGTCGCGAGAAGTCCAAGGCCTACATCCTCGAGGGCTACCTGAACACCAGCTACTTCGGCCGCAACGCGTACGGCATCCAGGCCGCTTCCCAGGCCTACTACGGCAAGGACGTCAGCAGCCTCACCACCGCCGAGGGCGCCTACCTCGCCACCCTGCTCAACTCCCCCAGCGCCTTCGACGTCGTCTCCCACCCGCAGAGCCGCGCCCGCGCCCTCGCCCGCTGGAACTACGTCCTCGACGGCATGGTCAAGAAGGGCTGGCTGCCCGCCGCCGAGCGCACGGCCACGCAGTTCCCCGAACCCGGCAAGGTCCGGGCCGCCGCGGGCCTGTCCGGCCAGCGCGGCTACCTCGTCGAAGCGATCAAGGAGTTCATCCTCGACCGCGAGATCCTCGACGACAAGACCCTCGCCGAGGGCGGCTACCGCATCAGGACCACCATCGACCGGCGCCGCCAGGCCGACTTCGTCGAGGCCGTCGACGACCAGATGCTGAGCAGGCTCGACCCCGAGGCGCGCAAGGCCGACCGGGTGGTCCGGGCCGGCGGGGTCTCCATCGACCCGGCCACCGGCAAGGTCGTCGCCATGTACGGCGGCGTCGACTACACCAGGCAGTACGTGAACAACGCGACCCGGCACGACTACCAGGTCGCCTCCACCTTCAAGCCGTTCGTCTTCGCGGCCGCCGTCGAGAACGACTCCCGCACCCAGGACGGCCGCAGGATCACCCCCAACACCGTCTACAACGGCGACAACAAGCGCCCCGTCGTCGGCGGCCGGATCCGCTTCGCCCCGGAGAACGAGGGCCAGGTCTCCTACGGCAACATCACCGTCAACACCGCCACCGACCTCTCCGTCAACGCCGTCTACGCGCAGATGGCCGTCGACGTCGGCACCGCCAGGGTCAAGAAGACCGCCATCGACCTCGGCATCCCCGAGGACACCCCGAACTTCGTGGTCGGCCCGGCCATGGCGCTCGGCACCCTCCAGGCCAGCGTCCTCGACATGACCCAGGCGTACGCGACCCTCGCCGACCACGGCCGCCGGACCCCCTACACCTTCCTGGAGGAGATCGCGAAGGGCGACGACAAGATCCCCCTGCCCGAGCGCACCCCCGTCCAGGCCATCAGCCGCGAGGCCGCCGACACCACCACGTCCATGCTGGTCAGCGTCGTGGACAACGGGACCGGCACGGCGGCCCTCGCCGCCGGCCACCCGGCCGCGGGCAAGACCGGCACCGGCGAGCTGGACCGTTCCGCCTGGTTCGCGGCCTACACCCCGAACCTGGTCAGCGTGGTCGCGATGATGGGCCAGGACCCGGACACCGGCACCCTGGAGTCGCTGTACGGGGCCCTCGGCGAACCCCGCATCGGCGGTGGCGGCTATCCGGCCCGGATCTGGGCCTCGTACACGAAGACCGCGCTGGAGGGCACCGACCCCGTCGACTTCGAACTCGACCTCCAGCCGGGCGCCGCCCAGCCCCCGCCGCCGCCCTCGTGGCAGTCGGAACCGCCGCAGGAGACGCCCGGCGACGACGACACCCCGACCCCGCCCCAGCGCCCCACCCCGCCGTCCCGCGGCCAGGACAACGGCGGGCAGGGCGACGGGGGCCGCACGCAGGGCGGCCGCGACAACGGGGGCCAGGACGGCGGCCGCAACACCGGCGGGCAGACACAAGGGGGCCGGGACACCGGGGGCCGCACCCAGGGCGGCCAGGACGACGGCGGCACCAGCCAGGGCGACGAGGGCGGCGCCACTGCCGGCAGCCAGGGCGGGACGGGCACGGGCGGGGGCACGGGCGGAGGCGGCTGGGACGGCGGCGGGACGATCGGAGGCCCCCGCCCGCCGTCCGCGTTCCTGGAGTGAGCGGTATCAGTGGCCGGAGGTCGCCTTCAGCCCCACCACGGCGACCAGCAGCAGACAGATGAAGAAGATCCGGGCGGCGGTGACGGGCTCACCCAGCACCGCCATACCGAGCACGGCCGCACCGGCGGCCCCGATGCCCACCCACACCCCGTACGCCGTACCGATGGGCAGGGTCTTCGCCGCGTAGGACAGCAGCACCATGCTCGCCACGATCCCGGCACCCGTGAACACACTGGGCCACAGCCGGGTGAAGCCCTCGGTGAATTTCATGCCGATCGACCAGCCGACTTCGAGCAGACCGGCGACGAGAAGAAGAACCCAGGCCATGACGGCACCTCCGAGACATCGAGCGATACGGGGTGCGTCGTCTTGTCGTACCCGGTACGGCGCGTCTCGTCGGGTTCTCCCCCACCGTAGCAAGAGGCAGCGAAAAGGGCCGGTGACCTCGGCCACCAGCCCTTCTGCCGTGCGCTTACCCAGAGGCTCAGAACCTCAGAGGTACAGCCCGGTGGAGTCCTCCGACCCCTCCAGCCGCTCCGCGGCCACGGCGTGCAGGTCCCGCTCGCGCATCAGCACGTACGTCGCCCCGCGCACCTCGACCTCGGCGCGGTCCTCGGGGTCGTACAGCACCCGGTCCCCGGGCTCGACGGTCCGTACGTTCTGCCCGACCGCGACGACCTCGGCCCAGGCCAGCCGCTTGCCCACGGCGGCCGTCGCCGGGATCAGGATGCCGCCGCCGGAGCGCCGCTCACCCTCGGGCAGGTCGGACTTCACGAGCACGCGGTCGTGCAGCATGCGGATGGGCAGCTTGTCGTGGGTGGTGTTGTCGCTCACGCCCCGAACCTACCTGTCCGCGCCCGTCCCGTACCGCCCAGGGTCATCCGCGCCTGCGGCGCGCCGAGACCACGAGCAGCCCGACGACACCGACCGCGAGCAGCGCGACGGGCACGACGCGCTCCAGGCGCGGGGCCCCGTCCTCGTGGCGCAGACCGTCCCGCACGTCCGTCACGAGGCGGTTCACGGAGGCGAAGGCCCGCCCCGCGGTCTGGTCGACGGTCGAGGCGACCCGGGCCCGCGCGTCCCCGATGATCGTCTGCGGGTGCATGCGCACGCCGATCTCGTCGAGCGTCTCGGCGAGCTGCTCGCGGCGGCGGACGATGTCCGCCTCGATCTGTGCGGGGGTCCTGGCTTCCGACACCGCGCTGCCTCCGTCGTCGTGGTCGTGATCTGTGGGGGCGTAGTCCGCCGTGAACAGTCTGTCAGCTTAGTCTCGTGACGTACCGATCCCCTCCCGAGGAGACTGTCAGATGAGCGAGCGACTCCAGCCGGGCGACACCGCCCCCGCCTTCACCCTGCCCGACGCGGACGGCAACGAGGTCTCGCTCGCCGACCACAAGGGCCGCAAGGTCATCGTCTACTTCTACCCGGCCGCCCTGACGCCGGGCTGCACGAAGCAGGCCTGCGACTTCACGGACAACCTGGACGTCCTGGCCACGGCCGGCTACGACGTCATCGGCGTCTCCCCGGACAAGCCGGAGAAGCTGGCGAAGTTCCGCGAGAAGGAGCACCTGAAGGTCACCCTGGTCGGCGACCCGGAGAAGGAGACGCTGACGGCGTACGGGGCGTTCGGCGAGAAGAAGCTGTACGGCAAGACGGTCACGGGCGTCATCCGCTCCACGGTGGTCGTGGACGAGGAGGGCAAGGTCGAGCACGCCTTCTACAACGTGAAGGCGACGGGCCACGTAGCCAAGATCATCAAGGACCTGGGCATCTGACACCCCTGCCCCCACGGAGCGGCCCGCCCCACCCGGGGCGGGCCGCTCCGCTTATCGGACGAAACACCCCGTGACCGTCCGCCTGCCGAACCCGTTACCCCATACGAGAGCCGCACACGCGGCCGGACATGTGGAGGGGGCACACCATGAGGGACCCGTACGACTGCGGCACCCTGACCACGGCGGTCGCCGCATCGAGAGGCTGGGCCGACCTCATGCGGCGCCTCAACCTCAAGGAGAGCGGCGGGCGACGCCGAACGCTGCAGGAGAAGGTCACCACCTACGGGATCGACACCAGCCACTTCGCGAAACGAAGCCCGTGGCGCAAGTACCCCGACGAGGCCATTGCCGCGGCGGCGGCGACGTCCACCACCCTGCGCGAGGTTGCCGTGAAGCTTGACGCGCCCCCCGCTACGGGCACCCTGTCGCACATCGTCCGCCGCATAGCCGCCGCCGGTGTGGACATCAGCCATTTCCGCGGCATGCAACGGATCGGCATCGAGCTCCCGTTCACCAGGGCGGAGCTTGCAGGAGCCGCAGCGTCCGCGGACAGCGTGCGCGGCACGGCTCGCGCCCTGGGCGTGCCGGACGACAGTCGATCCCGCGCCACCCTCGCAAGGATGCTGAAGGCGCATGGCATAGACACCACCCATTTCAGGAACGCGCGGATCCGAATTCCCGAGGACATGCTGCGCGCAGCGGTTCCGGCAGCGCTGAGCTACGCAGACGTCATGCGCGCCCTCGGCCTTCTCGTCAACGATGTGAACCACCGGCGCGTTCGGCGGCTGATCACCCGGCTCGGACTCGACGTCAGCCACTTCAAGCGGCGTACCTGGGCAGCCTCCCAAGCGGTACGCCCACAGAAGGTTCTTGCCGACACCACCCTGACCGTGCTCCCCGAGGGGGCCTCACGCGTTCACCGTCCCCGCCTGCACCGGGCACTGCAGGAGATCGGCGTCCCCTACGCCTGCGACGACTGCGGCAACACCGGGGAGTGGCGAGGGCAACCGATCACCCTTCAGATCGATCACATAAGTGGGGACTGGCGCGACAACCGACGCGAGAACCTCCGCTACCTGTGCCCCAACTGCCACTCACTGACCGACACGTGGTGCCGAAACCGTCGCCCCAAGGCTGCGGACCTGCCCTTAGACTAAGTGCAGCACAGGCGGACTAAATATCCGAATTGGGCGATATTTCGCGGTTGTGGTGGAATTGGCAGTCACGCTTGGTTTAGGTCCAAGTGGGGTAAAACCCGTGGGGGTTCGAGTCCCCCCAACCGCACATCCACACCGAAGGCCCCGTACGCAGTTGTCGCGTACGGGGCCTTCGGCGCGATCACGGCCCGATGGCACCCGCCAGGGCGACCCGGCGGTCAGGTCAGGAGGGCGCGGATGAAGGGGACCAGGGCGCGGAAGGCCTGGCCGCGGTGGGAGATGGCGTTCTTCTCGGCCGGGGTCAGTTCCGCGCAGGTGCGGGACTCGCCCAGGGGCTGGAGGATCGGGTCGTAGCCGAAGCCGCCCGTGCCCGAGGGGGCGTGGCGCAGGGTGCCCAGGAGGCGGCCCTCCACGACGCGTTCGGTGCCGTCCGGCAGGGCGAGGGCCGCCGCGCAGAAGAAGTGGGCTCCGCGGTTCTCGTCGGCGATGTCGCCGAGCTGGGCGAGGAGCAGGTCCAGGTTGGCCTTGTCGTCGCCGTGGCGGCCGGCCCAGCGGGCGGAGAAGATGCCGGGGGCGCCGTGCAGGACGTCCACGCACAGGCCCGAGTCGTCGGCGACCGCCGGCAGGCCGGTGGCCTGGGCCAGGGCGTGTGCCTTGAGGAGGGCGTTCTCGGCGAAGGTGACGCCGGTCTCCTTGACGTCGGGGATCTCCGGGTACGCGTCCGCGCCGACCAGCCCGTGGGGCAGGCCGGCGTCGGCGAGGATGGCGCGCAGTTCGGAGACTTTGCCCGCGTTGCGGGTCGCGAGGATCAGGCTGCTGGGCGTCGAGGTCATGCCCCCATTATCCCGGGGTGCAGACCTTGGAGATCTCGCTCGCGGCGTCGGCGACCGGCTTGATGTCGGGGGCGGGGTTGCCGCTCTCGATGGCGGTGCGGACGTTCTTGACGGCCGTGTTCATCGAGTCGATGGCCTTGCCCAGGTCGGCGTTGTCCGTCTGGTCGCCGATCTTCTTGAGGTTCGTCTCGATCTGGTCGAGGGCGTTCTTGGCGTCCTGGGGGCTGTTGCCCGCCTGGGAGACGGCCTGCTGGAGGTCGTTGGCGCCGTCCGTGATGGCCACCGCCGTGTTCGCGCAGTCCATCGCCGTGGAGATGGCGTCGCAGGCGGAAAGGGCCGGGATGGTCAGGACGGCTGCCACGGCTACTGCCGCTATGCGGAGCTTCATACGGTTCTCCCGAGAGGACGTGGGCGTACAGGGGCGGGCGCACGGTGGTGACACCGTGCGCCCGTTGTCCGTAGGGACGCCGGGGGGCGTCCCGCGGTTGCCGGTTACAGGTCCAGCGCGCCCCGCTGGATGGCCTCGAGGTCCGCGCAGCCGCCGGCGGCGAGGTCGAGGAGGGCGTTGAGTTCCTTGCGGTCGAAGGGCTCGCCCTCGGCGGTGCCCTGGACCTCGACGAAGCGGCCGTCGCCGGTGCAGACCACGTTCATGTCGGTCTCGGCGCGCACGTCCTCCTCGTAGCAGAGGTCGAGGAGCGGGACGCCGTCGACGATGCCGACGCTGACGGCGGCGACGGTGCCGGTGAGGGGCTTGCGACCGGCCTTGACGAGCTTCTTCTTCTGGCCCCAGGCGACGGCGTCGGCGAGGGCGACGTAGGCGCCGGTGATGGCGGCGGTGCGGGTGCCGCCGTCGGCCTGGAGGACGTCGCAGTCCAGGACGACGGTGTTCTCGCCGAGGGCCTTGTAGTCGATGACGGCGCGCAGCGAGCGGCCGATGAGGCGGGAGATCTCGTGCGTGCGGCCGCCGATCTTGCCGCGGACGGATTCGCGGTCGCCGCGGGTGTTGGTGGAGCGCGGCAGCATCGAGTACTCGGAGGTGACCCAGCCTTCGCCGCTGCCCTTGCGCCAGCGCGGGACGCCTTCGGTGAAGGAGGCGGTGCAGAAGACCTTGGTGTCTCCGAAGGAGATGAGGACGGAGCCCTCGGCGTGCTTGCTCCATCCGCGTTCGATGGTGACCGGGCGGAGCTGTTCGGGCGTACGGCCGTCGATGCGAGACATGGGTCCGAGCCTAGTGGGTGGCCGAGAACGCGAAGACCCCGTCCGGGTTACGGGACGGGGTCCGTCGTGGCTTCGGGCCGGGGGCCCGGACTCAGGGAGTCCGGATCACATCATGTCTTCGATGTCGGCGGCGATCGGGTCGGCGTCGGTGCCGATGACGACCTGGACCGCGGTGCCCATCCGGACGACGCCGTGGGCGCCGGCGGCCTTGAGGGCGGCCTCGTCGACGAGGTCGGGGTTGATGACCTCGGTGCGCAGGCGGGTGATGCAGCCCTCGACCTCTTCGATGTTCTCGATGCCGCCGAGCCCGGCGACGATCTTCTCAGCCTTGGTGGCCATGTGTTTCTCCCTGAGTGTTTCGAAGAACGAGTCTCGGCGGCCAGTACGTGGCTACCCACCTGCACGGTCCGCTTCGTCACGGTAACGCACGGTTGGCCCATCTATGCAGGCACATGACCGGCCCCTGCCGAATGATGACGATCAGCAGCAACCTGCCCACAACTGGTCTACACCAGTGTGCCGCAAGTGTTGCGGCAGCCAAAACGGGCCGGTCAGGGAGGACGCGGATGAGCGTGAGCAGCTCCAAAGCAGCGCCACAACCGAGTTGGCGGAACAACCTGTTCCAGGGGCTGCAGAAGATGGGCCGGAGCCTTCAGCTCCCCATCGCCGTACTGCCCGCGGCGGGCATCCTGCTGCGGCTGGGGCAGCCGGACGTCTTCGGTGAGGACGGCCTGCAGTGGACGGACGTCGCCAAGGTGATGGCGGGCGCGGGCGGGGCGCTGCTCGACCCCGATCTCGGCCTGCCTCTCCTCTTCTGCATCGGCGTCGCCATCGGCATGGCGAAGAAGGCGGACGGTTCGACCGCCCTCGCGGCCGCGGCGGGGTTCCTCGTCTACCGGGGGGTGCTGCACGCGTTCCAGAAGGCCTGCCCGGTGGGGACCAAGGACATCGGGGGCGGCTGCCTGGGACCCAACGACACCTTCGTGGCGTACACGTACCAGAATCCCGGGGTCTTCGGCGGCATCGTCATGGGGCTGCTGGCGGCCTATTTCTGGCAGCGGTACCACCGCGTGAAGCTGGTGGACTGGCTCGGCTTCTTCAACGGCCGGCGGCTGGTCCCGATCGTCATGTCCTTCGTCGCGATCGCCTTCGCCGCGCTCTGCCTGTGGGTCTGGCCGCCGGTCGGGGACGCGCTGGAGAGCTTCTCCGACTGGCTGCGCGGGCTCGGCGCCTGGGGCGGCGGCATCTTCGGTGTCGCGAACCGCGCGCTGCTGGTGATCGGCCTGCACCAGTTCCTGAACGTGCCGGTCTGGTTCCAGTTCGGGTCGTACACGGCGGCGGACGGGAAGACGTACCACGGCGACATCAACATGTTCCTGCACGGCGACCCGACCGCGGGCCTGTTCCTGACCGGCTTCTTCCCGATCATGATGTTCGCGCTGCCGGCAGCGGCGCTGGCGATCACGCACTGTGCGAAGCCGCAGCGGCGCAAGGAGGTCGGCGGTCTGATGCTGTCGGTGGCGCTGACCTCGTTCGTCACCGGGATCACCGAGCCGCTGGAGTACTCCTTCCTCTTTGTCGCGCCCGCCCTGTACGCGGTGCACGCGGTGCTGACGGGTGTGTCCATGGCGGTGTCGTGGGGGCTGGGCGTCAAGGACGGCTTCAGCTTCTCGGCGGGCCTGATCGACTACGTCATCAACTGGAACCTGGCGACGAAGCCCTGGCTGATCATCCCGATCGGCCTGTGCTTCGCGCTCGTCTACTACGTGATCTTCCGCTTCGCGATCACGAAGTTCGACATCCCGACGCCCGGCCGGGAGTCGGACGAGGAGATCGCGGCGATGGAGGCGGAGAACACCAAGGTGTAACCGGCGTGGTGTGCGGGGCCGTTCGGCCCGGCCGCCGAGGGCCCTCGGATCCCGGATCCGAGGGCCTTCGTCCTGTCCGGAGGTACCGGTGCCGGGGCGGCTCCGGCGACACCCGTTCCGTGTGGCGTAGACCACAGGAAAACGAAGGTTCCTTATCTATCCCTCACCGTGCTACAACTGGTCTACACCACGATTGGTGTAGACCACGCGGGCCTGTCCGAGCCCGCGTACCCCCATTTCTGAGACGTCGCCGTCCCCCGTTCTTTTCCCCGTCGGCGTCGCCTTGCCCACTGGAGGAAGTTGTGTCCACGGCTACCGCCCCCGCGGCGGAAAAGAAGAAGGGCGCTGGCGTGATGGCCGTCATGCAGCGCATCGGCCGGAGCCTCATGCTCCCCGTAGCCGTGCTGCCCGCCGGCGCGCTCCTGCTGCGCCTGGGCGCGGACGACATGCTCGGCGACAAGGACGTCTTCCCGACCTTCGTCCTCAAGATCGCCGGCTACATGGCCGCCGGCGGTGGCGCGATCCTCGACAACATGGCGCTGCTGTTCGCCGTCGGCATCGCGATCGGCTTCGCCAAGAAGTCGGACGGCTCCACCGCCCTGGCCGCCGTCACCGGTTACCTGGTCTTCCAGAAGGTCCTCGCCACCTTCACCGACAGCAACCTGCCGCAGGTCGCCAAGGTCGTCGGCGGCAAGATCGTCATGGTGGACGCGCCGGTCAACGCCGGTGTGCTCGGCGGCGTCGTGATGGGCATCATCGCCGCGCTGCTCTACCAGAAGTTCTACCGGACCAAGCTGCCGGACTGGGCGGGCTTCTTCGGCGGCCGCCGCCTCGTCCCGATCCTCTCCGCCCTGGCGGGTCTGGTCGCGGGCATCGTCTTCGGTCTCATCTGGCCGGTCCTCGGCACGGGTCTGCACAACTTCGGTGAGTGGCTGACCGGTTCGGGCGCCGTCGGCGCGGGCATCTTCGGTGTCGCCAACCGCGCGCTCATCCCGATCGGCATGCACCACCTGCTGAACTCCTTCCCGTGGTTCCAGGCCGGTTCGTTCGACACCGCCAACGGCGCCGTCCACGGTGACATCGGCCGCTTCCTCGCCGGTGACCCGACCGCCGGACAGTTCATGACCGGCTTCTTCCCGATCATGATGTTCGCCCTCCCGGCGGCCTGCCTCGCGATCGTCCACTGCGCCCGCCCCGAGCGCCGCAACGTCGTCGGCGGCATGATGTTCTCCCTCGCGCTCACCTCCTTCGTCACCGGTGTGACCGAGCCGATCGAGTTCACCTTCATGTTCATCGCCCCGGTGCTGTACGCGATCCACGCGGTGCTGACCGGTGTCTCGATGGCGCTCACCTGGGCCCTGGGCATGCGCGACGGCTTCGGCTTCTCGGCCGGCCTCGTCGACTTCCTCCTCAACCTGGGCATCGCCGAGAAGCCCTGGATGCTCGCCCTGGTGGGCCTCTGCTTCGCGGTCGTCTACTACGTGATCTTCCGCTTCGCGATCGTCAAGTGGAACCTGCCCACCCCGGGCCGCGAGTCCGACGAGGAGCTCGCCGAGCTGCTCAAGGCCGAGGCCAAGTAGGACCCGTACGCACGACGAAGCCCCCGCTCTCCCGGAAGGGAGGGCGGGGGCTTGCGTGTGTTCCCGGGGGCCGCTCAGACCTCGTAGACCGCGCCCGCGTACGCCAGGTCGACCGGGCCGTCGTAGACCGCGCGGGCGTCGGCGAGGTTCTGCGCGGGGTCCGTCCACGGCGGGATGTGGGTGAGGACGAGCCGCCCGACGTTGCCGCCGCGCGCGTACTCGCCGGCCTCGCGGCCGTTGAGGTGGAGGTCCGGGATGTCCTCCTTGCCGTGCGTGAAGGAGGCCTCGCAGAGGAAGAGGTCGACGCCCTCGGCGAGCCGGCCCAGCTCGGCGCAGACGCCGGTGTCCCCGGAGTACGTGAGCGAGCGGCCGCCGTGCTCGATGCGGATCGCGTAGGACTCGACGGGGTGCGCGACCCGCTCGGTACGGACCTGGAAGGGGCCGATCTCGAAGGCCCCGGACTTCAGGGTGCGGAAGTCGAAGACCTCGCTCATCGAGCGCTCGTCGGGGACGTCGTCGTAGGCCGTGGTCAGGCGCTTCTCGGTGCCCTCGGGGCCGAAGACGGGGATGGTGCCGCAGCGGCCGCCCTCGTGGCGGTAGAAACGGGCGACGAAGTACGCGCACATGTCGATGCAGTGATCGGCGTGCAGATGGCTCAGGAAGATCGCGTCGAGGTCGTAGAGACCGCAGTGGCGCTGGAGATCGCCGAGGGCGCCGTTGCCCATGTCGAGGAGCAGCCGGAAGCCGTCGGCCTCGACGAGGTAGCTCGAACAGGCCGATTCCGCGGACGGGAACGACCCCGAACAGCCGACGACGGTGAGCTTCATGGAGCGTGAACCTCCGTGGACGGTCCGTGGACGGAATGCGGGCCGTGCGTGGGTCGAGCGTAAGGCGCGAAACGTCCGGTCGCTCCTCCGCGGCAGGCCGTTGTGGGGGGAATCACCTGCGCTGTCACCCGGGGGAGCGACGGTGGGCACGGGCGTTGCCGTGCCGGGGTCTTCCCGCGCGGCTACGGTCGAAACATGGACACGTCCTGGTGGCCCGCGGTGGCCGCGGTCGTGGTCCTGGCATTGGTGATGCTGATCGCCGGGGGGCGCCTCGGCGTCCCCCGCCGGACCCCGCCCGCGCACGGGACCGGCCGGCCGCCGCACCCGCAGGCGGGTGAGCTGTGGACTCTGGCGGACGGCCGGACCTGCCTGGTCCTGGGCGTGGGCCCGGTACGGGAGCACCGGGCGCGGGTCGCGTGGATCACCGCGAAGTACGACGACCGGCGGGCCGGGGTGATCCCGCTGCCCCCGGGGACGGTGGGGGCTCAGGGCCGGGCCAGCTTCCTGGAGGCGGACCGGCCGGACGAGGTGTCGCTGTGGGAGTTCCGGGCCCGGCTGGGGATGCTGGACCCTGCGGTGTGGGACGAGGTCAAGGGACTGGGAGGCGGTCGGTGATGCCGGAGATCCGCTTGCGGCGCGTGTACGAGCCGCCGGAGCCGGAGGCGGACGGGCTGCGGGTCCTCGTGGACCGGCTCTGGCCGCGGGGTCTGGCGAAGGCGGCGGCGGGGGTCGACGAGTGGCCGAAGGCGGTCACCCCGTCGACGGAGCTGCGCAAGTGGTTCCACGACGGGGGCTCGGCCGGTGAGTTCCGGCAGCGGTACGAGGCGGAGCTGGCGGAGCCGGAGGCGGCGGCGGAGCTGGATCGCCTCCGCGGGCTGATCGGGGACGGGCCGGTGACCCTGCTGACCGCGGTCAAGGACCCGGGCTGCAGCCACGCCGCGATCCTCGCGGAGCGGTTGTCCGGCTAGCGTGCCGTTGCGCGGGCGGGTGCGGGATGCCGCTGCGCGGAGCTCCTCCCCGCCCCGCCCTTTCGCCGTTTCCCGGGCGCTGACCGGACCCGCGCCTCAAACGCCGGCGGGGCTGGATCGCGCTGCGCGCGATCCAGCCCCGTCGACGTCACGCCCAGAGCTGGCCCTGGAGGACTTCGATGGCCTCTTCCGTCGTCGCCGCGGTGTAGACGCCGGTCGAGAGGTACTTCCAGCCTCCGTCGGCCACGACGAAGACGATGTCGGCGCTCTCGCCCGCGGCCACCGCCTTGCGGCCGACGCCGATCGCCGCGTGCAGGGCGGCGCCCGTGGAGACGCCCGCGAAGATGCCCTCCTGCTGGAGGAGCTCCCGCGTGCGGGTGACCGCGTCCGAGGAGCCCACCGAGAAGCGGGTGGTGAGCACGGAGGCGTCGTACAGCTCGGGGACGAAGCCCTCGTCGAGGTTGCGCAGTCCGTACACGAGGTCGTCGTAGCGCGGCTCGGCCGCGACGATCTTCACGCCGGGGACGTTCTCGCGCAGGTAGCGGCCGACGCCCATGAGCGTGCCGGTGGTGCCCAGGCCGGCCACGAAGTGGGTGATCGACGGCAGGTCGGCGAGGATCTCCGGGCCGGTGGTGGCGTAGTGCGCCCCCGCGTTGTCCGGGTTGCCGTACTGGTAGAGCATCACCCAGTCGGGGTGCTCCGCGGCCAGTTCCTTGGCCACCCGGACGGCGGTGTTGGAGCCGCCGGCGGCCGGCGACGAGATGATCTCGGCTCCCCACATGGCCAGCAGGTCGCGCCGCTCCTGGCTGGTGTTCTCCGGCATCACGCACACGATGCGGTAGCCCTTGAGCTTGGCCGCCATCGCCAGCGAGATGCCGGTGTTGCCCGAGGTGGGCTCCAGGATGGTGCAGCCGGGGTACAGCCGGCCGTCCTTCTCGGCCTGCTCGACCATGTGGAGCGCGGGGCGGTCCTTGATCGAGCCGGTCGGGTTGCGGTCTTCCAGCTTGGCCCAGATCCGGACGTCCTGCGACGGCGACAGCCGGGGCAGCCGGACCAGCGGCGTGTTGCCGACCGCGGCCAGCGGGGAGTCGTAGCGCATTACTTCGATCCGCCGGCCACGGCCGGGAGGATGGTGACGTTGTCGCCGTCCTTGAGGGCGGTGGAGATGCCGTCGAGGAAGCGGACGTCCTCGTCGTTGAGGTAGACGTTCACGAAGCGGCGCAGCTGGCCGCCATCGACAATGCGCTCCTCGATGCCCTTGTGCCGGGTCTCCAGGTCCGCGAAGAGGTCGGCGAGCGTGGCGCCCTCACCGTTCACGGCCTTCTCGCCGTCGGTGTAGGTGCGGAGGATGGTGGGGATGCGGACCTCGATGGCCATGGCTGGGCTCCAGTCGTCAGGGCGTGGGTGTGGCAAGTGTGCGTGGGAGGACGGGCGCGCGTTCGTGCGGGCCCCCGCGCGAGAGGGCTCCGGTGCTCAGGCGGCAGGACAGATGGCGCTGGCGAGTCGGCACAGGTCGACGTGCAGCCGCGCCACGAGCAGCAGCCTGCCGGGCGTCTCGATGCTCACGTCGTGGGAAACCATGCGGTCATGTTAACGATTCCCGGTCCCCGGTTTGGAGTGTGATCCCGCATCGTGGACGCCCTCCGCTCACATGGTGGTCAGTAGGCCTCGACGACCTGCACTTCTTCCTCGGTGATCACGCCGTCGACGATGCGGTACGAGCGGAACTGGAACTCCCCGAGCCCGTCCTTGTCGGCGGTGGAGACCAGCACGTAGTGGGCGCCGGGCTCGTTCGCGTAGGTGACGTCCGTGCGCGAGGGGTAGGCCTCGGTCGCGGTGTGCGAGTGGTAGACGATCACCGGCTCCTCGTCGCGGTCGTCCATCTCGCGGTAGAGCTTGAGGAGGTCCTTCGAGTCGAACTCGTAGAACGTGGGCGAGCGGGCCGCGTTGAGCATCGGGATGAACCGCTCGGGGCGGCCGGTGCCCGCCGGGCCGGCCACGACACCGCACGCCTCGTCGGGGTGGTCCTGGCGGGCGTGCTCGACGATCCGGTCGTACAGGGCCTGGGTGAGGGTCAGCATGAGCGACAGGATAAGCAGACGGGCCCTTCCGTACCGAGGAGTGGTACGGAAGGGCCCGCATGGTGGACAGAGTGTCCACGGGGGCAGGGTTCCCGGCCGTGGCAGGCGGCCGGGAACCGCTGCTACGAAGCCTTGGTGAAGGCCGCGCCGCGCGGGTCGCGGTTCTTCATGACCAGGTAGGCGACGCCCAGGATGATCCCCCACAGCGGGGCGCAGTAGAGCGAGACGCGGGCGTCCTTGTCGGCGCCCATCATCACGATGACCATGGCGATGAAGGCCAGGGCGAACCAGCTGGTGTACGGGGCGCCCGGAGCCCTGAACTTCGAGCCGGGCAGCTCGCCGCGGTCGGCCTTGGCCCGGTAGCGGATCTGGCAGACGAGGATCATGATCCAGGCCCACATGCCGGAGATGGTGGCGAAGGAGACGACGTAGTCGAAGGCCTTGCCGGGGGCGACGTAGTTGATCCAGACGCCCACGAGCATCAGCGAGGCGCTGAAGGTGGTGCCGATGAGCGGGGTGCCGCTCTTGGTGAGCTTGGTGAAGACCTTCGGGCCCTGGCCGTTGAGCGCGAGGTCGCGCAGCATGCGGCCGGTGGAGTACATGCCGGAGTTGCAGGAGGACAGGGCGGCGGTCAGGACGACGAAGTTGACGATCGCGGCGCCGATGCCCAGGCCCATGCGCTCGAAGGCGGCGACGAAGGGCGAGACGCCCGGCTGGAAGTGCGTCCACGGGACGACCGACAGGATCATGATGAGCGCGCCGACGTAGAAGACGGCGATGCGCCACGGCACGGTGTTGATGGCCTTGGGCAGGGTCTTCTCGGGGTCCTTGGACTCGCCGGCGGTGACGCCGACCAGCTCGACCGCGAGGAAGGCGAACATGACGATCTGCAGGGTCATCAGCGTGCCGCCGATGCCCTTGGGGAAGAAGCCGCCGTCGTTCCACAGGTTGGTGACGGAGGCGGTCTCGGCGGCGTCGGAGAAGCCGATGGTGAGGATGCCGGCGCAGATCAGGATCATGCCGACGATGGCGGTGACCTTGACCATGGAGAACCAGAACTCCAGCTCACCGAAGAGCTTCACGGAGATCAGGTTGGCGGCGTAGAGGATGACCGTGAAGATCAGCGCGTAGGCCCACTGCGGGAAGCTGTCGTGGGTCCAGTACGACATGTACTGCGCGGCGGCGGTCACTTCCGTGATGCCGGTGACCACCCAGAACAGCCAGTAGGTCCAGCCCGTCACATAGCCCCAGAACGGGCCCAGGAACTCGCGGGCGTAGTCCGAGAAGGAGCCGGAGACGGGCCGGTACATGAGCAGCTCGCCCAGGGCCCGCATGATGAAGAAGATGACCAGGCCCGCGATCGCGTACGCCAGGATCAGGCTGGGGCCGGCCTTGGAGATCGCCTTGCCGGCGCCCAGGAAGAGGCCGGTGCCGATGGCTCCGCCGATCGCGATCATCTGGATCTGGCGGGCGCCGAGCGTGCGGTGGTATCCCTCGCCGCCGTCGCCCCGGGTGCCCTCGCCGGGCGTGTTGCCGTGCTGCTCGACCTGCACTGAGGTCATGTCTGGTGCGCCTTTCTCCACGCCGACCCGCGCCTTCACTGGCTGCGGATCGGGTCCTCGATCCCCCCGGATACGGATGGAGTTGCACGCCGGCGGTCTGCCGGTTCAAGCGGGCCGGGGGACATGGGTGGCGTCCCTTCGGCGGTCGTGAAGATTTATCACGTGCTTACGACCGCCCGAGGGGGAGAAATGTGGTGCACGGCATCAAAATTTCCGGACAAACGTCTGTGATCATGACAGATCACCGCATGGTGGTGATCTGATCGTTATCCGGATTTGAGCGTCCGCTGAGCGAACGCCGCCTTCCCTTGAGGTTCCTCAGAGGGTTTCGATCAAGGATTCCTGGAGTCCGCCGAGCCACAGGTAGGCCATCACCATGGGCTTGCGCGGGTCGTCGTCCGGCAGCCGGAAGAGCGCCGCGCTCTCGTCGTCCTCGGTGATGTCGAGCCGGGCGGCGAGGGTCAGGCGCAGGTCGTTGAGCCCCCCGAGCCAGCGCAGCGGCAGCTCGCCCGTCAGCTCCAGCACGGCGGCCCCGTCGCCGGCCGGGGTGAGCGTGTCCAGGCTCCGTACGAGGGCGAGGGCGTCCTCGCGCTTGCGGGCGCGCAGGTCGTTCTCGGTGAAGCGGCGGAACTCCGCCGCGCGGGCCGTCAGCTCGGCCTGGTCCACGCCTTCGTCGCCCGTGCCGTCCGGGGACCCGTAGGCGTCGGGGAAGAGCCGGGCCAGCGCCGGGTCGGACGGGGGCTCACTGGGCCCCTCGGCGAACAGCGCGGCGAGGGGGTCGGCGTCCTCGGCGGGCTCGGGGGCGCCGGGGCCGATCAGCTCCAGCATCTGGACGGCCAGGGAGCGCAGGATGGAGATCTCGATCTCGTCCAGCGCGATCGCGGCTCCGCCGCCCGTGAGGGACTCGAACATCCCGGTGGACCGGCCCATCAGTTGCGGTCCTGGGAGAGGGTCGCCCACAGGCCGTAGCCGTGCATGGCCTGCACGTCGCGCTCCATTTCCTCGCGGGAGCCGCTCGATACGACCGCCCGCCCCTTGTGATGGACGTCGAGCATCAGCTTGTGCGCGACGTCCTTCGAGTATCCGAAGTACGCCTGGAACACGTACGCCACGTAGCTCATGAGGTTGACCGGGTCGTTGTGCACCAGGGTCACCCAGGGAACGTCAGGTTCCGGGACCGCGAAGGTCTCTTCGGCCGACTCGGTGCGTTCGATCTCAATGGGAGCAACACTCACTCGTCCCATGCTGCCACCGTGACGGGCCCGTTGCACAAACGGGACCCACATCTCGTCACTCTGACGAAATGTGCGCTAGCATCGCCGGCATGAACCCTGCGGACCTGGGCCTGCCGGTGGACGTGCCGTCGACAGCGCTCTTCACGGACCATTACGAGCTCACGATGTTGCAGGCCGCGCTGGCCAACGGCACCGCCGACCGCCGCTCTGTCTTCGAGGTGTTCACCCGGCGGCTCCCCGAGGGGCGCCGCTACGGGGTGGTCGCGGGGACCGGGCGGGTGCTGGACGCGGTGGAGAACTTCCGCTTCGACGGCGCGGTGCTGGAGTTCCTGCGCGAGCGGGCCGTCGTCGACATGCGAACGCTGGACTGGCTGGCCTCGTACCGCTTCTCCGGCGACATCTGGGGCTACCCGGAGGGCGAGGTCTACTTCCCCGGCTCGCCGATCCTGCGGGTGGAGGGCAGCTTCGCCGAGTGCGTGCTGCTGGAGACGGTGATCCTGTCGATCCTCAACCACGACTCGGCGATCGCGGCGGCCGCCTCCCGGATGTCCTCGGCGGCCGGCGACCGCCCGCTGATCGAGATGGGCGCGCGGCGCACCCACGAACTGGCGGCCGTCGCCTCGGCCCGGGCCGCGTACGTGGGCGGCTTCGCCTCCACCTCGGACCTGGCGGCCGGCTTCCGGTACGGCATCCCCACCGTCGGCACCAGCGCGCACGCCTTCACCCTGGTCCACGACAGCGAGCGGGACGCCTTCACCGCGCAGGTCGCCTCGCTGGGGCGCGGCACCACGCTCCTGGTGGACACCTATGACGTGGCCGAGGCGGTGCGCACGGCCGTCGAGGTGGCGGGCACCGACCTGGGTGCGGTGCGGATCGACTCCGGGGACCTGCTGCTGGTGGCCCACCGGGTGCGCCAGCAGCTGGACGAGCTGGGGGCGACCTCGACGAAGATCGTGGTCACCTCGGACCTGGACGAGTACGCCATCGCCTCGCTGGCGGCGGCTCCGGTGGACGCGTACGGCGTGGGCACGCAGCTGGTGACGGGCAGCGGGCACCCGACGTGCTCGATGGTCTACAAGCTGGTGGCGCGGGCCACCTCGGCGGACCCGAAGGCGGCGCTGGCCCCGGTGGCCAAGAAGTCCACCGGGGGCAAGACCTCCATCGGCGGCCGCAAGTGGGCGGCGCGGCGGCGGGACGCCGACGGGGTGGCGGAGGCGGAGGTGATCGGCCTGGGCCCGGTTCCTTCGGCCCTGGCCGACGACCAGCTGCTCACCCACCTGGTCAAGGCGGGCGAGGTGGTCGCCCGCGAGCCGCTGGAGGCGGCCCGCGACCGCCACCGCGCGGCGCGCGCGGCCCTTCCCCTGAGCGCGACCCAGCTGTCGCGGGGCGAGGCCGTGATCCCCACCGAGTACGTGTAGCCCCGCGGGCCCGCCCGCCGTCGGGGGTCCGGGTCGCAGCCCCCGTTTCGGGAAGGGGCGGGGTGGGGGAAGAGCCCCCGCAGGGCCCGCCGCACAAGGACAACGAACAGAGGGACACGTCATGCACCGCGCACTGATCGTCGTCGACGTACAGAACGACTTCTGCGAGGGCGGCAGCCTCGCGGTCACCGGCGGAGCCGACGTCGCCGCCGCCATCACCGAGCTGATCGGGCAGGCCACCGCCGGGTACCGGCACGTCGTCGCCACCCGCGACCACCACATCGACCCGGGGGCTCACTTCGCGCACCCGCCGGCCGAGCCGGACTACGAGTCCTCCTGGCCGGTGCACTGCGTGGCCGGGACGGAGGGGGTCGGGTTCCACCCGAACTTCGCGCCCGCCGTGGCCTCGGGTGCGGTCGCCGCGGTCTTCGACAAGGGCGCGTACGAGGCCGCGTACAGCGGCTTCGAGGGGGCCGACGAGAACGGTGAGGGCCTCGCCGCCTGGCTGCGGGAGCGGCACGTCGGCGAGGTCGACGTGGTCGGCATCGCCACCGACCACTGCGTGAAGGCCACCGCCCTGGACGCCGCCCGCGCCGGCTTCACCACGCGCGTGCTGCTGGACCTGACGGCGGCCGTGGCACCGCACACCACCGAGCGGGCCCTGGAAGAGCTCCGCGCGGCCGGTGTGACCCTCGTGGGCACGGCCGGGCCCCGGCCCTAGAACCGGGGCCCGCGGCGCCCTCAGGTGCCCAGCAGGGCCCGGATGGGGTGCCAGAGCTCCTGGGCGCGGTCGGGTGCGCCGCGCCACAGCAGGCCGTCCGGATGGTGCAGGACGGCCGTGACCTCGTCGGGTGTGGGCGGCTGTGCGTTGCCCCGCAGGTACACCGCCCGCATCCCGAGGTTCCGCAGCCTGGTCAGGGCGCGGGCCCGGTTCGCGGCGTGCACCAGCACGCGGACATTTCCGCCCTCACCGGACGGTCTCGGCAGCGTGAGCGCAACGACCACGCTGCCGCCTGGCAATCTGACGAACCCTCCACCGGGCATGTCGGTCATCTCCCCCGTCAATAAGAACCTCGTACCGGGGCATCTAAACGCGATCGGCCGCCGCCCGCTAGAGGGCGACGGCCGATCACGCTTTGACCTGCAGTTTTACCGAATTACTTCTTCGAGGGGCCAACCTCGACGGTCATGACCTCACCGTCGTAGGTCTCCTTCAGGATCTTGATCTTGGTGTTGGTGTCAGTGACCTTCACCGATCCGGTCGGGTTCTCGTCGGAGTAGTACTTGCCCGGGGTGCGGTCGTCGAAGACCAGGTTCGCGGGCTTCGGCTTCAGGAACAGCGACTCGCCGTTCTTGTGCAGCGTGAACGCGTCCGTGGAGTACGCGCTGAACGTCGCGTCGTACGGCTGGATCTTGTTCCGCAGCAGGGTGCCGTCCGCCCACTTCATCGGCTTGGCGTTGGCGTCGATCGGCAGGATCAGACCCTGGCCCGGGTGGACGCTGGTGTTGTTGTCCTTCTGGCTGGTGTCCCACTGCCAGATGAGCAGACCGTCCTGGTACGGGTAGTGCTCGACCCAGTCCGGACGGGTGTTGCCGAAGCCGAAGTTGTACGGGCCCACCTTGAGGGTGGAGTCGTACGACACGTAGCGGCGGTTCTCGGCCAGGTAGTACTGCGCGTACTCCTTGGTGAAGTTGGCGCCGATGCGGGAGAAGCCCTTGCCGGTCCAGCCGTTGTCGCCGTTCTCGGCGCCGTCGGTGAACAGCGCGGAGCCGTCCGCGGTGATGGTGAGGGCGTCGCCCGTGAAGCCCTTGCCGCCCGCGCCGCCGTCCGTCTGGTAGCGGAAGCGGAGGTCGACCTTCTTGCCCGCGTAGGCGTCGAGCGAGAAGTTCAGGTTCTTCCAGGCGCCCGAGACACCGGTGAGCGACGGGCTGCCGGCGGCGTCGACCGGGATGGCCGTGCCGTCGGCGGTGCCGGCGAGGGCGGTCCAGTTGGCGCCGCCGTCCGTGGACACCTCGGTGTAGAGGTAGTCGTAGTCGGCCTCGATGTCCCACCAGCCCTTGAGGGACAGGGCGGCGGACGTCTTGCCCGTCAGGTCGACGGAGCGGGTGAGGGTGTTCTTGAGGTCGTCACCCATGTTGCTCCACCACTGGGTGGAACCCTCGGCGGGAGCGACGACGTCCGTCTGCACCTTCTTCTTCGGCAGCTCGACGACCAGGGCCTGCTTGTCCTTGGTGTTGAACTCCGCCACACCGAGCTTGTGGGTGGACTTCGTCGCGGCCTTGGCCGTGTCGTAGTTCAGCCAGCCCAGCTGGAGCTTGTCCCAGGCGGTCATGTCGCCCGGCATGTCGCCTATGGAGTCCTTGCCGGTGCCGAGCCAGGAGCCGGCCGACATCAGGGACCAGAAGCCGACGCCGTTCTCGCCGCCACCGGAGGTGTCGTAGAGGTCGGGCAGGCCGAGGTCGTGGCCGTACTCGTGGGCGAAGACACCGAGGCCGCCGTTCTCGGGCTGCATCGTGTAGTCGCCGACCCAGATGCCGGAGTCGCCGATCTGGGTGCCGCCGGCCTTGTTGTCGGCCGGGCCGGTCTTGCCCGCGGAGGTGCCGTAGGCGTACCAGCGGTGCGCCCACAGGGCGTCGGGGCCCTGCACGCCGCCGCCGGCCGACTCGTCCTCGCCCGCGTGGACGATCTGGAAGTGGTCGATGTAGCCGTCGGGCTCGTTGAAGTTGCCGTCGCCGTCGAAGTCGTAGCGGTCCCACAGGTCGTACTGGGCCAGCTTCGCCTTGATCTCGGCGTCGGTCTTCCCGGCCTTCTTCTGGGCCTCGACCCACGCCGTGACGCCGTCCTTGACGGTGTCCCAGACGTTGGAGCAGTTGCTCTGGCCGCAGAAGTTGGAGCCGTAGCGGGCCTCGTTGTACGGGACCTTGACCCAGTCGGCGACCTCGCCCTCGACCGAGTAGCGGCCCGAGGAGGTCTTCTCGTAGTACGTCTTCAGGGAGTGCTTGCCCTCACCGGAGGCGAAGTACAGGTCCTGGAAGTACTGACGGCTGAAGTCCTTGCGCCAGGCGGTGCTGTTGTCCTTGGCGCGGTCGGGCTGCGCGATCGTGTTGTGCAGCGGACCGGGGGTGCCGCCGTACTTCGGAACGGCCGGCTTGGGGCCGGGGCCGTCCGGGTCGTGCATGGTGGTGCTGTCGACCTGGTCGCCGAACTCGACGAGGATCGTGAAGATCTTGTCGGTCTTCTCGCGGCCGAGCTCGACGTACTTCTTGTCGTCCAGCTTGACGACCTTCGAGGCGCCGCGCTGCTCGACGCCCTTCTTGCCCTGGAGCACCTGGTCCAGAGCGGCCTTGCGCTGCTGGGCCTGCTGCTCGCTGAACGGGCCCTTGAGGTCGTGCTCGACGACCTTGGCAGGAGTGGTCGGGTCCTGCCGGTCGGCCACCGGGGCGGCCGCGGCCTTACCCTCGGCCTGGGCCGCGGTGACGGTGAAGAAGGTTGCACTGGTCGCGCACGCGGCCATGGTCACGGTGACGGCGGCAGCGCGGATCGCACGCCGTCGGGCGGAATTGCTGGTCACTTGATGTCGTTCCCCTCCCGCGGCCGCAGCGTCTGAGTTCGGAACTTCTCCATAGGAGCGGGGGGTTCCGCGCGGCGCGCGTCTCAAGTGACGACATTTGACCGGAGAGACGCGAGAAAAGACAGACCTTGACTTGAACCTTACAACTGCACTATGCGGTCAGGGAGTTCCGCTATCCGGACGTTCCCCTGCCATACGGGGCGAAGGACGCTTCCCGACCCCGGAACGGGTCCGTAGCGTCCCCTTTCTCCCCCCTGCGGGGCGTGAAAAATGATCCCGTGCGCCCCCTGTGCTTCGGCACCGTGTGTTAGGTCACGCTTACCGGGGGCTCGCCCCGGGCATCCCGTCATGGAGTCACTTGACGCGCGACGTTGGTTGAGCCGACTCCCCCTCCCCCTCACCGAGGACGGATATCGCCATGCCGCGTCCGACTGCCGCACAGCTCGCGTACGGGTCCGCCACGGTCATCGTGTCGACGATCGCCATGCTGCTGCTCTCGCAGACGAGCACCGGGCTCGGCGTCGCGGTCATCTCCGCCGCCGCGCTCGCCCTGGGTCTGCTCGTCGCCCTCACCGTGCCCGCCCCGAAGCGCCGCGGTCGCCACGCGGCCCGCACGGGCGGCGCCGGCGCGCCGGAGGCCCGGGTGCCCGAGCCGCGGACGGCGCCGGCGGAACACCCCGTCCACCACTGAGCCTTCACCCGTGCCGCGCGCACGACGCGACGCGGGCGGCCTCCCCCGGGGGAGGCCGCCCGCGTCGCAGGTGCGCCCGTGTGCGGTGACCGCTAGGTCGCCTGGACCACCACGGTCTTGGCGGCCTTGTCGTGCAGGCCCTGTTTGTACGGCTTGTCGACGAGGATCGAGATGATCAGCGCGATCGGCCAGAGGCAGAAGCAGCAGATCAGCGTCGGCAGCCAGAGCACGGCGGCCCGGGTCAGGGACGTGCCGGAGTTCGGCACGGATCCGTCGTTGAGCATGGCGACGCGCAGGCCCATCGCCTTCTTGCCGACGGTCCGGCCGTCCTTCTTGGTGAACCACCAGTCGTAGCCGAGGTACGCGACGATCGAGATCAGGGTCATGATCAGACCGCTGCCGCTGTACGACTTGGTGAAGACCTCGCTGACGTCCTCGCCCCGGTCGGTCTCGACCGTGTAGCGGTTCGTGCCGAAGGCCAGCTGGATGAGGAACAGCGGGACGGCGACGATCACCACGTCGATGACGCGCGCGGCGAGCCGCTTGCCGAAGTCGGCGAGCGGGGGCATGCCGGCCAGCGGGTCGGGCATGCCGTAGCCGCCGCCACCGCCGTACGGGTCGCCTCCGCCGCCGTACGGGGGCGGAGGGGGCGGATATCCCCCGCCGCCGGGGCCGGGGCCTCCCGGGGGCGGCGGGCCGCCGCTACCGGGCGGAGGCGGTCCGTACGGAGAACCGCCCGACGGAGGCGTCGGTTCCTGGGGCTTCTTGAGGAACGGGTCTTCCTCGGGCGGCTGGCCCGGCGGCGGCTGGTCGGTACTCATGGCCCGAGTCGAACCCGGCTCCGCCACCCCCGCAACGGGACGGCGTCCATTCGGGGGGGGAGGGACCCCGGGACTCCCCCTGGGCCGTCTCTTCCGGAGAGACGGCCCAGGCCGTGTGCGCGAAGCAGCGCCGGCCGCCCGAAGGGCGGGCACCGCGGCGTCTGCTGCCATGGGGTCTCCCCAGGCTCGCAGGGCTCAGGGGAAGCCTCGCAAGGCGGAGGGGCGCCCGTGTACTGGACGTACTCGGGCGCCTCGACAACGCGGCCGGGTGCGGTGCCGGGCGGTGCGGGCCCGGCAAGATCCGGAAGAGACGGCCTAGCGGGCCACGTACGTCTTGGCGGCCTTGTCGTGCCAGGCCTGCCGGCGGGGGCGGTTCACAAGGCACCACAGGCTGCCCGGCAGGCCCAGGAAGGCGTACACGAGCCAGCGGCGCAGGGCCGCGCCGAAGGAGGGCGGTCGCAGGGTCGCGGTGGCCAGCACCCGGACGCCCAGCAGCTTCTTGCCCGGGGTGCGGCCCCAGCGGGCGGTGGGCAGCACCTCGTAGAGGACTCCGAAGAGGAGGACGGCCGCGAAGACCAGGCCGAGGCTGCCGGCGATGGTCGAGTCGAGCAGCCAGACGGTGGTGGTGCGGCCGCTCGCCCGGGCGGTGTCCACCTTGGCCTGGACATGGGCGGCGGCCCCGGGCAGGAGGGGCTGGGCGGCTGCGGCCGCGACGGCGCCGAACACGAGGGTGTCCAGGGCCCGGGCGAGGGTACGGCGTACCAGCCCGGCGGGGCGCACGGCCCGTTCGGCCATGCGCTCGAACACGGCCCGGGGCGTGGCGGGGCGGCCGGTACGGGCGCCCGTGCGGGCCTCCTGCGACCCGCGCGGCTCCCAGCCCCCGGGCTTCTGCTCCGCCGGGGCGGGGTCCGCGGCGGGCTGGGGAACCTTCGGGCGGACTCCCGCGGGCCGGGGCTCCCACACCTCGGGGCGGGCGGGCGCGGCCGCGGCCTCCCGCTCGGGAGCGGCGGCACGCTCGGGAGCAGGAGCAGGAGCAGGAGCAGGAGCAGGAGCGGTTGCGGCAACGGCGGCGGGAGCGGTTGCGGCGGCGGGGGTGCGGGCGGGTGCGGGGGCCGCCTCGGGCCAGGCGGAGGTGACCCCGGTGGGGCCGGGGCCGCCCGTTCCGGGGGCGTCGGGCCATGCCGGGGCGGCCGGAGCCGCAGGGGCCTGCGCGGCCGGGGAGCGCGCCGACAGGATGCCCGCGGAGGACGGTGCGGGGAGCCGCGCGGGCGCGGCCGCGGAGGACGGCGTACGGGCCAGGGAGATCCCCGCGGGCCGGGCGGACGGCTGCCCCGGCTCCGCATCGGGCCCAGGCTCGGGCTCGGGCGACGGTGCCGGAGCGGGGGCGGCTGCGCGTGCGTGTGCGGCCTCCGGCTCGGCCGCGGGTTCCTGCGGGCTGCCCCACGACACCCGGCGGTCGCGCGGCCCGCCGAAGCCGGCCTGGTGCACGGGGTCGGCCTGCCACACGGGCGCCGACGCGGCCGCGGGCGACGGCTCCGCAGCCGGTGCGGGTTCCGGCAGCGTCTCGGTCATGGAGGTCTCGTCCAGGAACACCGGCCCCGTCTCGTCGGCGCGGACGGCGGGCGCGGCGACGGGAGCCGGGGCGGGGAGCGGGCGGACCGGAGCGGGGGCGGGCAGGGGGACGGGCACGGGGACGGGTGCGGGCGCCGCCGGGGCAGGGCGGCTCGTACCCGGGACCCAGGCCGCGCCGTTCCAGTACCGGATGTACCCCGGGATGGACGGATCCGGGTAGTAGCCCTCGCGGGCCGCGTGCTCGCCGTCACCAGGGGAGGCCGTCATGTCCCCAACTCCGATCGTGGCTTGAGGCTTGTGCAAGGGGAGGACCATAGCCAAGAACCGTGGCCCGACAGGTCCGGTAACGGGAGAATCCAAGCCATTGAGCGAACGTCACTCCCCACGGCTGTTTTCGGTCAGCCGACAGGATTCGGCCAATCTCGCTTTCGTCGCCGAAAGTCGCGTCATACCCGGGCACATCGGAGCTCTCAGCGGGTGTGGGGTGCCATCCGGCCCCACGCACCGACCGAAGTGAGGCAGTCATGCACCACCCCGTCATCGAGCGCGAGCTGGAACTGAAGCTGGTCCTTTCCCCAGAGCGCAGCATCCCCGTCCCGGCGCGCCTGCTCTACCTCACGGAAGACCCGTACGCCGTCCACGTCACCTTCCACACCGGCTCCAGCACCCCGGTCTACTGGACCTTCGCCCGCGAGCTGCTCGTCGAGGGGGTGTTCCGCCCCTGCGGGCACGGTGACGTCCGGATCTGGCCCACGAAGGTCGACAACGAGGCCGTGCTCTGCATGGCACTCAGCTCCCCCGACGGCGACGCCCTCCTGGAGGCCCCGTCCCTCGCCGTGTCGGCCTGGCTGGAGCGGACCCTGCGGGTCGTCCCGCCCGGCAGCGAGTCGGAGCGGCTCGGCCTGGACGCGGCGCTGGCCGAGCTGCTCGCCCCGACCCCGGCCGACGACCTGTGGCTGCGCGACCCGTGGCCGTCGGACGAGTCGGCGGACGGGGACCTGTGATGACGCACGGCCCCCGGACCCCGGGCGGCGGCCGCAGACCGGGCGGCCGCCGCGGGCGCGGCGGTCACCTCCGCCTCGTACGGTCGGAAGAGCTCGCCCGGGTCCCGGAAGACCTCGCCCGGATAGCGGAGGAGCTCGCCCGGGTCTCAGAAGAGCTTGCCCGGGTTGAGGAGCCCCAGTGGATCGAAGGCCTGCTTGACGGCGCGCTGCATCTCCAGTCCGACCGGGCCGAGTTCGCGCGCCAGCCATTCCTTCTTCAGGACGCCGACCCCGTGTTCGCCGGTGATGGTCCCGCCGAGGGAGAGGCCGAGCCCCATGATCTCGCCGAAGGATTCGCGGGCCCGCCGCGTCTCGTCCTCGTCGGCGGGGTCGAAGCAGACGATCGGGTGGGTGTTGCCGTCGCCGGCGTGCGCGCAGACGCCGATGAGCAGGCCCTGGGCCCGGGCGATCGCGGCGGTCCCGTCGAGCATCTCCCCGAGCCGCGAGCGCGGCACGCACACGTCGTCGATCATCGTGGCGGGTCGGAGCGCCTCCAGGGCGGGGAAGGCCATCCGGCGTGCCTGGAGCAGCAGTTCCGACTCCGCCTGGTCCTCGGCGGGCACGACGGCGGTGGCTCCGGCGGCGGTGCACAACTCCCCCACGGCGGCGAGGTCCTCGGGGGCGTGCGGGGTGTCGAAGGCGGCGAGCAGCAGCGCCTCGGTGGCCTCGGGCAGGCCCATCTTCCCGAGGGCGTTGACGGCGTGGACGGTCGTGCGGTCCATCAGTTCCAGCAGGGAGGGGGTCAGTCCGGCCTCCATGACGGCGCAGACGGCCTCGCAGGCGGCGGCCACGGAGGGGAACTCGGCGGCCAGGGCGAGTTGCCGGGGCGGCGCCGGCTTGAGGGCGAGGACGGCCTGGACGACGATCCCGAGGCTGCCCTCGGAGCCGACGAAGAGCCGGGTGAGGTCGTATCCGGCGACGCCCTTGGCGGTGCGCCGGCCCGTGCGCAGGATGCGCCCGTCGGCGAGGACGACGTCGAGGCCGAGGACGTATTCGGCGGTGACGCCGTACTTGACGCAGCACAGGCCGCCCGAGGCGGTGCCGATGTTGCCGCCGATGGTGCACTGCTCCCAGCTGGAGGGGTCGGGCGGGTAGTACAGGCCCCGTTCGGCGACGGCTCGTGAGAGGACGGCGTTGACGACGCCCGGTTCGACGACGGCGATCCGGTCGACGGCGCTGACCTCCAGGATCCGGTCCATCTTCACCAGGGACAGCACGATGCAGCCGTCGGAGGCGTTGGCGCCGCCCGACAGGCCCGTACGGGCGCCCTGCGGGACCACGGGGATCCGCAGGGCGGTGGCGGTCCGCATGACGTGCTGCACCTGTTCGACGGTCCGGGGCAGGACGACGACCGCCGGGGTGCCGGCGGCGCAGAAGCTGGCCATGTCGGTGGCGTAGGAGGCGGTCACCTGGGGGTCGGTGAGCAGGGCCTCGGCGGGGAGCCCTTCGAGGAGGCTCGCTCGCAGACGTGCGGAGAGGTCATCATCCATGGGGCCAGCGTGGCAGCCGGGGCCATCGGTGTGAACACGCCCGCGCACGTCTTCGGACACCTCGGCGCGCTCTTCATATTGACGCACAGTGACCCCATGGACCGTTTCGACGAGGATTCGCAGACGCCGGCGCCGCCCGTGACCTTCACCGGCCGCAAGACGCTCGTGGCCGCCGGGGTGGCGGTGGTCCTGATCGCCGGGGCCCTGTTGATCCGGCCTGCCCGGACCGGTGACGACGCGCGCCCTCCGGGGCCGAGCGAGCGCGCCGCCACGGCGGTGGGCATGGGTGCGCCCGCCTCGGCGACGGACGTGGTGGCGCTGGTGGCCGACCGGGAGAAGTGGGTGGCCTCGCACGCCGACGACGACGCCTCGTGGGCGGTGCTCGGCTCCGCCTACCTCGAACAGGCGCGGCGGACCGCGGACTCGGCCTGGTACCCGAAGGCGGAGAAGGCGCTGAAGCGGTCGCTGGAGGTGCGCCCCGCGGAGAAGGGCAACCTCGACGCGATGACGGCGATGGGCTCGCTGGCCAATGCCCGGCGGGATTTCGGGACCGGCAGGAAGTGGGGCGAGCTGGTACGGGCGCAGGCGCCGCGGCGGTGGACGGCGTACCCGGTGCTCGTGGACGCGTACACGGGGCTCGGCGACTACAAGGGCGCCCAGAAGGCGATGGAGCTGCTGCTGGAGCTGCGGCCGGGGCTGGCGGCCCATGTCAGGGCCTCGCAGGTGTACCGGGACCGCGGCTGGCGCGAGGACGCGGTGGTGTCGATGGAGTCGGCGGCGGCCGCGGCGAAGGCCCCGGCGGAGAAGGCGTACGCGCTGTTCCGGCTCGGGGAGCTGTCGTGGGAGCGGGGCGACCCGGCGGAGGCGCTGCGGCAGTACGAGGGGGCGCTGCGGACGGATGCGGCGCAGGCGGAGGCCCTGGCGGGCCGGGCGCGGGCGCTGGCGGCGCTGGGGCGCGGCGGGGAGGCGGTGCGGGACTACCGGATGGCGCTGGGGCGGACCCCGGTGCCGCAGCTGGCCCGGGAGCTGGGTGAGCTGCTGGAGTCGCTGGGCCGGGAGCAGGAGGCGCGCGCGCAGTACGAGGCGCTGACGACGATGGCGGTCCGGGACGGCGCGAACGGGGTGGACGACGACGTGGTCCTGGGCCTGTACGAGGCGGACCACGGGGATCCGGCGGCTGCGGTGCGGCGCCTGTCGCAGGAGTGGGAGCGGCACAAGAGCATGCAGGCCGCGGACGCGCTGGGGTGGGCCTTGCACCGGGCGGGTGATCACACGGCGGCGCTGGAGTACGCGAAGAAGGCGACGGAGCCGGGGCTGCGCAGTGCCGAGTTCGCCTATCACCGGGCGATGATCGAGCGGGCCCTCGGCGACGAGGCGGGGGCGCGGCGGCACCTGCAGGAGGCACTGCGGACGAACCCGTACTTCTCGCCGGTGCGCGGGCCGCTGGCGAAGGAGGCGCTGGCGGCGATCGGCCAGCCGCCGCCGGGCGGGCCGGAGCACCTGCAGCCGGTCACGCCGTGGGTGGAGCCGGAACTCCCGAAGCCCAACCCCGTGCCGAAGCCGAAGCCCGCGGCGGCCAAGCCGCAGCCGAAGGCGTCCCCGTCCCGCTGACGCCGGACAGCTGGCCGTACGGCTCGGGGTGGCCGCCCGTGCGGCCCGGTGCGCGGGGTGGCGGTGCGCCGCGTTGTGGCCCACTCCCCTCCGGAGGGCACCACGCGGCGACCCGCCCGCCCCCGCGCACCGGGGCCGACGGCGGCCTGGGGGCCGTGCCCCTCGGATCCCGTCGGCCGGGTCCGGCAAGGCACGCCCCAGGCCCCCGGCAACGGCCGGGGGCCTGTAGGCACCTGCGCGACGTCAGAGGTTGCCGCGCTTCTCCTGCTCGCGCTCGATGGCCTCGAACAGCGCCTTGAAGTTGCCCTTGCCGAAGCCCATCGAGCCGTGGCGCTCGATGATCTCGAAGAAGACCGTCGGACGGTCCTGCACCGGCTTGGTGAAGATCTGCAGCAGGTAGCCGTCCTCGTCGCGGTCGGCGAGGATCTTCAGCTCGCGCAGCTCGTCGATCGGCACCCGGGTGTCGCCGACCCACTCGCCGAGGGTGTCGTAGTAGGAGTCCGGGACCGACAGGAACTGCACGCCCGCCGCACGCATCGTGCGGACGGTCGCGACGATGTCGTTCGAGGCCAGCGCGATGTGCTGGACGCCGGGGCCGCCGTAGAACTCCAGGTACTCGTCGATCTGCGACTTCTTCTTCGCGATCGCCGGCTCGTTGATCGGGAACTTGACCTTCTTGGTGCCGTCCGCGACCACCTTGGACATCAGCGCCGAGTACTCGGTCGCGATGTCGTCGCCCACGAACTCCTTCATGTTCGTGAAGCCCATGACCTTGTTGTAGAAGGCGACCCACTCGTTCATGCGGCCGAGTTCCACGTTGCCGACGCAGTGGTCGATGGCCTGGAAGGTGCGCTTGGCGGGACCCTCGACCATCGGCTCGACGGCCACGTAGCCCGGCAGGTAGGGGCCGGTGTAGTCGCCGCGCTGCACCAGGGTGTGGCGGGTCTGGCCGTAGGTCGCGATGGCGGCCATGACGACCGTGCCGTGCTCGTCCTTGACCTCGTACGGCTCGTCCAGGCCGCGGGCGCCCTGCTCGACGGCGTACGCGTAGGCCGCGCGGACGTCGGGGACCTCGATGGCGAGGTCGATGACGCCGTCACCGTGCTCGGTGACGTGCTCGGCGAGGAAGCGGCCGTGGTCGCTCGTCGCCTTGATGACCGAGGTCAGCACGAAGCGGGCGGAGCCGTTGGTCAGGACGTAGCTGGCCGTCTCGCGGCTGCCGTTCTCCGGTCCGGAGTACGCGACGAGCTTCATGCCGAAGGCGGTCGAGTAGTAGTGCGCGGCCTGCTTGGCGTTGCCGACGGCGAAGACGACCGCGTCCATTCCCTTCACCGGGAAGGGGTCTGCCTCACGCGCGGTGTGCGGGGTGGTTTCGAGGTTCGCCAGAGACTCAGTCATGAGCGCAGAGTCCCGCCGATCCACAAGCTGCGCAATAGTTTCCTGAATGACTGTACAAAGTGTGCAGCATGGCCGGAACATTGCTGAAACATCTGTGCACTATGACCACCCACGGGCATGCGTGGGCACCCGGAGGCATCCATGGGCATCGACGAACTCGACGGCCGGCTCATCGTCCTGCTGGCTCGCGAGCCCCGCATCGGGGTGCTGGAGGCCTCGCGCCGGCTGGGCGTGGCCCGCGGGACGGTGCAGGCGCGCCTCGACCGGCTGCAGTCCACCGGGGTGATCCGCGGGTTCGGCCCGCAGGTGGACCCGACGGCCCTCGGGTATCCCGTGACCGCCTTCGCGACGCTGGAGATCAAGCAGGGACAGGGGGCCGATGTACGGGCGCACCTGGACGGGGTCCCGGAGGTGCTGGAGCTGCACACCACCACCGGGCACGGGGACATGCTGTGCCGGCTGGTGGCCCGCTCGAACGCCGATCTCCAGCGGGTGATCGACCGCGTCGTCGGCTTCGAGGGGATCGTCAGGGCCTCTACGGCGATCGTGATGGAGAACCCGGTGCCCTTCCGGATCATCCCGCTGGTGGAGCAGGCCGCGGAGGACGACACCCGGACCCAGTGATGCAAACGATCCTATGCAAAGGAACCCTTGCAGAGAATTCTTTGCATCTCTAGGGTCGAGGCATGCCTGAGAGCCGTCCCGAGAGCCGTCCCGAGAACACGCCCGCCGAGGGGCGGGAGCCCGTGGAGCCCACCCTCCGCATGCTCGACGCCCGCGCCCTGCGCGGCCTCGCCCACCCCCTGCGGATGCAGCTGCTGGCCGAGCTGCGCCGCAAGGGCCCGGCCACCGCCTCCCAGCTCGCCGAACGCTTCGGGGAGTCCAGCGGATCCACCAGCTACCACCTGCGCCAACTCGCCGCGCACCGCTTCGTCGAGGACGCGGTCGGGCACGGCAAGGGCCGGGAGCGCTGGTGGCGGGCCGCGCACGAGGGCACCGGCTTCGACGGATCGCTGATCCACGACGCAGACCCGGCCACGAGCAGCGCGGCCGCCGTCTTCCTGCAGGCCGTCGCCACGAACCACACCCAGGAGGTCTCCGCCTGGATCTCCGAGGCCCAGACCCGGCTGGGCCGCTGGGAACCCGGCGCCGACCTCAGCGACTTCACCCTGCGGCTGACGCCCGGGCAGAGCGAGGAACTGGTCGGCCGGCTGCACGACGTGATCAACACCTACCGGGACCTGCCCGAGGCGGAGGACACCCGGACCGTGCGCATCCACACGCACGTCCTCCCGCGCTCCACGCCGGAGTAGCAGCCGCACGCGGCCCCGGCCGCCCCGCGCGCGACCACCACCTCACCGCACTGCACCGCACTGCACGCCACCGCACTGCACGCCACCGCACCGCGCACCGGCACACCGCGCGACTGTCACCGCACCCGAAGGAGTTCGCCGTGCCCTCCGTCGACCATGCCCTCAGCCAGGCCTTACGCCCCACGGGCCGGCGTCCGCTGGTCGCCGTACTGGCCGCCAACACCGTTTCCACAGCCGGCAGTTCGCTCACGCTCATCGGCGTCCCGTGGTTCGTGCTCCAGACCACGGGCAGTGCCGGCCGGGCCGGGGTCGTCGCCTTCTGCGCCACCCTGCCCGTCATCGTGGCCGCCCTGGTCGGCGGACCGGTCATCGACCGGATCGGCCGCCGCCGGGTCTCCGCCGCCTCCGACCTGATCTGCGGACTGTCGGTCGGCGCGATCCCGCTGCTGCACCACCTCGGCGTGTTGGAGTTCTGGATGCTGTGCGCGCTGATGGCCCTCGGCGGCCTCGTGCACACCCCGGGGCTGACCGCCCGGGGCGTGCTCCTGCCGAACCTCGCCGAGCACGCCGGCACCACCCTGGCCCGGGCCGCCAGCCTCTACGACGCGGTCTCGCGCGGGGCGCGGATGATCGGTGCCGCCGTGGCCGGCGTACTGATCGCGGTGTTCGGCGCCGAGACCGTACTGCTGCTGGACGCGGCCACCTTCGGGGTGTCGGCCCTGCTCGTCTCCGCCTTCCTGCGCGGGGTCCCGGCCGCCGAGCCGCAACGGGCCGCGGGCAAGGTCTCGTTCGCCGCCTACCGCGCCGAACTCGCCGAGGGCTGGGCGTTCCTGACCCGCTCCCGGCTGCTGCTGGGCATCACGGTGATGGTCATGATGACCAACGGCCTGGACCAGGGCTGGTCCTCGGTCCTGCTGCCCGTGCACGGCCGGGACGTCCTCGGCGGCGCCACCACGATCGGCCTGATGGTCTCCCTCTTCGGCGGCTTCGCCCTGCTGGGCGCCCTGCTCTACGGGATGTGGGGCGAGCGGTTCCCCCGCCGGGCGGTGTTCGCGACGGCCTTCCTGGTGTCCGGCGCGACCCGGTACCTGGTCGCCGCGCTCACCGACACGACACTGCCGCTCGCGGTGACGATGGCGCTGGCCGGCCTGGGCGTGGGCATGCTGAACCCGATCCTGTCCACGGTGATCTACGAGCGGGTCCCCGAGGAGCTGCGCAGCCGGGTCGCGGGAGTGACCACCGCGGGCTGCGAGCTGACCATGCCGATGGGCGGACTGGCGGCCGGCCTGCTCGTCGACGGCTTCGGGGTGGGCACCGCGCTGCTGCTCTTCGGCGGCACGTACCTGCTCACGACGCTCGCCCCGCTGGTCTTCCCGGCCTGGCGCGCGATGGAGCGGGAACCGGAGGTCAGCAGGACGGGGCCGGCTCTCCCCGGTTCAGTGCGCGAAGAGCGTTCACCGCATCCGTCAGCGAAGTGACGGGCACCAGCTGCAGCCCCTCCGGCAGCTCCGACTGCGCGTCCGCGCACTCGTCCTTCGGTACGAGGAACACGCTGGCCCCGTCGCGCCGCGCGGCCTGCGTCTTCAGGGCCACACCGCCGACGGCGCCGACCTTGCCGTCGGCGGTGATGGTGCCCGTGCCGGCGATGTTGCGGCCGCCGGTGAGGTCGCCGCCGCTGCCGTCGCCGTCGAGTTTGTCGATGATGCCGAGGGAGAAGAGGAGCCCGGCGCTCGGGCCGCCGACGTCGGCGAGGTTGAGCTCGACCTTCACGTCCTTGGGATCCTTGCGGAGGAAGCCGAGGGCGGCGTCGGCGGCGGCCGACTGCGACTTGGCCATTTCCTCCAGATTGTGCTTCTCGATCTCCTCGTCGCTTCCGCCGGTGGAGTACACGGCCTCCCGGGGCAGGACGGCCTCATCGGTCTCGAACCAGTGGCCGACGAGCTCGGGCAGCGTCATCGTCGAGGACGGCCCGGTGGCCCGGATGGTGGTCATCCGCAGCTGACCCTTGGTGTCCCGGACGGGCGCCCCGGAGACGGTGATGACGGGCTTGCCCTGGTCGGAGCCCAGTACGTCGGCCGTCAGCCCGGGCACGGCGACCACGAAGGGCAGCGGCGCGAACGCCGCTGCGGCGAACAGCCCGAGCACGGGCACGGCGCAGACGGCCAGGGCGGCGGGACGCGGCAGACGTGTGAGGCGAGAGAGCACCCGCCCAATCTATCCGCCCCCGCCCCCCATCAGACCCGCCGGCGTTTGAGGCGCGGGGGCCCGGGGGCAGCGCCCCCGCAACGGCGCCGCACCCGGCAGGCGAACGGAAGGCCCTCGGACCCGCCGGGCCCGCGGCCTAGCGAAGGGCGTCGGCGACCTCGCGCGCCGCGTCGACCACCCGCGGCCCGACCCGCTCCGGCACGGCGTCGGCCAGCATGACGACGCCGACGCTGCCCTCCAGCCCGCTGATGCCCACCAGCGGCGCCGCGGCCCCGCTGGCGCCCGCTTCGAGCTCGCCGTGCGTCAGCGTGTACCCCGGCTCGATGAGGGAGCCCTGACGGGCGGCCAGGATGGCCCGCCCGGCGGCGCCCCGGTCCAGCGGGTGGCGGAAACCGGCCCGGTAGGCCACGTGGTAGTCCGTCCAGGTCGGCTCCACGACGGCGACGGCGAGCGCCTCGGTGCCGTCGACGAGGGTCAGGTGCGCGGTGGCGCCTATGTCCTCGGCGAGGGACCGCAGCGCGGGCAGGGCCGCCTCGCGCACGAGCGGGTGCACCTGCCGACCCAGTCGCAGGACCCCGAGTCCGACCCTGGCCCGGCCGCCGAGGTCACGGCGGACCAGGGCGTGCTGTTCGAGGGTGGCGAGGAGCCGGTAGACGACCGTGCGGTTGACGCCGAGGCGGTTGGAGAGCTCGGTGACGGTCAGACCGTGGTCGGTGTCGGCGAGCAGTTTGAGGACTCTGAGCCCTCTGTCGAGAGTCTGGGAGGTTTCCGCGGTCACGACGCCTCTCCCTCTTTCGGTGAGCGGCGGTGACTCTCGATGTGGCACGCCGCCGGTCCCGCGGCGGCGCACAGGAGAGGCCGCCGGTAGCGGCCATTGCACCGGCTGCGCTCCCGCGGCGGCGCTGCCACGGTGCGTTCGATGCGGGGAATCTAGCGAGCAGGTCCGCTCAGCGGAAGGGCTCGTCCAGAATCCGGGCGCGTGCTACCCCTTTGTGCCGTTTCCTGATCGCCTCAAGTGTCGTTTCGTGACAACGATTCGCACAGGCGCGGAAATGACGGGACGAGCACGGGGTCCGTGCGAACCTCCGCACGGACCCCGTCACGCGTTCTGGGCGAACTCACCGCACTCACCGCATACGGGTCGCCCACTCCTGCACCTTCTTGATGCGCTCGCGGATCTGCCCCGCCGTCGCCTCCGCGCTCGGCGGCCCGCCGCAGACGCGGCGCAACTCCGTGTGGATCACCCCGTGCGGCTTGCCGCTCTGGTGGACGTACGCGCCCACCATCGTGTTGAGCGACTTCCTCAGCTCCAGCAGTTCCTTGTGGGAAACCACGGGCCGCCGGTCGGCCGGCAGCTCCAGGAGGTCCGCCTCGGAGTCGGGCTTGCGCCGGCTGTGCGCGATCTGCCGGGACTGGCGCTTCTGCAGCAGCATCTGGACCTGGTCCGGCTCCAGGAGTCCGGGGATGCCGAGGTAGTCCTGCTCCTCCTCGCTGCCCGGGTGCGCCTGCATGCCGAACTCGGCGCCGTCGTAGAGGACCCGGTCGAAGACGGCGTCGGACTCCAGCGCCTCGAAGGACATCTGCTCCTCCTCGCCGGTGTCCTCGTCCTCCTGCCGGTTCGCCTCGTCCATCTCCTTCTCGGACTCGGCGTAGGGGTCCTCCTCGCCCTGCTTCTTCGGCTTGTCGAGGACGTGGTCGCGCTCGACCTCCATCTCGTTGGCGAAGCCGAGGAGGTAGGGGATGGTCGGAAGGAACACGGACGCCGTCTCGCCACGCCTGCGCGAGCGCACGAAGCGTCCGACGGCCTGGGCGAAGAACAGCGGGGTGGAGATCGTCGTCGCGTACACGCCGACGGCGAGGCGCGGTACGTCGACGCCCTCGGACACCATGCGGACCGCGACCATCCAGCGGTCGTCGTTCGCGCTGAAGGTGTCGATGTTCTTCGACGCCCCGGTGTCGTCGGAGAGCACCAGGGTCGCCTTCGTCCCGGTGATCTCCTTGATGAGCTTGGCGTAGGCGCGCGCCGAGTCCTGGTCGGAGGCGATGACGAGGCCGCCCGCGTCCGGGATGCCCTTGCGGACCTCGGTGAGCCGCTGGTCGGCGGCGCGCAGCACGTTGGGCATCCAGTCGCCGCGCGGGTCCAGGGCCGTCCGCCAGGCCTGCGAGATGGCGTCCTTGGTCATCGGCTCGCCGAGCCGGGCGGCGATCTCGTCGCCGGCTTTGGTCCGCCAGCGCATGTTGCCGCTGTAGGAGAGGAAGATGACCGGCCGGACGACGCCGTCGCCGAGCGCGTTGCCGTAGCCGTAGGTGTAGTCGGCGGAGGACCGCCGGATCCCGTCGTTGCCCTCTTCGTAGGTCACGAACGGGATGGGGTTGGTGTCGGACCGGAAGGGCGTGCCGGTCAGCGCGAGCCGCCGGGTCGCCGGGTCGAACGCCTCCAGGCAGGCCTCGCCCCAGGACTTCGAGTCGCCGGCGTGGTGGATCTCGTCGAGGATCACCAGCGTCTTGCGCTGCTCGCAGCGGTTGCGGTGGAGCATGGGTCGCACGCCGACACCGGCGTAGGTGACGGCGACGCCGTGGTAGTCCTTGCTGAGCGGACCCGCCGAGTACTCGGGGTCCAGCCGGATGCCTATCCGGGCCGCTGCCTCCGCCCACTGCTTCTTCAGGTGCTCGGTGGGCGCGACGACGGTCACCTGCTGCACCACGTGGTGGTGGAGCAGCCAGGAGGCGAGGGTCAGGGCGAAAGTGGTCTTGCCTGCGCCGGGGGTCGCGACGGCGAGGAAGTCCCGGGGCTGGTTCTGGATATAGCGGTCCAGCGCTCCCTGCTGCCAGGCACGCAGCTTGCTGGCGGTGCCCCACGGGGCACGGCCGGGGAAGGCGGGTGAGAGATGGTGGGAGGCGGTAGTAGTCACGGTCTCCGGTTCGTGCTCTCGGCGGCGGTCGTACGTAGGACAACCGGGCCACCTTACCGGGGCGGGCCCGCCCCTCGGGGAGGGACAGGCCCGTGACCTCGGGCGGTGCGGCGAGCGTCACACGCAACCGTCACAGGGAGCGCAGCCGGCCGGCGATCCGGGCGATCTCCGTCTCGTGCCCGGCCGCCACGTCGATGACCAGGTCGTGGGCGAGCTCCTGGTCGGCGTCGGCGAGATCGATGCCGTTGACCGCCAGGAAGGTCGCGGCCGCCAGCCATGCGGTGCGCTTGTTCCCGTCGACGAGGGGGTGGTTGGCGGCGATGCCGTGGAGCAGCGCGGCGGCCTGCTCGTAGGTGTCCTCGTAGGCGGGGGTCCCCAACATGCGCGCCCGGGGCCGGTGCACCGCGGACTCCAGCAGGCCGGGGGCGCGCAGCTCGACGGGCTGGTCCTGGGCCAGGCAGGCGTGGCACGCCAGGTCCAGGACCTCGGCGAGGGTGAGGTGCCGCGGGGACTCGGTGGCGTTCGTGGTGTTCGTGGTGTTCGTGGTGTTCACTCGCCGAGCCTCCGCAGGAGGGGGGCGTGCTGCTCGGCGAGCCGTCCGGCCGCTTCCGCGACCTTTTCCCGCTCGGCCCGCAGGTGGGCCCGTACGGCCTCGCGTACGACGTCTTCGGGCGTGCGCCCGGTGGCATCGGCCAGATCGGCCAGCTCCGCCCACTCGGCGCCGGGAAGCCCGATGGTGATCTCGTTCATGGGGGAAACGTAGCCGCCGGTCAGGGGCCGCGGCACCGGGGTTCTGCGGGAGGCTCAGCCCTTCGCGGGCTCCAGCCGGGTCGCGACCCACGCCCCCACCAGTGCCACGCACGCCATCGGCAGGAACACGACCGCGAAGGCGGCGGGGTGCGAGGCGCCCGCCCCGCCGGCGGTCACCGCGTGCGCGGCCCCGACCGCTCCGCCGCCGAGGGCGGCGAAGGCGGCGCCCCCGGCGGCGAGCAGCACGACGTTCGCGAGCGCGTCGGAGATCTGCAGGGCGGCGGAGTTGGCGCCGACCTCCTGCGGCGCGGACAGCTTCAGCAGGAGCACGCTCGTGGAGCCGATGACCAGGCCCATCCCGAGGCATCCCACGGCCCAGGCCAGCGCGAGCGTCCACACGGGGACGGACTCGATGAGCACGGCGGGCGCGGCGGCGATGGCCAGCGCCACCAGCACCATGCCGATCACCATGAGCCGTTGCCGGTAGGGGGCCGTCCGGCCCTGCGACTGCACCCACGAGCCGCCCGCCCAGGTCACGCCGCCCAGCGCGAGGGAGAAGCCGGCCATCGTCGGGCTGAGCCCCCGCTGGGTGACCAGCATCAGCGGTACGAAGCTCTCGGCGGCGATGAACGCCCCCGCGGCCACCCCGCGCAGCAGCACCACGGACGGCAGCCCGCGCCGGGCCAGGTACGTCCCGCGCGGCAGCAGCCCCAGCACGGCCGGGACCAGGAGGGCCGCGCCGGCGATGCCCGGTAGGAGCGAGAGCCACCGCAGGTCCTGGGCGGCGTACTGGAGCAGGCCCGCGCCGACGGAGATGCCGAGCGCCAGCCGGATCCGCCGCCGGTCGAAGGCCGCGGGCCCGCCGCCCACGGGACCGGAGGCGCTGCGCCGTATGGCGGGCAGCGCGACGACGAGGGGGACGACGACGAGCACGGGTATGCCGAGGAACACCCACCGCCAGCCGAGGTGCTCGGTGACCGTGCCGGAGGCGAGCGGCCCGACGATGGAGGGGACGACCCAGCTGGCGGCGAAGGCCGCCATGATCGCGGGCCGCAGCCGCTCCTCGTAGGCCCGGCTGACGACGACGTACAGCGCGACGATCACCAGCCCGCCGCCGAGGCCCTGCACGGCGCGGCCGAGGACGAACACCCACATGGCGCCGGCGGTCCCGGAGACCACGAGCCCCGAGGCGAAGGCGGCGATCCCGACGGTCAGCGGCCTGAGCGGCCCCTGCCGGTCGGCCCACTGCCCGGACAGGACCATGCCGAAGAGGCTGGTCGTGAAGTAGGCGGAGAAGGCGAAGGCGTACAGCCCGATCCCGTCGAGCTCGCGGGCGGCGACGGGCATGGCCGTGCCTACGGCGGTCGCCTCGAAGGCGATGAGGAAGACGACCGAGATGATCCCGATGCTGAGCGTCCGGTACGCGGGCCCCATGACCCCGCCCTGCGGCGGGGTCGGCAGGGGTGCGGTTCTCTGGGGCACGCGGGGTTCGAGGGCGCTCATCGCCCCAGCGTAAGGTGCGCAGCCCTGTTTCGACCCTGTCCGTTCGACCGATCCCGGCCTCGTCCCCGGGTCCTAGGACCCGCCGGCCGGGCCCGTCCGTGAACGCGGCATGGCAGCCCTGTTGCATCCCGGGCCGTCTCCTTCCCCGTCCCGCGACCGCCCGCGTACGGTCGGGGACATCGCCACGGCCGTGCGCCCGGTCTCCCCGGCCACGGCGCCGAGGCGGAGGCCGCCCGGGGGCAGGCGCACCCCCGGGCGGCCTCGGCCTTCGCGGAACCGGCTAGGAGCCGCAGCGGGTCTGCTGCTTGGCGGACTCCAGGTACTTGGTCATGAGCGAGGTGAACAGGGCGCGGGACGTGCCCGGTTTCATGTGCTCCACGGAGCCGCTGATTGCCAGTTCCAGCTCGAAGGAGTCCTCGGCCCCCTTGCAGGTGAGGGTGACGCGGGCGCCCGTGTTCCACAGGATCCCCTTGTCGCCGAGAGCGAGCGGCTCGGGCGCGGGTTCACTCTGGTCCGTCGGGGGCCAGAAGAAGCTCTGCCCGAGGGGCTGGCGGGTGGCCGCGACGAGGACGCGCCCCCTGCCGTCCACGTCGACGTTGCACGTGGCCGCGCGGCGCTGCGCGTTCAGCCGGGTGTCGGCCGGACCGGACACCGTCACCGTGTCCCCGTGGCCCATCAGCGGTTCCAGGTCGGAGCGGGTGAAGACGCCGAAGCAGGTGCGCTCCGGCAGCTGCGGGGCCGCCGCCTTCTTCTCGTCGGCGCACCCCGCGAGCGCGGCCGCGACGATCAGGCTCCCTGCGAGCAGGCGCAGGGTATCGGGGGCGCAACCCATCAGGAGCCGCCGTTCGACGTGACGACCTGACCGCGGCCCACAGCGTGCGCGTTGGCCGTCTGCGCCGAGGCCGTGCCGGCGAGGGCATCGATGCTCCGCTGGTTCATGCCCGTGCCCTCGGCGGCCTTGCGGACGGATTGCGCCGCGGACTCGCCGGCCTCCACCTGGGCCTGCGTATAACTGAGCACAGCCTCGTGGTCGGCGTCGCCCACCTTGCTCGCCTGATCCTTTTTGGCCCGTTCGACCACACTTTCCGTGATGTCCTCCTGGAGCCATTCCACGACGTCTCCGGCGAGCGGCACCATCTCCAGGTACTTGCCGCCCGCCGCGCTGATGGCGCGGTTGATCCACTTGGCGTTGTCCTCAACGCCCTTGACGTACTCCTCCGCCTTGTGGCCGTTCTCGGCGAAGGTCCCCTCGGCCCTGGCCTCGGAGAGGATGCCCGCGATCTGGCCTCCCGGGTGGACGGCGACCGTGATCGCCGCGTCGATCTCCTCGTACTCGGTACGGTGCGCGATGACGTCGTTGATGAGTGTGGTGGTGAACGCCCGCTGGGCGTTGGTGATGGCTCCGTACGCGTCCGGGTCCTGGCCCACTGCGCCGACGAACGCTGCCATGTCGGCCTTGTTGAACTCGGCCATCACGCCGTTGGCCTTGATCATTCGGCCGGTGTTGTCCGCGGCCGCCTGGATGTCCGGCATGTATTCGGCCGCCATCTGCCCGAAGTGCCCGGACAGGCCGTTCAGCGGGCCGTCCGGGTCCCCGGGCTTCGCGTCGACCAGTTCCGGCTTGTCCCCGATCTTCTCGACGATCCGCTCCATGACCGCCGCCATCTCCTTGGTGTGCGCGACCGGCGGCGCGTCCTCCTCGCCGGGGCCGCGGTGGGAGACGGCCGCCATCAGGGCGTCGCCGAGTGCCTGGTGGGCCGGGCGGAGGTCACCGGCCGGGGTGATGTCGAAGCCGTCCATGTACGGCTTCTTGTCGAGCATGTAGTCGACCATGCCCCGGTCCTTGCCGTGCTGGCCGCCGACCGGCTTGTCGTCCTTCGTGACGATGCCGTCCTTGTTGGTGTCCTCCCGGACCGGCTCGTTGAAGAAGGCCGTCGCGGCGTCCGGGTTGTTGCCCAGCGCCTCCATGAGCCCGGTCAGCGGGTAGAAGCCGCGGCCGCCCTCCGGGCCCTGGTTCAGTACGGTCTCCAGGCCGATCGGCGTGTGGAACTCCCAGGCGTCCGGGTCCTTGCGGTCCATGGCGATCATGTCCCGGCCGACCGAGGTCAGGAACTCGGTGTCGTACTTCCCCTCGCGCAGCAGCGCGCCGAGCGCCTGGTAGCCGTAGATCTGCCGGACGCCGCCGAAGACGTCGATCTCCTTGCGCCCGGCTTTCATCAGCTGGGTCGTCCAGGCCGCGTCGAGGTGGCCCGGGACGTCCTTGTGGGTGGCGAGGCCGAGCATGGCGCCCATGTCGCTCTGGATGTTGGCGACCATCAGCGCCCGGTCCTTGCCGGCGGCGCCCAGGCTCGTCGCGTCCAGGGACATCGCGGAGTACATCTGCAGGGTGCCTTCGGCGCCGATGGTCCGGAACAGGCCCGTCGAGAACTCGGGGTCCTCGCGGTTGTCGTCGAGCAGTTCCTCCAGCTCGCGCAGCGCCTCGACGTTGCGTGCCGTGCCGCCCGGGCCGGTGACCTTCTTCATCAGGCCGGCTGCGCGGGCCGCCTGTTCGGCGTCGAGGGTGGTGAACTTCGGTCCGCTGAAGTCGTGTTCGTCCGTCGCGTTCGCCTGCAGTACGCGGACCAGGGAGTCGTCGGCGTCCTGGGCGTTCTCGACGGCCCGGTCGACCTGGGACTGCCAGGCGTTGCGGTTCGCGTTGAGGGTCTGCTGGTAGTCGGGGTCGTGGCGGGCGGCGTTCCGTTCGGCCTCGGTGGGCAGGGGGACGGCGCCGACCCGCCCGGTGGCGTCGATCCGGAAGCCGGCCGCCGGGGCCTCCGCGGCGAGCCTCTTCAGTTCGTCCTGGGCGGCCTTGAAGGTGGCGTGCGCGTCGGCGAGGACCAGGTGCATCCCCTTGGCCGCCTTGGCCGCGTCCTCGAACTCCTTGGCCGTCTTGTCGACGAACCCGCGCGCCACCCCGGCGGTGACCCCGCTCCACTCGGCCTTGTCGGACTTCGCCTTCATGCCGTTGCGGGCGTCCTCGGCCATCTCGTCCAACTTGCCGGCCATGGCCGTCCAGTCGGCGACGGCGGTCTGGAGCTTGTCCAGGGGCGCGTTCATCACGTTCTCGTACGTCAGCATGCGGAACGCCTCGCCTACTTCAGGTACTTGTCGATGGCGGACGCCGTGAAGTCCGCGTGGAGCTGCTGCTCGTCCTTGGCGTGGGAGGCGAGCGAGTAGTTCAGGCCGTTGGAGATGGTGGCGCAGGCGGCCACGAGGGTCTTCACCTGGGTCTCCCAGAGGTTGCCGGCCTTGAGCAGGGCGGCCCCGCTCGCGAAGCCCTCCCTGGTGAGGGCCCCGGCGGCTTCGGCGGTCGCGGTGGCGGCGTGCTTGCCGTCGGTCTGGAGGCGGGTGTGCAGCTTGTACGCCTCGGAGCCGACGGCTCCGATCCGGTCCTGGTCGAGCGCGAGATCGGCGCCGCCGGGACCGCCGGAACCGCCGGGGGCGGGGTCGGCGGGGGCCTGGTTGAGCCGCATGGTGACGCCTGCGGCGGCCGTGGCGCGAGCCGCCGACCATTCTTCGTCGAACGACATCGCGTGGACCTCCGAGTCGGTACGGATCGGGCAGATCAGATCAACGGTTGCGGCGGACCACGACCGCGGTCACGGCCCCACCGATGAGCACACAAGCCCCGAGCCCCAGCCCGACCCAGAGCAGGGGGTTGCCGCTCTTCTCCTCCTCGGCGGCCTGGGGAGCGTCGGTCTTGGACGTCGACGCGGGCTTGTCCCCCGCCTGGGATGCGGCGGCCAGGTCGGGCAACGGGTAGACGTCAGCAGGACCGGGATCCCCGGGCGTCTGCAACGCGACCCGGGGCCGGACGATGCCGTACCCGACGTAGTCGTTCCGCTGGGACCCGTCGACCGGCTTGCCCGCGGTGTTCAGCAGGACGCGCAGGACCTGGTTGTTGGTCCACTCGGGGTGGACGGACCACAGCAAGGCGGCTGAGGCGGACGCGAGGGCGGAGGAGTCACTGGTGCCGCGCGTCTTGCAAAGCCCTGACTTCCCAGTGCACGCCGTGACGATGTCCATGCCGGGTGCAGCCATGTCCACCTGGGGGCCGTGCTGCGACTCTTTGGTTGGCTCGCCATTGGCATCCACAGCTCCCACACCCACCACTCCGGGAGTCGCGGCCGGGTAGAGAAGATTGTTGGTGGAATTCCCGTAGTTGCCAGCCGCAGCGAAGATCAATTTGCCCTTAGAGAGGGCGTACTTCACCGCTTCAGCCCGGTCACGGTCATCTTCTGGGTTCCCTCCGATCGCCTTGGAGATGTTGATTACCTTGGCTTCCGAGTCAGCCGCGTACCGGATGGCTGCGACCATCGAGGGGGCCTTCGCCGCCTCGTTCACATCGGGCACTCGAATCGGAAGAATCGCGGACCCAGGAGCGAGCCCAAAAGCGCCGTCACCACTCGGATGCTTTCCAGTACCAGCGATCATCGCGGAAATGCCCGTGCCGTGGCCGTCGTAGTCGTTGTCTCTGCCGCTCGGCGCATCGCCGACGGGGAACACGGTGCCTGGGAGAACTTGCCCTTCGAGCTCCGGGATGCGGTTGACACCTGAATCGATCACAGCAACGGTGACGCCCTTGCCTGTACTGAGCTTCCAGGCATCTTCGGCCTTCATCACGTCGAGATGCCACTGCTGCGATCGAATGGTGTCCGCGTGAGCCGGGGTCGCGGCGACCCCGGCCAGCAGAAGGCCCACCAGGGCCGCGGTCGCCTTACGCATGTACATCCCGTGCAACGTCCGTTCTGCTCAGTCGATCACCGGCGGGACAACACGACGGGTGCCCTGCCAGGTCTCTTCGTCCTCGGTCAGATAGTCGGGGCGCTCGCCCCCCTGGTTGTCCCGACGTCGCCCCGGGGTCTGCGACCCCGCATGCCCCACAGGGCCCGCGCCGTTGCGCACGAGCCCCGAACCGCCCTGGGTGAACGGCTGGCCGGCCGCCATCGGGTGACCGACAGCACCGGCCTGACGTCCGCCGACCACGCCTCCGGGCTCCGACGCCAGTCGGCGGCCGACCGGGGAGCCTACCTGGCTGCCTCCGTAGTGGCCGCCCACACCGTGGCCCATACCGCCACCCATCGGACGACCTGCCTGAGAACCCTCGCCGATGACCGTGCCGCGCGGGATGCCTGTGCTCGGGCCGGTGGAAGTCACCTGTCGGCCACCAGTGATGCCGGCGTCACGCGGGGGCATGCCGGGCGTGCCGATCACCTTGCCGCCGGGAAGACCGGGACCGGCTGTACCTGGGTACGGACCGATACCGGGGCCGGTGGCAAACGGCGCAGGCCCACCCTTGAGCCCGCCTACCGGCGGAACGGTCACAGGCGGGACGAACGGGCCGGGAGTAGGACCCACCGGGTTCGTGGTCGTCGGAAGGCCGGGTGTGGTCGTCACAGGGGGCGTGGTCGGGGGCGGAAGCGTGGCGACGGTGTCGAGGTGCACGTCCACATCGCGATCCGGGGTCGATGGCGCAGAGACCGACGGGACGGTGTTGTCCGGCCTCGGCTGGTACCCAGGCGAAGAACCCTCACCCGACCGCGGACCGAAGTCTGAACTCGAAGAGGTGTACGAGGAACTGACTCCACCGCCTCCCCCGCCGTAGCCTCCTCCAGGCCTCTCCATGTCGTCCATGGCGTAGCTGTGGTCCGGCACCAACACCTGAGGCGGCGGCGGGAAGGTCGGGATCGTTGCCTTGTCCATCTGCGCAGCCGACTGCTCGTACGACCCGGACAGCTTGTTCATCGCGTCCACGGCTCGCGCGTGGTCTCCGCTCAGCTTCGACCACGCCTGCTGCCCGAGCTGCACCGCGTCCGGGTCGTTGTGGTACTCACGGGACGTGGCGAGGTCCTCCTTGAGGCTCGCCTCCGCCGACGCACTGTACTTCGGCATGTCCCCGGTGCCGTTCTTCGGCTTGACCTCGCGCATGATCTGGGCCGTCTGCGTCAGGTACTTGCCGCCCGCTTCGCTGTAGTCGGCCAAGACCAGCGTGGCGCTTCCCGCCTGGTTCACCCAGTTCTGGAACGCCTCGGCCGCCTCACCCTCCCAGCCCTTGACCTTGTGCTTCTTGAGCTTTTCGCCGATCTCCTTGATCGTCTTGGCGGCTTCGGTGAGCTGCGTACCCCGGGCACTGACCGCCTCGTCGTCAAGCGCCGCGATCATCGCGTAGAGCTGTGCGTGCGTGTAACTCTCGAATCCGCTCATCCGTAGACAGCCCCCTTCTTCCCGGTCGCCTCCGGGCTGCCGCCCTTCTTCTCCGCGTACGGGTCACGCTCGCGCACGTATTCGTCGTGGGCCTGCTTGGCCAGGAGACCCATGCGTCGCTTCGTCTCCTCGTCCACCTCGCTGTAGCCCTTGCCGGCGGACTGGACGGCGATGCCCAGGGCCTCGATCTGCACCGCGAGCCCCTTCGAAAGCTTCTGCAGCTCCGAATGGACTGTGGTGTAGGACTTGTTGAGCTTCTCGGCCGCAGGGAAGCCCGTGCCCAGGACTCCGGCCGGCATCGTGCCGTCCGCCAGGGTGCCGTGGTGCGCCGGGGACTCCTGAAGCTTCGTCAGGAGGCCGTCCACCAGCTTCTGATAGGCCTTCATGTCGTCGTACTCGATCCGCAGCGCCGCGGCACGCGCCTGCGCGTCCGCCTGGGCTCTGATCGATGCCGCGACATCTCCCGACAGACCTACCGCCAGAACCCCGCCGCTGTCCTCTGCCACGCCGACTCCCCGTCCCCGTTCGCACCCGTTCGCACGTGCGCGCGCACACTCTCGCCGAGCACTTTAGCGATCGGCACCGACAGCCCCAAGTCCGGGTTGCACGTGCAATGCCGGTCAGACGGTCACGAGTTGGGCGCCGCCACCGCCGCGGACGGCCTGATCGGGAGCCTGTTGACCGGGCGGCCCGTGGCCGCGCGGACTGCCGAGGCGATCGCCGCCGGGGTCGTCACCACCGGGACCGCGCTCGCCGCCTTCGCGCCGAACGGGGCCACCACGTCGCGCTCCTCCACCAGTTTCACGATGCGGACCGTCGGGGCGTCCAGCGCGGTCGGCAGGGCGTAGCCCGTCAGGTCGGGGTGGCGGACCAGGCCGGCGACGGTGCGGAGGTTCTCCGTCAGGGCCGCGCCGACGCCCTGGGTGACGCCCGCTTCGATACGGGCCTCCAGCTGGCGGGGGTTCAGGATGCGGCCCACGTCCTGGGCCACCGCGAGCTCCACCACCCGTACCGAGCCCAGCTCGATGTCCACGTCCACCACCGCGCGGATCGCGCAGAAGGCGAGGCCGACGAACGCGTCGCCCTGGCCGTCCGCGTCCAGCGGTTCCGTCGGGTGGGGGCGGCACTGCGCGGTCGCCCAGAGTTCCTTGCCGGCCATGGCCTCCGTGACCGACATCGAGAACGCGCCGTCGTACGAGGTGATGCGGCCGTCCTGGATCTGCAGGAGCTCCGTCGACATGCCCAGCTTGTGGGCCATCGGCTGGAGGAGCTGGGTGCGGACCATCTTCGCGGCCCGCTCCACCGCGCCGCCCGACACCCACGTGTGGCGGCCGTGCGCCGCCGGGCCGGCCGGCGGCTGGTCGGTGTCCACCGGGGCCACCGCCACCTCGTCGACGCCCAGGACCTCCTGGACGATCTGGCGGGCCAGCGTGCCGAAGCCCTGGCCGGTGTCGACCGCGGCGCAGATGACGGTGGCCACGCCGCCCACCACCTTCACCGTCGCGGTGGAGACCTCGTCGGTGCCCTCCGCGCCGAGCATGTGGACCATGCCGACCCCGTAGCCGACGCCGCGCCGCACCGCGCCCGGCTCGCCCGCGCCCTCCGGGCCGCCGGGCAGCAGCCACTCGTCCTCGGGGGCGTCCTTGGGGAGTGCGGGCAGCTCGAAGTCGCGGACCGAGCGCAGGAGTTCCGCCACCGGTGCGGGGCAGGTCACCGTCTGGCCGGTCGGAAGGAGGTCACCGGTCGCCAGGACGTTGCGCAGGCGCAGTTCCGCGCCGTCGATGCCGAGGGCGGCCGCGAGCTTGTCCATCTGGCCCTCGTACGCGGCGCACACCTGCATGGCGCCCTCGCCGCGGACGTGGCCCGACGGCGGGTTGTTGGTGCGCACGACCCAGCCCTCGACGAAGGCGTGCGGGACGACGTACGGGCCGCAGGCGAAGGCCACCGCCGCCGCCAGGGATTCCGCGGAGGCGTCGGCGTACGCGCCCGCGTCCATCAGGATCTGCGCCTCGACCTTGACCAGGCGGCCCTCCGCGTCCGCGTGGTGGCGGTAGCGCAGCAGGGTCGGGTGGCGGTGGGTGTGGCCGAGGAAGGACTCCTCGCGGGTGGCGGCCAGCTTCACCGGGCAGCCCGTGCGCAGGGCGAGCAGGCCGAGCGGCAGCTGGAAGGCGGCGTCCTCGCGGTCGGCCGTCGCGCCCGGCACGCCGGTGACGACGACGCGTACGCGGTCCGGTTCCAGGCCGAAGCAGGCGGCGGCCAGGTCGCGGTCGGTGTGCGGGTCGGTGGAGGCGGTGTAGAGCTCGACGCCGCCGTCGGGGCGGGGCACGGCCAGTCCGGCCTCGGCGCCGATGGGGGCGGGGTCCTGGCGGCCGATCCGGTACAGGCCCTCGACCACGACCTCGCCGGTGGCGTCCGGGTCGCCGTAGCGCAGCGGGATGTGCCGGATCAGGTTGCCGTCGGGGTGCAGGGCGGGGGCGCCGAAGGACTGCTCGGGGTCGGTGACCGGGTCGAGGAGCTCGTACTCGACGGCGATCGCGGCCGCGGCGAGGCGTGCCGTGTCGGGGTGGTCGGCGGCGACGGCGGCGATGGGCTCACCGTGGTGGCGCACGACGTCGTGGGCGAAGACCGGCCGGTCGGCGATCCGGCGGCCGTGGGTGGTGGCGCCGGGCACGTCGGCGTGGGTGACGACGGCGCGCACGCCGGGCATCTCCGCAGCGGCCTTGGTGTCGATGGAGAGGATCCGGGCGTGGGCGTGCGGGGAGCGCAGCACGGCGGCCCACAGCAGGCCCTCGGCCCACAGGTCGGCGGCGTAGGGGAAGGTGCCCTCGGTCTTGGCGCGGGTGTCGGTGGCCTCCACGGAGGCTCCGATGCCGCGCGGTGCCTGCGGTTCGGCGGCCTCGGCCCCCGGGACCGTCATGGCCGTCACCGTGGCGTTCACGGCCGATGTCGCCGTCGCCGTCGCCGCGTCCTGCCCGCTCACGCCGTGCCTCCGTGGTGGATGCCGCCCTCGCCGGGCGCTGCCTGGTGCGGGATGCGCGGCTCCGGCGCCCCCTCGCCCTGCGCCTGAACGTGCCCCTGCCCCTGCCCCTGCGTCGGGGCCTGTGCCCCGTCCGCGGGGGCGGCCGAGGCGGCCTCCCGCCCGGCCACGACCTCGCGCACGGCCTCGACGACGCCCGCGTAGCCGGAGCACCGGCAGAGGTTGCCGCAGAGCGCCTGGCGGGTCTCCAGCTCGCTGGGGGCGTGGTTGCCCTCCAGCAGGTCGTGGATGGTCATGGCCATGCCGGGCACGCAGAATCCGCACTGCACCGCGCCCGACCTGCACAACGCCTGCTGAACGTCGGAGAGTTCCCCGCCCGTCGCGAGGCCCTCGACGGTGCGGACCTCGCTGCCCGCGGCCGTGGCGGCCGGGACCAGGCAGGAGGCGACGAGCCGGCCGTCGACCTGCACGGCGCAGGCGCCGCACTCGCCCTGCGAGCAGCCGTCCTTGGCGCCGGCGAGGCCGAGGCGCTCGCGCAGCACGTAGAGCAGGGATTCCCCGATCCAGGCTCCGGTGACGGGGCGGTCGGCGCCGTTGACGCGCAGCACGTAGGAGGCGTGCGGGTGCTCGTGGTGGACGGCGGCGGGCCCGGTCTCTTCCTCGTACGCCGGCACCTCCGCCGGGATCCCTTCGCCGGTTTCCTCGGGCGGGAGCTCCGCCGCGCTGTCGGCGGTGTCCGCCTCCGGCGTGGACCCGGCCGGGCCCTCGGCGCGGGCCGGGGCGGCTTCGGCGGGCGCCGACCCGTCGGCGTCGGCGTGGTCCGGTGCGGGCGTGCGGCCCGGCTCCGCCAAGCCGTGGCCGTCCGCCGGGGCGGCGGCCTCCGCCTCGGGGGCGCGGCCGTCCTGGGCGGGCTCGGACGCGGGCTCCGGGGCCTGGCCGAAGGCCGCGAAGCCGTGCCCGTCGGTGTCGGCGGGCTGCGCGGAGTGTGCGAATTGAGTGGAGTGCGCCGACAGCCCGGAGTGCCCGAACAGGTCGGAATGCTCGCCGTGTTCCGCATGCGCGACATGACCGGCATGCGAGGCATGGCCGGTGTGCGCGACATGGTCGGTGTGCCCGGTGTTCCCGAAGAGATCGGACGGCTCGCCGTGTTCGCCGTGTTCGCCGTGCCCCGGCCGGGCCGGGTGCTCGGGCTCGGCCGGCTGCGCGGCGTCCGCGGCCGGCGCCTCGGCCGGCGCCTCGACCCGCGCTCCGCCGAAGAGGTCCACGCCGCCGGGTGCCGCGGGCGGCTCCTGCGCCGCGGCTCCCGGGTGCGGCCGCTCCCCCGCGTGCACCGTCGCCGCCGGGCCGTGCGCGGCCTCGATGTCGTGCGGCGCCTGGTGTGCGGGCTCGGCCTCCTGCAGCGCGGTGCCCACGCCGGGTCCGCCCAGCACCCGCGGCCCGCGGCCCGCGGCGCCCACACCGGGCCCGCCGAGCAGGCGTCCGGCGGCGTGCGCCGTCGCGGCGGCAGCGGCCGAAGCGGCCGCCGCCTCGTCCGTGCCCGGCAGGACGCCGGTGTCCTGGCCGTGCGTGCGGCCCGAGCCCGGGCCCTGGCCCTGGTCGGGTTCTGCGGCCGGCTGCTGCGTCAGGTACGCCCACGGGGCCGGGGCCCCGCCCGGCAGGGTCGCCGGGGCCTGGCTCCAGTCCGCGTCCAGCCCGCCACCCGTGCGGTAGTCGCCCTGCTGCGTGTAGTCCTGCTGCTGCGCGAAGTCCGGTACGGCCCACTGGCCGGTCGTCGAGGGAGCCGCCTCGGGCTCGTGCACTCCCTCGGGGAACCGCCACTCCGCCGTGGCACCGGGGTCGTGCGCCGGCTCGGCCTCCGGGTCGGGCTCCGCGAACGCGGCCGCCACCGATGCCGGGATGGGGATCGAAGCGGGGATCGGGCCGCCCACGGACCCGGACGCCGGACCGGAAGCCGCACCGGAGCCCGCACCCGTGCCCGTACCCGAGCCCGCGCCGGACGCCGACGCGTCGCCGCCCGCCTCAGGCCACTGCACCGGGATCGCCCACGTGCCCGTGGCCGCCGGGTCCGTGCTGGCCGAGCCCAGCGGCACGATCATCGGCGGCGGCACGTAGCCGTGCCCGGGAGCCGCGAGCGGCTCACCGGTGCCGAGCGCGTCGAGCATGTCCTGCGGCAGTTTCACGAAGGCCGTGGCGTCCGAGTCGTACTCGCCGCCCTGCGGGACCGGTTCCCAGCCCCAGCCCGCCGTGCCGTTCCCCTGGGTCACGTTCTCGTTCTCGTTCTCGCTCATGAGGTCAGCGCCCTTCCGAGGGCCCTCCGTGCCAGTACGGCCACCGTCCGCCGCAGGTGCAGTACGCCGGGAGCCACCGGTTCCCCCTGGTCGGGGACGCAGGCGGCCGCGACGTACTCGCCGAAGGCCTCCAGCGCCTCGGGGGCCAGGCTCCGCCCGCCGTCCCAGTCGATCAGCGAGGCCACCCACTGCTCGGCCTCCAGCGGCCGCAGCGGCATCGGGGCCACCGCGCCGATCGCACAGCGCACACCGCGGCGCGCCGGGTCCAGCACGAGGCCCACGGACGCCACCGCACGCCCGGGTCCCGTCCGCCCGGTGGCCTTGAGGAACACCTGCGGGGCGTGCAGCAGCGGCACCCGCACGAAGCCGATGAGCTCACCGGGCCGCAGCATCTCCCGCCCGGCCAGCAGGTGCGAGACGGGGATCTCGCGCCGTCCGCCCGGGCCGACGATGACCAGTACGGCCTCCAGCGCGGCCAGCACGGGCAGCGCGTCCCCGGTCGGCGCGGCGGTGGCGATGTTCCCGCCGAGGGTGCCGGCGTTGCGGATCTGCGGGGGCCCGGCGGCGCGTGCGGCAGCCGCGAGGGCGGGGATCAGGGCGGCGAAGTCCGGCCGGCCCATCCGGGCGTGGGTGAGGCCGGCGCCGAGCAGCGCGTGGCCGTCCTGGTACTGCCAGCCGCGGATCTCGTTGATCCGGCCCAGGCCGACGAGGGCGGCGGGCCGCAGCAGTCCGGCGTTGACCGCGGCCATGAGGTCGGTGCCGCCCGCGACGGGGACGGCGGCGGGCATGGCGGTGAGCGCCGCGACGGCCTCGTCGAGCGAGGCCGGCAGCGTCACGGACTGCGCCGCCTGCTGCCCCTGAGCCCCCTGAGGTGAATCAGGTGCGTGCGGTGCGTGCGGTGCGTGCGTGGTCAACCCAGCTGCCCCTTCCCGATGTCCCGGTCCTGGCGCTCACGCCTGTCCGCCGTACGGTACGTGCTCACCGCCGGGACGTGGCAACTCTGGCACATCTTCCGGGCCGCTCGGCGCGAGGGTCCGCCCGGCGCCCCGCCGCCGCGCGCGGCGTCCCGTACGAGACGGAGGGCCCCCTCACGCGGCCTTTGACAGCCCCCTCCCCTATTGCCCGATTTTCCCCGTATAGCGGGAATTCCAGCGAGAGTTCCGGAGGCGTCGCCTTTCCGTTCGGGCCGACCCGACCCGGCGCGCGTCACACGTTCGGGGGCGCGCCCTCGATCGGGCGCCCGAGCACTCCCGGCCTGCGCTGCCACGGCAACGGACCGCCCGGAGGCCGGTAGCCGACACCCAGGGCGTCCAACCGCGGGTAGTGCGCGGCCATCCGACCCTCGAACCACGCGAAGTCCCGCTCCGCGGGCGCCGGCTGCCACGACCACACCACCTCGGCGAAGGCCGCCAGCCGCGGGAACACCTGGTAGTCGACGCGGCCCTGGTCCTCCGTCACCTCGGTCCACATGTTGGCCTGGGCGCCCAGCACATGGGCGGCGGCCTCCGGCGACAGCTTCGGCGGCACCGGCTCGAAGCGGTACACGTCCTCCAGAGAGCGCACGTACCCGATGGGTACCGGCTCGTCCCCGCCGCCGGCCTGACGGTGGTCCAGGTACACCTGCTGCTCGGGGCACATCACCACGTCGTGCCCGGCCTCCGCGGCCGCGACACCGCCCGCGTAGCCGCGCCACGAGGACACGGCCGCGCCCGGCGCGAGCCCGCCCTCCAGGATCTCGTCCCACCCGATGAGGCGCCGCCCGCGCTCGGCGAGCCAGCCGTCGAAGTGCCGGACGAACCAGGACTGCAGCCCGTCCTCCCCGTCGACGCCCAGCTCGCGGATCCGCTCCTGTGCGGCCGGGGAGGCCTTCCACTGCACCTTGGGGCACTCGTCGCCGCCGACGTGCACGAAGGGCGAGACCTCCACCGGGAACAGCTCCAGCAGCTCCTCGAAGACTCCTTCGTAGAAGCGCAGCACGGCCTCGGTCGGCGCGAGGACGTTCTCGCAGATCCCCCAGTCGTCCCAGACGCCGAGCGCCGCCGTGTCGACCACGTCGGTGTTGCCCAGCTCCGGGTACGCGGCGATCGCGGCCTGCGAGTGCCCCGGCACGTCGATCTCCGGGACCACCCGGACGTGCCGCTCGGCGGCGTACGCGACGATCTCGCGGATGTCGTCCTGCGTGTAGAAGCCGCCGTGCGGGGCCTCGCTCCACAGCGGCGAGGCCCGGTGGCCCCGGCGGCTGCGCGCACGCCAGGCCCCGACCTCGGTCAGCCGCGGGTACCGCCTGATCTCGATCCTCCAGCCCTGGTCGTCCGTCAGGTGCAGGTGGAGCACGTTGAGCTTGTGGGCGGCGAGCAGGTCGATGTAGCGCAGCACGCCGTCCTTCGGCATGAAGTGCCGGGCGACGTCGAGCATCATCCCGCGCCAGGCGAAGCGGGGGCCGTCCGCGACGCGGGCGTACGGCAGGCTCCACCTGCGGCCGGGCAGCGGCGCCTTGCGGTACGCGTCGGGCCCGAGCAGCTGGCGCAGGGTCTGGGCGCCCCAGAACAGCCCGGCGGCCGTCGCGCCCGCCAGCTCCGCCCCGCCCTCCCCGATGTCGATCAGGTACGACTCCGGCCCGCGGTTCCCCGCGGCGTCCGGGTCGATCCGCAGCCGCAGCTCCGCGACCGCGCCTTCCCCGGGCCCCGCCCCCGGCCCCGCCACGGCCCCGGCGGCGGGCAGCGCCCATCCGGTGGCCGCGCCCAGCTCCCGCCGCATCCAGCGGGCGACGGAGGCGGTGCCGGGACCGGCGTCGAGGAGCGGTTCCGGTCCGAACACGAAGCGGCGGGCGTCCTCGTCGAGGAGTACGACCTGGGGTGCGGGGATCAGGCCCGTGCGGATCAGGTCCATGCGTCAGCCCTTCGCGGCAGCCGGTTGCGCCCTGCGCAACGCACGTTCCGCCGGGTGCTCGTCGGGCCGACCCTAACGCGCCCCGCAGGCACGGCAAAGGCCCCCGGACGCACCGTGGTGCGCCGAGGGCCTCGGTCCCGCGAAAGGGGGAGAACAGGGGCGGACCTACTTGTCCTTGCCGCCCTTGTCCTTGTCCCCGCCGGGGCCCATGGACTCGTAGATCTCCTTGCACATGGGGCAGACCGGGTACTTCTTGGGGTCCCGGCCCGGTACCCAGACCTTGCCGCAGAGCGCGACGACGGGGGTCCCGTCGAGCGCGCTCGCCATGATCTTGTCCTTCTGGACGTAGTGGGCGAAGCGCTCGTGGTCGCCGTCACCGTGCGACACCTGCGGCGTCGGCTCTACGAGGGTCCCCGTGCCAGTCCCGCGCTCGGGCTCAAGAGTGCTCATGGAACCCAGGGTACTTAACCCCGCGCCAGTCAGTTGAGCGACGGGTCGTCCGGATAGGTGGCGACCATCGCGAGTTCGCCGCGCTGGCGGCGCAGCACCGACCGCCACAGCCGTTCCGGGTCCGGCGAGGACACGTCTCCGGGCTCCGACTCGACCACGTACCAGGCGCCCTCGCCGAGCTCCTCCTCCAGCTGGCCCGGCCCCCAGCCGGAGTAGCCGGCGAAGATGCGCAGGCCCCCCAGGGCCGGGGCCAGCAGCTCCGGCGGCGCCTCCAGGTCGACCAGCCCGATCGCCCCGTGCACCCGGCGCCAGCCGAGCGGCCCCTCCTCGCCGGGGATGACGGCGAGCCCCAGGGCCGAGTCCAGCGCCACCGGCCCGCCCTGGAACACCACGCCCGGGGCTCCGGCCAGCGGCGCCCAGGGCAGCAGGACGTCGCCGACGCCCACCGGGGTCGGCCGGTTGAGGACCACGCCGAGGGAGCCCTGCTCGTCGTGGTCGAGCAGCAGCACCACCGCGCGGTCGAAGTTCGGATCCGCGAGGGCGGGAGTGGCCACGAGCAGCCGCCCTGTGAGGGAGGACACCTCGGTCATGCCGCCATGATCCCGCACATCGCCCCTTCGCGGGGAGAGGGCGGGCAGATCGGACCGCTCGCAGCTCAGGGCGCACGGCGGCAGCGAGGAGCGCGCACGGACGGAGCAGCCGGAACGCAACACTCCGCCATGTGGTGGATACGGAGGGTGTTGTGCCGAATTCATGACAGTCCTACGGCCACGTCACCCTTACGAACAAGGGGGTGATGGCCCTTACCCTTTTCCCTGGTCCCCTGCCCACCCTCTCCGGAACGCGAGATTCATGACCGGCATCAGTGACGATGTACTGCTTGTCCACGGCGGTACCCCGCTCGAGGGCGAGATCCGTGTCCGCGGTGCGAAGAACCTCGTGCCCAAGGCCATGGTCGCCGCTCTGCTCGGCAGCGAACCCAGCCGGCTGCGCAACGTTCCCGACATCCGTGACGTGCGTGTCGTGCGCGGTCTGCTCCAGCTGCACGGGGTGACGGTCCGTCCCGGCGAGGAGCCGGGCGAGCTCGTACTCGACCCCACCCATGTCGAGAGCGCGAACGTCGCCGACATCGACGCCCACGCGGGCTCTTCGCGCATCCCGATCCTCTTCTGCGGGCCCCTGCTGCACCGTCTCGGCCACGCCTTCATCCCGGGCCTCGGCGGCTGCGACATCGGCGGCCGGCCGATCGACTTCCACTTCGACGTGCTGCGCCAGTTCGGCGCGACCATCGAGAAGCGCGAGGGCGGCCAGTACCTGGAGGCCCCTCAGCGGCTGCGCGGCTGCAAGATCCGCCTGCCCTACCCCTCCGTCGGCTCGACCGAGCAGGTGCTGCTGACGGCCGTCCTGGCCGAGGGCGTCACCGAGCTCAGCAACGCCGCCGTGGAGCCGGAGATCGAGGACCTCATCTGCGTGCTGCAGAAGATGGGCGCCATCATCTCCATGGACACCGACCGCACCATCCGGATCACCGGTGTGGACCGGCTCGGCGGCTACAACCACAAGGCGCTCCCGGACCGCCTGGAGGCCGCTTCCTGGGCTTCCGCGGCGCTCGCCACCGGCGGCAACATCTACGTGCGCGGCGCCCAGCAGCGCTCGATGATGACCTTCCTGAACACGTACCGGAAGGTCGGCGGCGCCTTCGAGATCGACGACGACGGCATCCGCTTCTGGCACCCGGGCGGCCCGCTCAACGCCATCGCGCTCGAGACGGACGTGCACCCCGGCTTCCAGACCGACTGGCAGCAGCCGCTCGTCGTGGCCCTGACGCAGGCCTCCGGCCTCTCGATCGTCCACGAGACGGTCTACGAGTCCCGGCTCGGCTTCACCTCGGCGCTCAACCAGATGGGTGCTCACATCCAGCTGTACCGCGAGTGCCTGGGCGGCTCGGCCTGCCGTTTCGGCCAGCGCAACTTCCTGCACTCGGCGGTCGTCTCCGGCCCGACCAAGCTGCAGGGCGCCGACCTGGTCATCCCCGACCTGCGCGGCGGGTTCTCGTACCTGATCGCGGCGCTGGCCGCCGAGGGCACCTCGCGGGTCCACGGCATCGACCTGATCAACCGCGGCTACGAGAACTTCATGGAGAAGCTCGTGGAGCTCGGGGCGAAGGTCGAGCTGCCGGGCGGCGACCTCGTCTAGTCCCTCCGCCGTACGCCCGTACGGACACCGAAAGCCCCCCGGGCCCCGCAAGGGCCCGGGGGGCTTTCGCATGGCCCCGTCGGCGCCCCGGACCGCCCAGGCGGGCGCTGACGGGGCCTCACGGGCCCGCGGGGGCCCGTACGGCGGTCGGGCGGCCCCGGCGGTATCCCGGGCAGGCAGAAGGGCGGCCGCCCCGCCCGGGGTGGCCGCCCTTCACCGTTCTACGTACTGCTGCGTCTCTGCTGTGCTCGACGCTCCAGGGCCTGTGCGGCCCCCGGCGCCGGGGGCAGGACTTACTTGCCCTTGGCGGCTTCCTTGAGCTTGGAGCCCGCGGAGACCTTCACGCTGTAGCCGGCCGGGATCTGGATGGGGTCGCCGGTCTGCGGGTTGCGCGCGGTGCGAGCGGCACGGTGGGTGCGCTCGAAGGTCAGGAAGCCGGGGATGGTGACCTTCTCGTCGCCCTTGGCGACAATCTCGCCGACGGTCTCGGCGAGCGCGGCCAGAACGGCGTCGGCGTCCTTGCGGGTCACCTCGGCGCGCTCGGACAGAGCGGCCACCAGCTCACTGCGGTTCATGTTGTACTCCCGTGTTCAACTTGCCTTAGAGGCGTGAGATCGAAGCCGATGCTGCCAGGGCCCTAGGACAGTCCCCGGACCCGGGTCTGAACGTCAGACCCTCTCGCCCGGTTACGCATCCTGCCCCCACCAGCGGCGGGAAAGCCAATCCGGCACCCGCCGGGGTCACACGAAAAGCGCCACAGTCACGCCCCGGTGACGCTCCGTCCGCATCCGTGGGATGCGAACAGCGGAGCTCGTTGGCATCCCCGCAAACCCTAGAGGCGGCCCGGCGGGCCCGCATCTCGCGACGCGCCGGGGATCAGGGAGCCGTGAGGCCCGTCACAGGCCCGTTCTGGGCGGCCGAGGCGGCCTTGCGGACGGCTCCGGCCACCGCGCCGGCGACCTTGTCGTTGAACACCGACGGGATGATGTAGTTCGCGTTCAGCTCGTCCTCGCCGACGACGTCCGCCAGCGCGGTCGCGGCGGCGAGCATCATGCTGGTGTTCACGGTGCGGGACTGGGCGTCCAGCAGACCGCGGAAGACGCCCGGGAAGACGAGCACGTTGTTGATCTGGTTCGGGAAGTCCGAGCGGCCGGTGGCGACGACCGCGGCCGTCTGACGGGCCACGGCCGGGTCGACCTCGGGGTCCGGGTTCGCGAGCGCGAACACGATGGCGCCTTCCGCCATGGCGGCGACGTCCTCGCCGGACAGCACGTTCGGGGCCGAGACGCCGATGAAGACGTCGGCGCCGACCACGGCCTCCTTCAGAGTGCCCGTGTAGCCCTCGGGGTTGGTGTTGTCGGCGATCCAGCGCAGCGGGGAGTCCGCCGCCGCGTCGACGAGGTCGGGGCGGCCCGCGTGCACGACACCGTGGATGTCGGCGCTGACGGCGTTCTTCACGCCCGCCGCGAGGAGCAGCTTGAGGATGGCGGTACCGGCCGCGCCGGCGCCCGACATGACGACCTTGACGTCCTCAACTGCCTTGCCCACCACGCGCAGTGCGTTGGTGAGGGCCGCGAGCACGACGATCGCGGTGCCGTGCTGGTCGTCGTGGAAGACGGGGATGTCGAGGGCCTCGCGCAGCCGGGCCTCGATCTCGAAGCAGCGCGGCGCGGAGATGTCCTCCAGGTTGATGCCGGCGAAGCCCGGGGCGATGGCCTTGACGGCGGCCACGATCTCGTCGGGGTCCTGGGTGTCCAGGCAGATCGGCCAGGCGTCGATGTCGGCGAAGCGCTTGAAGAGGGCCGCCTTGCCCTCCATGACCGGCATGGCGGCCATCGGGCCGATGTTGCCCAGGCCGAGCACGGCCGAGCCGTCCGTCACGACTGCGACGGTGTTGCGCTTGATGGTCAGGCGCCGCGCGTCCTCGGGGTTCTCGGCGATCGCCATGCACACGCGGGCCACGCCCGGGGTGTAGATCATCGAGAGGTCGTCACGGTTGCGGATGGGGTGCTTCGACGCCATCTCGATCTTGCCGCCGAGGTGCATCAGGAACGTACGGTCGGAGACCTTGCCGAGGCTGACGCCCTCGATGCCGCGCAGCTTCTCCACGATCTCGTCGGCGTGCGCGGTGGAGGTCGCGGCGATGGTGACGTCGATCCGCAGCTTCTCGTGGCCCGAGGCGGTCACGTCGAGACCGGTGACCGAGCCGCCGGAGGACTCCACGGCGGTGGTGAGCTGGGAGACCGCGGTTCCGCTCGCGGGCACTTCCAGGCGGACCGTCATCGAATACGAGACGCTGGGCGCCGTTGCCATGGCCGTGTTTCCTCTTCTGTCCCTGGTTCGCTTAACACACAGGGCCCACGCTCCACAGCAGGTGGCGGTAGGACCTGTTGTCCGATCGTCCCACCTACCAGCCGGTACAAGGTAACCAGCTACAAAATTCGGAAAGACTCTTCCACCATACGAGATACGAGGGGGCTTCGGAATGGTGGGGTCATACGAAACAGGTCCGCGCCCCCCACAGGTGGGGAGCGCGGACCTGGTCATTCGTACGTCTGTGACACCGACCCGCCATGCTCGCCTCGCGGCAAGTGGTCGCTCTGAGCGACGAAGGTTGGGCCCGGGGGCTTGGATCGAGTCGGTGCCGTACCCAGGCTAACAAAGGATCGCCGAATGTGATCCCCCTGCTCGGGGACGGCTTGCGGGGACCACGCGCCTGGCCGCGGCCCATACGGCCGTACGCGGTCCCGGGCGGCCCGGACGGCCCGCCCGGGACCGCGGGACAGCGGGGCCGCCCGGGCGCCGGCTACGGCAGGAGCAGCTCGGGGACCCCGTCGGCGTCCGGCTTGTCCCCTTCGGCCGCGACCACCGTCAGCTGCTGCGTGGCACGCGTCAGCGCCACGTACAGCACCCGCAGGCCCGCCGGGGACTCGTCCGCGATCTCCGCCGGGGAGACGACCACCGTGGCGTCGTACTCCAGGCCCTTGGCCTCCAGGCTGCCCAGCGCCACGGCCCGTCCGCCCAGGTCGGCGAGCCAGCCCGCGGCCTCCGCGCGCCGGTCCATGGCGACGACCACGCCGACGGTGCCGTCCACCTGCTCCAGCAGCCGGCGGGTCTCCTCGCGCACCACGGCGCCCAGGTCGCCCCCGGCGGCCGTGAACCGCGGCTGCAGTCCCGTGGAGCGCACCGCCGTCGGCGGCTCCATGCCGGGCATCGCCAGGCGCAGCACCCGGGAGGCGACCTCGGCGACCTCGGCCGGGTTGCGGTAGTTGACCGTGAGGGTGAAGCGCCGGCGCGGCCGGGACCCCAGGGCCTCGTCGCGGGCGGCGGCCGCCTCCTCCGGATCCGTCCACGAGGACTGCGCCGGGTCGCCGACGACCGTCCAGGTGCCGTGCCGGCCCCGGCGGCCCACCATCCGCCACTGCATCGGCGTCAGGTCCTGCGCCTCGTCGACGATGACGTGCGCGTACTCGGTGCGCTCCGCCGCGAGCCGTTCGGCCCGCTCCCACTGGGTCTCCTCGCGGGTCGGCATCAGCTCCTCCAGCCCGCTGAGCTGGTCCAGCGGGTCCAGCTCCCGCTTCCGCCGCGGCCGGGCGGGGGCGCCGAGGAGCTGCTGGAGCTCGTCGAGCAGCGCCACGTCGTGCACCGACAGGGGGCCGCTGCCGTCCGCGCCCACCCGCCGCAGCGAGCGGGCCAGGCGACGGGTCTCGCGCGGGTTCAGGTCGCGGCGCGACCAGCGGCCGAGCCTGCGCTCGTCGGCCATCGCGGCGAGCACCCGGCGCGGGGTCAGCTCGGGCCACCACGCGTTCAGGAAGCCGATGAAGGCGTCCTCGGTGGAGATGTCCTCGTCGAAGGCTGAGCGCAGCTCGGCGGCGAGCTCCGGGTCGCTGTGCCGGCCGGAGGCGCCGGTCTTGGCGTACAGGGCGTCGAGCAGCAGCTTGCGGGCGCGCGGGCGCAGCAGGTTCACGGGCGCGGTGCCGCCGAGCACGTTCTGCCGGATCCGGTTCAGCTCGTCGGCCTCCAGCTCCTGGCGGCTGCCGAAGGCCACCACCCGCAGCCGGTCGGGCGCCGGGCCCCGGTCGTCGCCGAGCTCCAGGGTGCCGCGCACGGCCTTGCGCAGGACCGACCGCATCCGGGAGGAGCCCTTGACGCGGGCCACGGCCGGCTCGTCGTACGTGGTCGCCTCGGCGCCGTCGACCAGCGAGCCGAGCGCCCGGATGGCGACCTGGCCCTCCTCGCCGAGGGAGGGCAGCACGCCCTCGGTGTACGCGACGAGCAGCGGCGTCGGGGAGACGATGAGGATGCCGCCGGAGTAGCGGCGCCGGTCCTGGTAGAGCAGGTAGGCGGCGCGGTGCAGGGCCACGGCGGTCTTGCCGGTGCCGGGGCCGCCCGCGACCTCGGCGACGGAGGCGGCGGGGGCCCGGATGACCAGGTCCTGCTCGGCCTGGATGGAGGAGACGATGTCCCGCATGGAGTGCGTACGGGCCCGCCCGAGCGCCGCCATGAGCGCGCCGTCGCCGATGGCGGGGAGCTCGCGGCCGTCGAGGAACGCGGTGACCTCGGGGCGCATCAGGTCGTCCTCGACGCCCAGCACCTTGCGTCCCTTGGACCGGATGACGCGGCGGCGCACGACGCGGCCCGGGTCCTTGGGCGTGGAGCGGTAGAAGGGCGCGGCGGCCGGTGCGCGCCAGTCGATGACCAGCGGCGCGTAGTCGGAGTCCAGGACTCCTATCCGGCCGATGTGCAGCGTCTCGGCGATGTCGGCCGTGAGGTCCTCGCGGATCGCCGCGTCGGCGGGCTCCACGGAGGTGTACGCGCCGTCCGGGCCGCGCTCCCCGTCCTTGCCGAGCACCAGGTCGATGCGGCCGAAGAGGAAGTCCTCGAACTCGTTGTTGAGCCGGTTCAGGTGGATGCCCGCCCGGAAGACCTGCGCGTCCCGCTCGGCCAGGGCTCCGGGCGTGCCCACCTGGCCGCGCTGGGCGGCGTCGTTCATGAGGAACTCGGCCTCGTGGATCTTCTCCTCGAGGCGTCTGTACACCTGGTCGAGATGCGTCTGCTCGACCGCGATCTCCCGATCGCGGACGGAGTCCGCCGTGCTGTCGACAGCGGCATCCTGCGCGGCCACCAAGGCCCCCTTCTGACGTGCATGGGCGACCGTCAACCGTACGCGAACCGGCCCCCTGTGCGCACGCCCGTTCCGGAACGGGTCTCGCTCAGTGATACGCCGACTACCGGGATCCGGACGCCAGGAGCCTCCGGCGGTGGCGGGCGACGCGTTCGCGGTTGCCGCACAGCTCGCTGGAACACCACCGGCGGCGGTGACCGCGGGAGGTGTCCAGGTAGACGCGGGTACATCCGTCGCCGGCGCAGGCCCGCAGCAGGGCGCGGTCGCCGGGGTCGGTCAGCAGCTCGACGGCGTCCCGGGCGACGGCCGCGAGCAGCGCGCCGCATTCCACGCCGCCGCACAACTCCCGCACGAGGTGCCCTTCTTGGTCCCGTACGGCGCACAGCCCCGGGGGTGGTCCGGCGGCCAGCGCGTTGACCCGGGCCAGGGCGCCCTCGTCGGGATCGGTCCCGGACAGCTCCGCCCGTACGAGGGTCTCCACGTCGGTCCGCAGGGCGCGGAAGGCCGCGGCCCAGTCGGGGCCGACCCCGGCCAGAGGCGTCCGGTCGGGCACGAGGCCGGCCCCGGCGAGCCACAGCCGCAGCCCGTCGCCGTCCGGGATCCCCTCGTGCGGGGCGAAGGTGGCCACCAGGTCCAGGCAGACCCGCCCGGAGTCGAACCGCATGTCCGTCACCGCCTCGCGTCGTCGGGCGCCTCCCCAGAGTGCCCGTCCGCTGCCCGCTGGGGAAGCCCCCGAACCGGTGCCTCCGGTGGCAGGGGCCCGCCGCCTGTTCCGGGCCCGCCCGGTGGATCCAGCCCCTCCAGGGGGCACCTCCCAGCGGTAGCTGGGGGAGTTCGAGGAGCGGGCTCCGCCCGGACCTTCCCCCAGAAATGGCCGGGCCGCGGCCGGATCACCGGCGGTGCGCCCCGCTCAAGGGGCCGGCGGGTCGTCGTGCAGGATCCGCTGGAAGAGGCAGTGGTCGCGCCAGGCGCCGTCGATGTGCAGGTAGCGCGGGGCGAGTCCGTACTGCTCGAAGCCCGCCTTGGCCAGCACCCGCTGCGAGGCCAGGTTGCCGACCAGGGTCCCCGCCTCCACGCGGTGCAGCCCCAGCTCGTCGCGGGCGATCCGGCAGACCTCCTCGACGCCGGCCGTGGCCAGCCCCTTGCCGCGGCAGGCCTCGTCGACCCAGTAGCCGAGCCCGCCGCTGCTGAACGGCCCGTGCTGGATGTTGCCCAGGTTGATGGTCCCCAGCGGCGCGCCGCTCGCCAGGTCCACGAACACGCACGGCAGCAGCCGCCCGGCGTCGCGGGACTCCAGCTGCTGCCCGATCCGCTCCCGCTGGCCCTGCTCGGTGTAGAAGACGTCGGGCCGGACCGGCTCGGTCGGCGCCATGTTCGCCCGGTTCCGCGCGAACGCCTCGGCCAGTCCTGCGGCGTCGTCCAGTGCGACGCCCCTCATCTCCACCCCGTCAATGATCATCCCGGCACGCTAGCCCAGGACTCCCCTGGCCGTCACCGCCACGTCCTGCGGGAGCTCCCCGTACTTGTCCTCGCCGCCCGCGTCCAGGGACAGCCGGTAGCCGCGCTTGACCACCGTCTGGATGAGGTTCGGCGCCCCCAGCGCCGCCCGCAGCCGGGCCATCGCCGTCTCCACGGCGTGTTCGTCCCGGCCCGCGCCCGGCAGCGCCCGCAGCAGTTCCGCACGGGCCACCACCCAGCCCGGCCGCCGTGCCAGGGCCCGCAGCAGGGCCATCCCGGCGGGCGGCACCGGCCGCAGTTCCGCGTCGAGGAGGACCGCGTGCCCCCGGATCTCCATCCGGTGCCCGGCCACCGGCAGCACCCGGGCCCGGCCGGGCAGCTCCTGGCAGAGCAGCTGCACGAGCGGGCCGAGCCGGAACCGTTCCGGCTGGACCGTCTCCACTCCGAGCGCCTGCAGCGGCAGCGCGGTCACCGGCCCGACGCACGCGGACAGCGGTCCGCCGCGCAGCGCGTCCAGCACGGCCTCCCGCATCCCCCGCTCCCCGGCCCGGGACAGCAGCGAGGCCGCCGCCGGGGCCGAGGTGAAGCTGACGGCGTCCACCGCCCCGCCGACGATCGCGTCGAGCAGCCGGTCCAGCGGTGCGAGGTCCTCCGGGGGCATCCACCGGTACACCGGGACCACCACCACCTCGGCCCCGCCGGCCCGCAGCGCCTCGACGAAGCCGGGCAGCGGCTCCCCGTGCAGCTGGAGCGCGATCCGCCGCCCGTCGACCCCGGCCGACAGCAGCCGGTCCAGTACCTCCGCGAGCGATTCCGACTCCGGGGACCACTCCTCCACGAGCCCGGCGGCCCGTACGGCGCCCTTCACCTTCGGGCCGCGCGCCAGCAGTTCGGTGGAGCGCAGGGTCTCCAGGAGTCCTTCGCCGACCCCCCACCCGTCGGCCGCCTCGACCCAGCCGCGGAAGCCGATGGCGGTGGTGGCGACGACCACGTCCGGCGGGGAGCCGATCAGCTCCTTGGTGGCGGCGAGCAGTTCGCTGTCGTCGGCGAGCGGGACGATCCGCAGCGCCGGCGCGTGCAGCACCGACGCCCCGCGCCGCCGCAGCAGCGCGATGAGTTCGTCCGCGCGCCGGGCCGCGGTGACCCCGACGGTGAAGCCTGCGAGCGGGCGGGTGTTCCTGTCGTCCATCGTGACCTGCCTACTGACGCATGTGGGGGCGGTACGGGTGGACCGAGCCTGCCAACTCGGCGTGTCGGACTCGGTTCACCCGTATTTCGCCCCGGTTACACCGACGTGAGCTGGGGTTTCGCCGGGGCCTCGGCCGTGTGGATCACCGGGGCCGCCGGACGGCGAAGGTATACCGCCCACGTCACCGCGCAGCACAGCGCGTAGAAGCCGAGGAAAGTGACGAAGGCGGTCGTGCCGGATCCGGAGGTGCGGAACGCCTCGCGGAAGACCAGGTTGATGCCCAGGCCGCCGAGCGCGCCGACCGCGCCGATCAGCCCCATGGAGGCCCCGGAGAGCCGCCGCCCGTACGCCGCCGCGCTCTCGCCGCTCATCCCGCGGGCCAGGGCCTTCGCCTGGAAGATGCCCGGGATCATCTTGTACGTCGAGCCGTTGCCGAGCCCGCTCAGGACGAACAGGGCCACGAACCCGACGAGGAAGACCGTCAGCGAGGACCGCTGCGAGGCAAACACGACGACCCCGGTCGCCGCGGCCATCGCGACGAACGTGCCCAGGGTGATCCGGGCCCCGCCGAACCGGTCCGCGAGCGCCCCGCCCACCGGCCGGATCAGCGAGCCGAGCAGCGGTCCGACGAAGGTCAGCGAGGCGGCCTGGAGCGGGGTGCGCCCGAACTGGGTCTGGAGGACCAGCCCGAAGGCGAAGCTGTAGCCGATGAAGGACCCGAACGTGCCGATGTAGAGGAACGCCATGATCCAGGTGTGCGCGTCCTTCAGGGCCTCGCGGACCGCGCCGGTGTCGTTGCGGACGGGCGCCAGGTTGTCCATGCGTACGGCCGCCAGGGCCGCGGCGATCACGATCAGCGGGATGTAGGCGCCCAGCAGCAGCCGCGGGTGGCCGGCCCCGGCGGTGGCGATGACGAGCAGGCCGGCCAGCTGGACGACGGGCACGCCGATGTTGCCGCCGCCGGCGTTCAGGCCGAGCGCCCAGCCCTTCTTCCGCAGCGGGAAGAAGGCGTTGATGTTGGTCATGGAGGAGGCGAAGTTGCCGCCGCCGACGCCGGTGAGGGCGGCGACGAGCAGGAAGGTCCCGTAGGAGGTCCCCGGCTCCATCACGACGATCGCGGCGACCGTCGGGGCGAGCAGCAGCAGGGCGCTGAAGACCGTCCAGTTCCGGCCGCCGAAGCGGGCGACGGCGAAGGTGTACGGCACGCGCACGAGGGCGCCCACGAAGGTGGCCGTCGCGATCAGGAAGAACTTCCCGGCCGGGTCGATGCCGTACTGCGGGCCCATGAAGAGGACCATCACGGACCAGAGGGACCAGATGGAGAATCCGATGTGCTCGGAGAGCACGGAGTACAGCAGGTTGCGGCGGGCGACCCGCTCCCCGGTCTCCTTCCAGAAGGTCTCGTCCTCGGGGTCCCACTGCTCGATCCAGCGGCCCCGCTTGCGCGGTGCGGTACCTGTCATCACACGCCTCCACAGCTGTCGCGTCCGTGGGAGCGACGGTAGGAAGGGCGCGTTTCGGCCCCGGTCCCCGCCGGATGACCGCCGGGAAACCTTGCTCTCACCCGCCGCCCGGGCGGTGTGTGAGCGGGGCGGGCAGCCAGCTTCCGGGCGGTGGCACGAGCCAGCCCCGCTCGGCCGCCAGCCCGGCGGCCGCGGCCTGCAGGGCGTCCAGCCCGGGGTGGCCGAAACCCTTGCGCCACACCATCGACAGCGGCGACAGCGGCACCGGACCGGTCAGCGGCAGCTTCACGCACCCCGGCATCTGGAGGAAGCCCACGGTCGCCAGCACCGGGTTTCCGGTCTTGACCATGACCCGGCGGAACTCGTCCATGCCCATCGCGACCGGAGCGGGCGGCGCCATCAGGATCCCCCGCCCGGCGAACAGCTCGCGCGCCAGCCCCGTCCACTCCAGCGTGCGGGGGTTCCCGGCGCCCGCGTACACGGTCTCCCCGGCCAGCGCGTCCAGCGGTACGGACTCCCCCGCGGCCAGGGGGTGCCCCTCGGGCAGCAGCACGGCGAGCGGCTCGTACCGTACGGGCCGCTGCGCGAGCGGTGCCCGCAGTACGGGGTCGAGCCCGTCGGCGTACCCGAAGGCGACGTCGAGCCGGCCGGCCGCGACCTCGGCGGCGGCGTGGGTGAGCCCGCTCTCGAAGCGGGCCATCAGCTCGCAGTGCGGGGCGAGTTCGCGGGCCCGTTCCAGCACGGTGCGCGCGGTGCCGGGGCCGTCGGTGTTCAGGTCGACGAGGAGCGGCCGGGGCGCCGCGCCGGCCGCGGCCCCGGCTCCTGGTCCGAAGGCGCCGGTCAGCTCCTCGTGCGCGCGCAGCACGCGCCGGGCCAGGGGCAGCAGGCGGTGCCCGTCGGCGGTGAGCTCGACGGCGCGGGTGGTGCGGACGAACAGCGTCGCCGCCAGGGTCTGTTCGAGGCGCCGGACGTCCCTGCTCAGCGCCTGCTGGGCGACGTACAGGCGGGCGGCGGCGCGGGTGAAGTGCAGTTCCTCGGCCACGGCGACGAAGCCGCGCAGCAGCCGGGGTTCCACATCACGGGGATTCACCCCCGGAGACTAACAACGGGAACGGGTGAATGGCCTCGGAACAGGTGTTGGACGCCGCACACCGCCCCGGCCGAGGGTGGATCCATGCCCCTCATGACCGTCACCGGCAGCACCCTCGTCATCACCGCCGCCTCCCCCGCCACCGCCCCCGCCGCGGCTCCCGCCGCCCGTCGCCGTGCCTCCGGGCGGGCACCCGGCCCCTACCGGCGGCTGTTCGCGCTGCCCGGCACCCGGGGGTTCACCGCCGGCAACCTCGTCGCCCGCCTCCCGATGGGCATGTTCGGGGTCAGCGCGGTCATGATGATCGCCGGCCAGCGGGGCTCGTACGCGCTCGCCGGTGCGGTCACGGCGACCGGCCTGGCGGCCACGGCGGTGGTGGCGCCCTGGACCGCCCGCCTGATCGACCGCCACGGCCAGGCCCGGATCGCCGTCCCGGCCACGCTGATCGCGGTCCTCGGCTCGCTGGCCCTGGTCGCCTGCGTCCGCACCGGCGCCCCCGCCTGGACGCTCTTCGCCTCGTACGCCGCGACCGCCACCACCCCCAACATCGGCGGCATGTCCCGCGCCCGCTGGACGCTCCTGCTGCGCGACTCCCCCGAAGCCCACCACACGGCGATGTCCTTCGAACAGGCCGCGGACGAGCTGTGCTTCATGCTGGGGCCGGTCCTGGCGGCCTTCCTGTGCGGTGTGCTCTTCCCGGAGGCGGGCACCCTCGCCGGGGCGGCCCTGCTGCTCACCGGCATGCTGGTCTTCACCTCCTGCCGTGCCACCCAGCCCCCCGTGTCGGCGGCGCCGCGCCGCGGGTCCCCACTGCGTGCGCTGGGCCCGCTGCTGCCGCTCTTCCTCGTCACGGGCGTGGTCTTCGGCTCGATGGAGGTCACCTCGATCGCCTACCTCGACGTCCAGGGCCTGGGCGCCGCCTCCGGTCTGGTCCTGGCCCTGCAGGCGGCGGGCTCCTGCGCGGCCGGCCTGCTCTACGGCACCGTGCGCGCCCGCTCGTTGACGACCTGCGTGTGCGCCCTGGCGGTCACGATGGCCCTCCCGTGGGCCGCGGCGGCCACCGGCTCCGTGACCGCCCTGGCCGGCGCCCTCCTGCTGGCCGGCATGGCCACGGCACCGACGATGGTCACGGCGATGTCGCAGGTCCACGCCCGCACCCCCGAGGGACGGCTGAACGAGGGCATGACCCTGGCGGTCACCGCCATCTTCACGGGCATCGCGGCCGGCGCGGCCGGCGCCGGCTGGGTGGTGGAGGGTGCGGGCCCGACCGCCGCATACACGGTCCCGGCGACGGCCGCGCTGATCGCCCTGGCGATCGCCCTGACAGGCCGATCGATCCGGCGGCCGAGTGATCGTTCCCGCGTGGTACGCACGACCACCGCGGGGGATCCGCAATAACTGGGGGTGCTTTCCCTCAGCGCCCTTCCCTTTGCGGAGGAACTACCCGTGCCTGCTTCCCGTTCCGTGCCCGCGGCCCTGTTCGTCGCAGCCGTCACCGCCGCCTGCCTGGCGCCGGCCGTACCGGCCGCCGCCGACTCGTCGAACATCCGGTTCTTCCAGCCGTACGTCCCCTCGATCGCCCCCGGCGCGACGGGCCGCGTCGTCATCGCGGCCGCCAACGGGTCCGATCAGGCCGTCAGCAGCACCTTCCGGATCACCGCGCCGGACCGTACGACCTTCCCCGAGGCCCGCTTCTACTGGGACGGGCAGCGCTCCTCGCTCCCGTGCACGCGCTCGGCCGACGCCCGCCGGCTGACGTGCGACGCCGGGGACCGCGCCGGCTTCGTCTTCCCGTCGAACGAGCAGACCCGGCTGGGCGTCGCCCTGCGGGTGGACGCGGACGCGCCGCAGGGCACCACCCTGCACGGCGGCGAGTGGTCGACGGACGAGGCGGCGCCCGCCCTGTTCGCCGTCGCCACCCCGGTGACCGGCCCCAAGGGCGACAAGGGCGACGATGGCAAGCCGGGCCACCACGGCAAGCCCGGGCGCCCCGGCCCCCAGGGAGAGAAGGGCGACAAGGGCGACAAGGGGGACAAGGGGGACAAGGGGGATACCGGCAAGCGGGGCCCGAAGGGCCAGGAGGGCAAGCAGGGCCCCGCAGGCCCCCGCGGCCCGCAGGGCGAGCCGGGACCCGCGGGCGGGCCGAAGGGCGACACCGGCCCCGCGGGCCCGCGGGGACCGGCAGGCCCCCGCGGGCCGCAGGGCCACAAGGGCGACACCGGCAGGCCCGGACCGCAGGGGCCGAAGGGCCACACGGGCAAGCCCGGTCCCGCCGGCCCCCAGGGTCCGAAGGGTCACCCCGGCAAGCCGGGTCCGGTCGGCCCGCAGGGCCCCAAGGGCCCGAAGGGCGACACGGGCAAGCCTGGTAAGCCCGGCGACTGCAAGTGCGGCGGCGGCCACCACGAGCAGCCCAAGGAGAAGCCCAAGGCCAAGATCGTCAGCCCCGGCAAGGGCCTCGGCATCCGCTCCGGCCCCGGCACCCGCTACAAGCAGCACGGCAAGATCCCGACCGGCACGGTGGTCAAGCTCCAGTGCAAGGTCAACGGCGAGACCGTCGACGGCAATTCGATCTGGTACAAGCTCGCCGACGGCTCCGGCTGGATCGCCGCCCGCTACGCCCTGAACCTCAACAAGGTCCCCTTCTGCTGACCCCCGCCCCCGCCTGAGCCGGGCCCCCCGGTCCCACGGCCGGGGGGCCCGGCCCCCGAACAGGCCCGTACCCTCGCGGAGGGAGGCCTCACATGCCGGCCGACACCGACGTCACTCGTACCAGGTGACCCGGCAGACGTAGATGCACTCGTGCCGGGGCACGGCCAAGAAGCTGATGAAGCCGCGGCCACCGAGAATGTCGAATTCACGGAGGCCGCCCGACCTTCCCGTGGGACGGCCGACGGTTTCCGCATCGCGCCCCAGCGCTGCCAGTTCGGTGGCGATGCGCTCGGCCTCCGCGATCACACCGGGCGGGAGGCCGCCGGTCACGTGGGCGTGGTCGTCGGTGTTGTAGTCCCAGGTCCAGTCGCTCACAGGCCGGTCTCGGCCTCGGCCTTGTCGAGGATCTGCTGGATCTCCGCCAGCGCGGACGCCGGATCGTCCGTCCCCTCCTGGACCAACCGTTCCAGGGCGTGGAGGCGTGCCGCCCGGCGGGGATGGCGTTCGATCTCCACGAAGACGGCCCAGGAGTGGATGAAGGCGCGCAACGGGGCCAGGGACTGCGCCTGCTGGGCACTCGTCGTGGCCTCGAAGAGGTGCTGCGTCAAGTCGGGCACACGGCTAGGAGCGATCTTGGCGACAGCCTCGCGCAGAGCGGCAGGCGTGAGTTCCGGCATGGGGATCAGCGGCCCGCCGTCGGCGGGGATCGGCGTACTCACGTGTCCTCCTCGGTCGGGCTCCACTCAGGAGTGGGTCCCACGCTACCGCCGCACCCACCGTCTCGCGGGACGCTTCGTCCACGACGAAGGCCCCGCAGTCCAGCAGACCAGGACCGGATTGACTGCAGAGTGACTGCATCGACGATAAAATGCAGTCATGACTGCGTTCACGATCCGGGAAGTCCCCGATGACGTCGCCCGCCGCATAAAGGTCCGGGCCGCCGAGGCCGGACAGTCCCTCCAGAGCTACCTGCTCAGCCTCGTCACCAGAGACGCCACCCAGCCCACGCTCGCCGAAATGGCCGACCGCGCCGAGCGCTACGCCACGGAGGACATCGACGTCCAGGACGTCCTCGACGCCATCGACGCAGGCAGGGCGGGCCGTTGATCGTCGTGGACTCCTCCGCCCTGGTCCTGTTCCTCACGGACAGGGGCTCCCGCGGCACCGCCGCCCGCCGGCGCATCGGCGAGGAAGACACTCTCGCCGCCCCCTACCTCCTGGACACGGAAGTTGCGTCCGCTCTCCTGGGCTTGGCCCGCGGCACCAAAATCGACCCCACGAGCCTCGATGAGCACTTCAGGACCTACCAGGGGCTGCGCGTACAGCGGCACGAGACGGGCCCGCTGCTCCCCCGGATCCGAAAGCTGTACGCCAACCTCTCCGCCTACGACGCCACGTACGTCGCCCTCGCCGAGGCACTGGGCGTCCCCCTGCTGACGGCGGACGTGCGCATCAAACGAGGCGTCCAGAAGCCGCGTTGCCGCATCGAGGTCGTCACTGGCACCTGACACGTCACCGTATCCGCCACGCTCCCTGAAGGGTGGTGCTCCCGTCGTGTCCGCACATGACGAAGGCCCCCTCACCTGGCGAGATTTCTCGCAGGTCAGGGGGCCTTCGCCCACATGGGATGAGTGGAGATGGCGGGAATCGAACCCGCGTCCAACGGTGCAGAAGCAGGGCTTCTCCGAGCGCAGTCCGCTGCGCTTTTCTCAGCCCCGGAGATCACACGGACAAGTCTCCGACGGGCTCAGTCACTGTTTGGTTTCCCTCCAACCCCCGTGACCGGGGCTAGAGGTTTAGATCCCTAGTTGACGCCAGGATCCGGACCGGGACCACTTCCGGGCTGACGCTCCTCACAGAGGCTTCAGCTCACTGTTATTAGGCAGCGAGGGTGAAGCGGGAGTTATCGCTCTTGGAGTTGGCGATTATTTTTTGCGACATATGGTTAGCGAGATCATTGCCGCTTCCTCGGCTCGCTTCCCCTGCATCGACATCCGCTGTCGAAACCGATCATCCCCATGTTGTTTTTTCAAGGTGCGCCGACCCCTGGGGGGCGGTGCTGACGCCATGGTACGCGAAGTGGACCACCGCGTGCCAGGTGATTAAACCGTGCCGCGCTGCTTGCGACGGATGGCCGAGATCGCCCGGTTCGTCTCGCGCGTGTCCTGCTTCTCCCGCAGCGTCTGCCGCTTGTCGTACTCCTTCTTGCCCTTTGCCAGCGCGATCTCGACCTTCGCGCGGCCGTCCTTGAAGTACAGCGAGAGGGGCACGATCGTGTGACCCGACTCGTCGGCCTTGCGCTCCAGCTTGTCGATCTCCTCCCGGTGCATGAGGAGCTTGCGCTTGCGCCGGGCGCTGTGGTTGGTCCAGGTGCCCTGGCTGTACTCCGGCACGTGCACGTTGTAGAGCCAGGCTTCCCCGCCCTCCACCGACACGAAGCCGTCCACCAGCGAGGCCCGGCCCTGGCGCATGGACTTGACCTCGGTACCGGTGAGCACGAGACCGCACTCGTAGGTGTCGAGGATCGCGTAGTCGTGCCGCGCCTTCTTGTTCTGGGCGATCAGCTTGCGCCCTTTTTCCTTAGCCATAGTGCGGTCATTTTCGCACTACGGACCCACCCCGAGGCCACCCAATACCGTGACGGCCCGCTCTTCGGCCCGCTCGCCCGCCGGTACGTCCGGGGTGATACCGCCGCCGTCGAGGCTGCGGCCCGCCGGCGTGCGGTACGTGCCCACGGTCAGCTCGGCCACCGAGCCGTCCGGGAGCTCGGTCGGCATCTGCACCGAGCCCTTGCCGAAGGTCCTGCTGCCCACCGCCACCGCCCGGCCCCGGTCCTGCAGTGCGCCCGTGACCAGCTCGGCGGCGCTCATCGTGCCGCCGTCGACGAGGGTCACCAGCGGCCGGGTCGTGTCCCCGCCCGGGGCCGCGTTCAGGACGCGCTGCTCGCCCCGTACGTCGTACGTCGCCACGAGCCCGCCGTCCAGGAAGGCGGAGGCGGCCGTGACGGCCTCGGCGACCAGCCCGCCGCGGTTGCCGCGCAGGTCGAGCATGACCCCGCCGCCGGGCGGGGCCGCGCGGACGGCCGCCCGTACCCGCTCGCCGGAACCGCGCGTGAAGGAGGTGACCTTGATGACGGTGACGTCGCCGGCGAGCTGCCGCACGGTCACCGGCTCGGCGCTCAGCCGCTCGCGCAGGACGGTCTCGGTGAGGTCGGCGCCGTCCCGGCTCAGGTTCAGTACGACGGGGGTACCGACGGTGCCGCGCAGCAGCGCGACCACGTCGGCCACGGCCAGCCCGGTCACGGCGTGCCCGTCGACGCTCAGCAGCCGGTCCCCGGCGCGCAGGCCGGCCCGGGCGGCCGGGCCGGCGGGCTGGACGCCGTCGACGGTGATCATGCCGTCCCCGGCGCGGACGGCCCAGACGCCGACACCGGTCCAGTGCCCGTCGAGGCCCTCGGCGAAGGCGGCGTACTCGCCCCGGTCGTAGACGGTGCCCCAGCGGTCGCCGCTGCGGCTGACGACCTCCTGCGCGGCCTTCTTGCCGGACTTGCCCTCGGCGACGGCCTCGGCGGCGGCCCGGGCGACCGCCTCGCGGTCGGCGGTGCCCGGCGCGCGCGGGGCCCCGGGCGCGGGGGCGTCCGTACGGGCGGCGGCCACGGCGCCGTCCTCGCGGTCCCAGCAGCCGGTGAACGCGCCGACGGCGACGACGGCGACGAACGTTAACGTCAAAACGGCCCCGCGACGTGGGTCGCGGGGCCGCAGACAGAAGGCGGGAATACTCGGCAAGCCCAGCATGGCGCCGAGTCTAGGACAAGCCCCGCGCCGGTACGGATGGTTGGCCGGACCGCTTGCGGGGCGCTTGTCACACCTTCAGGTACTTGCGCAGGGCGATGAAGGCGGCCATGGAGGGCATCAGGAGGCCGATGAAGAGCACGTACGGGAGCTTGGCCAGCACCGATCCCCAGCCCATGAAGTCGATGAGCTGGATCTTGTCCCGCAGGCCGACGCCGTGGTCGATCACGAAGTACTGGCCGGAGACGAGCATGGCGCAGGCGAAGAGCGCGCCGATGAGCCCGGCGACGGCGGCCTCCATGATGAAGGGGACCTGGATGTAGAAGCTGGAGGCACCCACGAGCCGCATGATCCCGGTCTCCCGCCTGCGGCTGAACGCCGAGACGCGCACGGTGTTGACGATCAGCAGCAGCGCCACGATCAGCATGATCGCCATGATGCCCACGGCAGCCATGTTGAGGTAGTTGAGAATCCGGAACAGGTCGTCGATCGCCTGGCGCTGATCGTCGACCGTGTGGATGCCGTCGCGGCCCGCGAAGGCGGAGGTGACCACCTTGTACTTCTCCGGGTTCTTGAGCTTGACCCGGAAGGACTCCTGCATCTGGTCGGGCGTGATGGAGGAGGCCAGGGCGGTGTGGCCGTACTGCTCCTGGTAGTGCTTGTACGCCTCGTCGGCCGACTCGTAGGTCACCGACTTGACCAGGGACATCGCCTTGAGTTCGGACTCGATCTGCTTCTTCTGCTCTTCGGTCACGGCGCCCTTGCGGCAGGTGGCCACGCCTCCCGCGCCGCCCCCCGCACTGTTGGCGGCGGCCTCGCCGGCCTCCTGGGCGTCCTGCTTGTTGCAGAGGTAGATCGAGACGTTGGCCTTGTCGTACCAGAAGCCCTTCATCCTGCCCACCTGCTCGCTCATGAGCAGGGAGCCGCCGAACAGGGCCAGTGACAGGGCCACCGAGATGATGACCGCGAAGGTCATGGTGAGATTGCGGCGGAGGCCGACGCCGATCTCGGACATGACGAACTGGGCGCGCATGACTCTGGGGGGCCTTTCAGTGCTGGTAGCCGTAGACGCCGCGCGACTGGTCGCGCACGAGTCGGCCCTGTTCGAGTTCGATGACGCGCTTGCGCATCTGGTCGACGATCTGCTGGTCGTGCGTCGCCATGATCACGGTGGTGCCGGTCCGGTTGATCCGGTCCAGCAGCTTCATGATCCCGACGGAGGTCTGGGGGTCGAGGTTGCCGGTGGGCTCGTCCGCGATCAGCAGCGCGGGCCGGTTGACGAAGGCGCGGGCGATGGCCACGCGCTGCTGCTCACCGCCGGAGAGCTCGCCGGGCATGCGCTCTTCCTTGCCGCCCAGGCCGACGAGTTCGAGGACCTGCGGGACGGCCTTGCGGATCTCGCCCCTGGGCTTGCCGATGACCTCCTGGGCGAAGGCCACGTTCTCGGCCACCGTCTTGTTGGGCAGCAGGCGGAAGTCCTGGAAGACGGTCCCCAGCTGGCGCCGCATCTGCGGGACCTTCCAGTTGGAGAGCTTGGCGAGGTCCTTGCCCAGGACGTGCACCTGGCCGTGGCTCGCCCGCTCCTCGCGCAGGATCAGGCGCAGGAACGTGGACTTGCCGGAGCCGGACGAGCCGACCAGGAAGACGAACTCGCCCTTCGCGATGTCGAGGGAGACTTCTCTGAGTGCGGGACGGCTCTGCTTCGGGTAGGACTTGGAGACGCTGTCGAATCGGATCACGGGTGCACCACGGTCGCCGGGAGTAGGTGTGCGTGACCATACGCGAACGGGCGCGAGGTGTGGACCCGGCAACCGGAGTTGTCCGCTTTATCCCCTGGTCCGGGAGGGTCCGGACCGCGATTGCCCGGACGGGCCGCGCCGAATGTCGGCGAAGCTGGCACAGTGGTAGGGGGAACGCTCCGGTTCCCCTTGCCGTTAGGCAAGAAGGAAGACCGAGGGGACGAGAGGAGGAGCGCATGACATATGACCGGCTCGTGTGCGCGAACTGCGCCGCACCCGTCAGCCAGGGCCGCTGCCCGGTGTGCCGGGCGAACCGGGAGCGCCTCCAGCAGGAGGGCCCCTTCTCCGGCCTGAACCCCGTGGCTCTCATCGTGCTCATGGTGGTCCTCGTGGCAGCTCTGGTGCTGGTGGCCCAGCAGACCGCCTAGAAGGCGCTGTCCGGGCGGGACCCAGGCGCCGGTACTCGTCGGTGCCCGCGCCGCGTACCGATCACATACAACAGCGGAAGGGCCCGGACACCTCGTGGTGTCCGGGCCCTTCCCGTGTTCCGTTCGTGCGCCGGACGTGCCCGGGCGCCGGTGTGCCCCGTGCGCCGCGGAGCGTCCTACGCGGTCTGCTCCTGCTGCTTGCGCCAGCGGATTCCGGCCTCCAGGAAGCCGTCGATCTCGCCGTCGAGCACCGCTTGCGGGTTGCCGACCTCGAACTCCGTGCGCAGGTCCTTGACCATCTGGTACGGGTGCAGGACGTAGGAGCGCATCTGGTTGCCCCAGGAGCTGCCGCCGTCCTTGAGGGCGTCCATCTTGTCCTTCTCCTCCTGGCGGCGCCGCTCGAGCAGCTTGGCCTGGAGGACGTTCATCGCGCTGGCCTTGTTCTGGATCTGCGAGCGCTCGTTCTGGCAGGAGACGACGATGCCGGTCGGGATGTGCGTGATGCGCACCGCCGAGTCGGTGGTGTTGACGCCCTGGCCGCCGGGGCCGGAGGCGCGGTAGACGTCGACGCGCAGCTCGGACTCGTCGATCTCGACGTGGTCGCTGGTCTCGACGACCGGGAGGACCTCGACGCCCGCGAAGGAGGTCTGGCGGCGGCCCTGGTTGTCGAAGGGCGAGATGCGCACGAGGCGGTGCGTGCCCTGCTCGACGGAGAGGGTGCCGTAGGCGTACGGGGCCTTGACGACGAAGGTGGTCGACTTGATGCCGGCCTCTTCCGCGTACGAGGTCTCGTAGATCTCGGTGGAGTAGCCGTGGCGCTCGGCCCAGCGCAGGTACATGCGCTGGAGGCGCTCGGCGAAGTCGGAGGCGTCGACGCCGCCGGCCTCGGCACGGATGTTGACCAGGGCCTCGCGCTCGGCGTACTCGCCGGAGAGCAGGGTCCGGACCTCCATCTCGTCCAGCGCCTTGCGCACGGACGTCAGCTCGGCCTCGGCCTCGGCGAGGGTGTCGGCGTCGTCCATCTCCTGGGCGAGCTCGAACAGCACCCCGAGGTCGTCGATGCGCCCGCGCAGGGTCTCGGTCTTGCGGACCTCGGCCTGGAGGTGCGAAAGCTTGCTCGTGATCTTCTGGGCGGCGTCCGGGTCGTCCCACAGGGACGGCGCGGCGGCCTGCTCCTCGAGCACGGCGATATCTGCCCTCAGCTTGTCGAGGTCCAGGACGGCCTCGATCGACCCCATGGTCGAGGAGAGGGACTTCAGCTCTTCGGAAACATCGACGACTGCCACGGGTCCAGCGTAGCCGGTCCGCGGCCAAGCCCGTCCGGGCAGGCCGGATCACCCGTTCTGATGATGCCTCGCACGGGCGTACGCTCACCGTATGACCGTTCTCCTCGTCAAGCGCCGCCATGTGGACTACATGCGCGTCACGACGACGAGCTGTCAGCCGCCGGACCGAACCCAAGCCTGATCCACCCCGATCCGACTTGGTCCTGTACGCGGCCCCAGCGGTCCCGGCACCATCCCTGCCGGCGGCCCCGCCCCACCCGCTGCCCCCGCCACCTCTGGGGAACAGGACCCCGTGACATCCGAAACGGAGCCGTCATGCCGTCCGCGCACTCTCTCCCCGTCCTGGACCTCTCCCAGGCCGACGACCCGGCCCAGCGGGCCGAATTCCTGAAGAAGCTGCACGCAGCAGCCAGGGACACCGGTTTCCTGCACCTGACCGGGCACGGCGTGACCGCCGCCGAGAGCGCCCGCATCCTGGAGGTCACCCGGACCTTCTTCTCCCTCCCGGAAGCCGACCGGCTCGCCGTGAGCAACCTGAACTCCCCGCACTTCCGCGGCTACACCCGGATCGGGCACGAGCTGACCGGCGGGGCCTCGGACTGGCGCGACCAGCTGGACGTGGGCGCGGAGCGGCCGGCGCCGGTGGTGGGGCCGGACGACCCGCCGTACCTGTGGCTGGAGGGCCCGAACCAGTGGCCCGCCGCCCTCCCCGAGCTGCGCACCGTGGTTCTGGACTGGCAGGCCCGCCTGGCCGCGGTGGCGCACCGGCTGCTCCAGGAGCTCCTGGTCTCGATCGGCGCCCCGTCGGACTTCTTCGACGAGGCCTTCGCCGACCGCCCCCACCTGCACACCAAGCTGATCCGCTACCCCGGATCGGCCCCGTCCGGCACCGACCAGGGGGTCGGGGCACACAAGGACTACGGCTTCCTCACGCTCCTGCTGCAGGACTCGGTGGGCGGCCTGCAGGTGGTTCAGGACGGCGGCTACGTGGACGTGCCGCCGATGCCGGGGGCCTTCGTGGTGAACCTGGGCGAGCTGCTGGAGATCGCGACCGAGGGGTACCTGACGGCGACCGACCATCGGGTGGTCAGCCCGCCCGGGGCGGTGGAGCGGTTCTCGGTGCCGTTCTTCTACAACCCGCGGCTGGACGCGGTGGTGGAGACCGTGCCGGGCGACTACCTGCGCTCGGCGCCCGGGGTCGCGCACGACGCGTCGAACCCGCTGCACGCCGAGTACGGCCGCAACGAGCTGAAGGGCTGGGTCCGCGCCCACCCGGCCGTTGCGCGGCGCTGGCACCCGGAACTGGTCCCGGCGTAGGCCCTCCCGGGCGGGGCGGCATGGTTCGGGCGGGGCTTTCCGGGGCTCCGCCCGGACCCTCCGCCGGCTACCGCTGGGAGGTGCCCCCCGCTCAGACGCCGGACGGGCTGGGAGATCCAGCCCCGCCGGCGTTTGAGGCGCGGGGGTCCGGGGGCGGCGCCCCCGGCTGCGGCACTGCGGACGGCTACGGGTGCCGCGGGCCCGACTGCTTGTTGTCCTGGCGGGGCTGCGGCTCGTCGCCCCCGGAGAAGGCCAGCCACGTGCCCAGTCCGACGGCGGCGGCCAGGACCACGGCGACCGCCGACAGGGTCAGGCGCCGCTTGCGCGCGGCCTCGGCGCGGTGCCGGGCCGAGCCGGGCCGGTGCCCGCCGGCCGGGCGCGGCACGCGGGCCGTGCCCAGCGCCCCGCCCGCCAGCTCGTCCGGCCCGGGCACCCGCATCGAGGTGTGGGTGTCCCGGTTGGAGTCGGTCGCCGACCCCGGCACCAGCGGGACCACACTGCGCCGCCGCACCGGGTCGGCGGAGGGCTCCTCGGAGACCGCGGGCTCCGGCTCCGCGTCGTCGGGCTCGTCCACGTCCAGCGGCGGCATCCCGGCCAGCATCGGCAGCAGGTCCCGCAGCCGGACCGACAGCTCCGAGGCCCGCAGCCGCGAGGCCGGGGCCTTGGCCAGGCACTGCACGATCAGCTGCCACAGCTCGTCCGGGATCCCCGGCAGCGGCACGACCGTCTCCGTCACGTGCCGCCGCAGGACCGCGCCCGGGTGGCCCCCGCCGAAGGGCGTGAACCCGGCCAGCAGCTCGTACAGGACCGTGGCGAGGGCGTATATGTCCACGGCCGCACGCGGGGGCAGGCCCTCCACGATCTCCGGTGCCAGGTAGTCCGGGGTGCCGATGATCCGGGTCGTCGGGGCGGTGGCCCGGCCCGCGGAGGCCCGCCGGGGGGAGTCGATCAGCTTGGCGACGCCGAAGTCGGTCAGCAGGGCGGGGTGCGAGCCGCCGGGGCCGAGCGGGCCCTGCATGTCCAGCAGGACGTTCTCCGGCTTGACGTCCCGGTGGACGACGCCGGCGGCGTGCGCCGCGGCCAGCGCGTCGGCGACGTCCGCGACGATCGCCACGGCCGCCTCGGGGGCCAGCCTGCGCTCGCGGTCGAGCCGGGTTCGCAGGTCCGTACCGCGTACGAGGTCCATGACGAGGGCGAGGTCGTTGCCGTCCACCACGAGGTCGCGGACGGAGACGACGTGCGGATGCTCCAGGCCGAGCAGGGCGCTGCGCTCCTGGACGAAGCGTCCGACCAGTTCCTGGTCCGACGCGAGGTCCTCGCGCAGGAGTTTGACGGCGACGGGCCCGTCAGGCCCCTCGCCCAGCCACACCGTGCCCGCGCTGCCGCGCCCCAGGATCTGGTGCGCGGTGTACCGGCTGCCGATTTTCCGTGCCACGACTGCTCCCTCAGTGGCTGGCGTACGCCCCAAAGCTACGCGGCCCGATGGGCTTCGGAGGCCAGCAGGGGGCCCGATTCGCGACGACCTTCACTTCTGCGGGCGAAATCACGCCCCGGATGTCGACAAATCCACGAAGTCGGCGCTACGGGCACCGACTCAGGGGGTGCCGGAGCCGGAACCCGAGGAGCCCGAGCTCGCCGAGTCCCCGATCGTGGTGACCCAGTCGACGACTCCGGTGCCCCAGCTCCACACCTGGTCCCACCATCCCTTGCCGGTGCCGACCCACTCCTGGAGCGGGGTCAGCTCCCAGATCAGCCAGCCCGCCACGAAGAAGACCAGGATCAGCACGAGGCAGCCCTTGAGGCAGCCCAGGCCGGGGATCCGCACCGGGTTGGCGCTGCGGCGGCGCGGCTCGCGCGGCTCCCGGGGGGCCGGGGGCTGCGGCGGGGCCTGCTGGGGCTGCTGCGGCTGGCGGTACTGCGGCTGCTGCGGGGGCTGCTGCGGCTGCTGGTACTGCTGGGGCTGGCGCTGCTGCGGCTGGTAGTGCTGCGGCGGCGGGGGCGGCGCGTACTGCTGCGGCGGAGGCTGCTGCTGCTGGCGGTACTGGGGCTGCTGCGGCTGCTGGTACTGCTGCTGCGGCGGACCCTGCCGGTACTGCGGAGGCTGCTGGGGCCGGTGCTGCGGCGGCGGGGGCGCCTGGCGCTGCGGACGGCGGCGCAGCGGGTCGTCCTCGGGGTCGAGGTACTGGATCTGCGTCTGCTCGTTGCGGTCGCGGGCGGCCGCCATCTGCGTCTGCCACGGGTGGGGCGCGTCCGGCTGCTGCACGGGAGGCATGACCGAGGTCGGGTCGGCCCCGGGGCCTGCAGTTCCGGGCCGGGGAGACCCCGTGGGCAGCACCGAGGTGGCGTCGGCGGCGCCGACCGGCGGCATGACGCTGGTCATGGCGTTCGGGTCGTAGGCGCCCATCGGGGAGCCCGCCCCGGACGGCAGCACCTGGGTGGGGTCGGCGGCGCCGGGGGTCTCGGGGACCGGAGCCGGCGAGGGGTCCGGCGCGAGGAGGGCGCCCACGCCGAGCGCGGCCTCCACCTCGGCGGCCGTGGAGTGCACGCCGATGCCGGCGGCGACCACGCGCAGGCCGCGGGCCAGGCTCACGGCGCTGGGACGCTCGTTCGGCTCCTTGCGCAGGCAGCGCTCGATGACCGTCCACAGCGGCTCGGGCACGGTCGAGGGGCGCTGCGGCTCCTCGCTGAGGTGGCGGTGGAGCACTTCGAGCGCGGTGCCCCCGGCGAACGGCGGGCGGCCGGTGAGCAGCTCGTAGAGCAGGATGCCGGCGCCGTAGATGTCGACGGCGGAGGTCTGCGGGCGACCCTCGGCGGACTCGGGGGCGACGTAGGCAGGGGTGCCGACGAACTCGTGCGTGCGGGTCAGGCCCGGGGAGTCCGCGAGACGGGCGATGCCGAAGTCGGTGAGCATCGGCTTCATCTGCCCGCCGCGCTCGTCGAGCAGCACGTTGGCCGGCTTGAGGTCGCGGTGTACCACGCCGTCGGCGTGGCTGGCGGCGAGCGCGTCCGCGATCTGGGCGGTCAGCAGGCTCGCGGCGACGGGCGTGAAGGGGCCGTTCTGGCGCAGGTACCGGTGCAGGTCCGGGCCCTCGATGAGGTCCATGACCAGGGCGAGCAGGTCGCCCTCGACGACGAGGTCGCGGGTGCGCACGATGTTGGGGTGGGTCAGGCGCAGCAGGACCGAGCGCTCCCGCAGGAAGCGCATGACGATGTCGGCGTCCTGGGCCAGCTCCTCCTTGAGGACCTTGATGGCCACGGTCTCGCCGGGCTGCCCTGCGACGGCCGCCTCGGCGCCGGCGGTCTCCCTCTGGCGGGCACGCCAGACAGTGCCCGTGGCGCCGCGCCCGAGCGGCTCCTCGAGCAGGTATTTACTGCCGACTGGCCGCACGTCTCGCGCTCCCCTGCTGTCGTCTGCTGTGGTCGATCCGTCGAGTGGTTTTCCGGCCCACTCTAGGGGGTGTCCCCCCGGAAGACGCCGGTCTGCGGAGGTTGGTTGCCGCACATATGTACGGAGGGTGACGTTTTCGGGGTATGCCGGAGGCGATTTTCCCCCTCTTTCCCCCACTCGCGGTCCGGATTCGATCGGGCCCTTGCCCGGCCCGCAACAGATCAAGATCATTTATTGCCGGGTGTCGGGCGTGTTGTCCGCGACAGGTGCGAGGATGCACCCGTACGGAACGGCACGGGACGGGAGCCCCGCCTTCCGGGCAGACCTGACCGGACGACGCGTCCGTGCCGGGCGGGGGCGATCGGGCACGCATGTCACGACGGTTCCCCTGCCGGGCGCACACACCGCGCACCGCGCAGAAGGGACCGCTGACGGCGATGCAGATCCGGCTGACCGTCCTCGGGTCGCGCAGCGGCCACCAGACCGCGACCGCCCCCGCGAGCTGTGACGTGCTCGTCACCGCGCCCGCCGGCACCGCGCTCGCCGCGGTCGCCTCCGGGCTCGCGGCCACCGTCGGCGGCCCCGACACCGGGGGCACGGTCGTGCTGTACGCGGGAACCGAGCGCCTCGACCTCCAGCGGCGGGTGCTGGGCGAGCCGCCGCTGGTGGACGGCGCGGTGCTGGCGCTGCACTCCCCGATGCCGGACGTACTGCCCGAGGACGGCCTCGGCGCACCCCAGCTGCACGTCGTGGCCGGTCCCGACGCGGGCGGGGTGCACCTGCTGCACGGCGGGCAGATCCGGATCGGCCGGTCCTCCGACGCCGACGTCCCGCTGGACGACCCCGACGTGTCCCGGATGCACTGCACGGTCACGGTGCTCGGCGACGGCCGGGTCGCCGTGGCCGACCTGGACTCGACGAACGGCACCATCCTCGACGGATCCCCGGTCGGGAGCCGGCCGGTCGCCCTGCCCCCGGGAGCCCTGCTGCAGGTCGGCGAGTCCACCCTGCGGCTGGCGCCCGCGAGCGCGCCCGCGCTGCGCGTGACCCCGGACCAGGAGGGCCACCTGTCCCTCGCCGCGCCCACCGGCTCCGACGGCCCCACCGGTTCCCACGACCCCGACGGCCCCGCGGGGGCCTTCCCCGACACCCCCGGGAGCGCCGCGGGCGCCCGCGGCCCGGCCGGCCCCGGCGCCCGGGCGCACGCATCGCACGTGCCGCAGGCGCCCGGCCCCGTACCGGGCGCCTCCGGCACCGGCGCGGACACCGCCGGACCGTACGGACCGGCCGGCGCGGTCGGCGCCGCCCACCCGGGTACGCCCGACTCCGCCGACGGTCCCGGCGCGGCCGGGCCGGACGGGTCCCGGCCCGGATCCGGCCGCCGCAAGGGCCTCGGCGCGTGGGCCCGCAAGTGGGTGCGCGGGGAGGACGTCGCCGAGGCCGCTCCGGAGGCCGTCGTCGCCGCCACCCCGCCGCACCCCGACGACCCGGCCGCGCTGCTGCTGGCCGCGATGGGGCCCACCGGGCGCCTGTGGTCCCGTACCTCCGGGCGGGCCGCCGGCAGCGCGCTGCTGGAGGTCGGGCTCGGCGCCGGGAGCCGGGTGTCCCTGCCCGCCGTCGGCGCCCTCGGGCTGGCCGGCCCGCGGGCCCGGCTGTCCGGGGCCGCCCGCTGGGTGGTCGCGCAGCTCGCCGCGCTGCACGCACCGGGGCAACTGGAGATCGTCCTCGTCTGCGCCGACCGGGCCCGTCCGCTCGCCGACCGGCGGCGCGACTGGGGCTGGCTGGGCTGGCTGCCCCACGTGCGGCCCGCACACGGCCAGGACTGCCGCCTGCTCCTCGCGTTCGACCGCGACCAGGCGGCCGCCCGCACGGCCGAGCTGACCCGGCGCCTCGACGACGGCCCGCTGGGCACGCACTGGGCGAGCGCCTCTCCCGACCGGATCCGGGAGACGGCCGACGCCTACGCGGGCCCGTACACGCTCCTCGTCCTCGACGGCGACCCCGGCACCGGCGCACTGCGCGACATCACCGGCCGGCTCGCCTCGCACGGCCCGGCCGCCGGGATCCACGTCCTGGCGCTCGCCGAGGCCCCGGCCGCCACCCCCGCCTCCCCGGTCACCGACACCTACGAGTCCGCCTGCGCGGGCACCTCCGCTTTCCGCGACTGCGGTGCGGTCGCCCTGCTCAGCGGGGACGTGGCCACGGCCGTACGGACCTTCGAGATCCAGGGCGGCCGGCCGGTCCCGTCCGGTGGCACCGCCGTCTCCGACGCCGTCTCCCCCGCCTGGGCCGAGCGGTTCGCCCGGGCCCTGGCACCCCTGCGGCCCACCGACGGCGGGGCCGACGGTCCGAGCCGCCGAACGGCCGCCACGCTGCCCGCCACGGCACGCCTGCTGGACGAGCTGGGGCTGGCCCGGGCCACCCCGGCCTCCCTGATGGCCCGTTGGGCGGCCGCCACCGACCAGGGACAGGGCCAGGGCGGCCTGGCCGAGATCGTGCTGGGCAGCGGGCGGCGCGGTCCCGTCGGCACCGAACTCGTCCACGACGGCCCGCACCTGATCGTGGAAGGGCCCGCCGGCAGCGGGCGGACCGAGCTGCTCCGGTCGGTGGCCGCGTCGCTGTCCTCGGGCGCCCGGCCGGACCGGCTCGGGCTGGTCCTCCTCGACGGGGCCGGCGGCGAGCGCGGCGACGGACTGCTGCCCTGTACCGAACTCCCGCACGTCTCCGCCCACCTGGTCGCCTCCGACCCGCTGCGCATGCGGGAGTTCGCGCAGGCGCTGGGCGCGGAGCTCAAGCGGCGCGCCGAGCTGCTGGACGGCGTCCACTTCGCCGAGTGGCACGCGCAGCGCGAGGTGTCCGGCCGGATGGTGGCGCCCCGCCGGCCCGCCCCCGGCGAGGTCCGCGGCGACGGCGGCCCGTCCGCCGGGTCGCCGGGCGCCGGCGACCCCGTACGGACGGGAACGCTGCGGCTGCGCGCCTCGGCCACCCGTACGGATCCGGTCGGGCCGAGCCCGCTGCCCCGTCTGGTGGTGCTGGTGGACGACCTCGACGCGCTGGTCGCGCCGGGGCTGGGCAGTGCGGGCCGGCCTGCCGCCGGCTCGGTGGTGCGGGCGCTGGAGGCGGTGGCCCGTGACGGCGCCCGGCTCGGCGTGCACCTGGTGGCGAGCACCTCCCGCCCGGACCGCACGGCCGACACCGGCCCGGCCCGGATGGCGGCCCTGCGGGTGGAGCTCGAAGCACCGGACCAGCCGGGGCCCGGCCGCGGCGTCCTCCGCTTCGCGGACGGCCGTACGGTCCCCTTCCAGGCGGGCCGGGTCACCGGGCGGATCCCCCGGACGGCCACCCTGCGGCCGACGGTGGTCCCGGTGGAGTGGGAGCGGATGGGCGATCCGCCGGCCCGCCGGCCGGTGCGCGAGCTGGGCAACGGCCCGACCGACCTCGCGCTGCTGGCCAGCGCCCTGGACCGGGCCGCGCACCTGGTCTCGGCGATCCCCGTGCTGTTCCCGCCGGCGCCCTGACCCGGCGACCGGGTCCGGCACCCGTCCCGGTGACGCGGTATTGCGGGGCCGCGCGGGTCGGCGTAGACCTTGTGGTCCGGGACACACCACGGGTATCGGGGGCAGAGCCATGCGCAAGCACGGAACGGGCCGTACGCATCTCAGGTGGGCGGCACTGGCCGCGGCGGGCGCGCTCGCGCTCACCGCGTGCGGGGGCGACGCGGACAAGGAGGCGGCGCCGCCGCAGGGCGGCACGGCCTCGCCCGGGGTGGAGTTACCGCGGCTGGACGGCGAGAAACTCCAGGTCGCGGCGGTCTGGACGGGCCCCGAGCAGGAGAACTTCACCAAGGTCCTCAAGGAGTTCGAGAAGCGGACGGGGGCTTCCGTCACCTTCGTCCCTGCCCAGGACCCGATCGTCACCTTCCTCGGCACGAAGATCGCCGGCGGGGCTCCGCCGGACGTCGCGCTGCTGCCGCAGGTCGGGGCGCTGGTCTCGGCGGTGGAGAACAAGTGGGCGCAGCCGGTGGGACCGGAGGCACAGGCGCAGCTGGACAAGAACTACTCGGCGGGCTGGAAGTCGCTGGGCGCGGTCGGCGGCACCCAGTACGGCGTCTACTACAAGGCCGCCAACAAGTCGCTGATCTGGTACAACGCGAAGGCCTTCGAGGCGGCGGGCGTCAAGCCGCCGAAGACCTGGAAGGAACTGATCACCGCGGCGGACACCCTGTCGGCGTCGGGCACCCCGGCGGTCTCGGTCGCGGGCGCGGACGGCTGGACCCTCACGGACTGGTTCGAGAACATCTACCTCTCGCAGGCGGGCCCGGAGAAGTACGACCAGCTGGCCAAGCACGAGATCAAGTGGACGGACGACAGCGTCAAACAGGCCCTGACCACGCTCGGCGAGCTGTTCGGGCGCAAGGACTTCCTGGCGGGCGGCACGAGCGGGGCGCTGGCCACCGAGTTCCCGAAGTCGGTGACGCAGACCTTCACGGGCGGTGACCGGCCGGCGGCCGCGATGGTTTTCGAGGGCGACTTCGTCGCGGTGAACATCGGCCAGACCGAGGCGAAGATCGGCGAGGACGCCCTGGTGTTCCCCTTCCCGGCGGTCGGCGCGAAGGCGCCGGTGGTCTCGGGCGGTGACGTGGCCGTCGCGCTGAAGCCCTCGAAGGGCGCGCAGGCGCTGCTGACGTTCCTGGCGTCGGCGGACGCGGCGCAGATCCAGGCCCGCGAGGGCGGCTTCGTCTCCCCGAACAAGGCGGTCGACCCGGCGTCCTACCCCAACGACATCCAGCGCGGCATCGCCAAGGCGCTGATCGCGGCGGGCGACGACTTCCGCTTCGACATGTCGGACCAGGCACCGGCGGCGTTCGGCGGGACGCCGGGCGCGGGCGAGTGGAAGGCGCTGCAGGACTTCCTGGCGAACCCCTCCGACGTGGCGGGCACCCAGGCGAAACTGGAGGCGGACGCGGCCAGGGCCTACGGGAACTGATCCCGTGACGGCCCCCGCCGCGCACGGTCTGTCCGCCGAGGCCCGGCGCCGCCGCCTGGTGGCGGCGGCGTTCCTCCTGCCGGCCCTCGTGCTGCTCGGCGCGCTCGTCGTGCAGCCGATCGGCTACTCCCTCTACCGCAGCTTCTTCGACCGTTCCGGCGCCGTGTTCGTCGGCGGCGGCAACTACCGGGAGATCTTCGCCGACGACGCCATCCGCACCGCCCTGACGAACACGGCGGTGTGGGTGGTGCTCGCCCCGGCCACGGCCACCGCCCTCGGGCTGATCTTCGCGGTCCTGACCGAACGGGTCCGCTGGGGAACGGCGTTCAAGCTGCTGGTGTTCATGCCGATGGCGATCTCGATGCTGGCCGCGGGGATCATCTTCCGGCTCGTCTACGACCACGACCCCGACCGGGGCGTCGCCAACGCCGTCTGGGTCGGCGTCCACGACACCTTCGCGCAGTCCTCGGCCTTCCCCAAGGCCCGTCCGGGCCGTGACTCGCCGCTGGCGGACGCGGGCGGGGGCGCCTTCGTGACCCGCGAGCCGGTGCGCGCGGGCAGCCCGGTACTGCTCCCGCTGGTGGGTGTGGCCCCGGAGGCGCTGCCCGAGGGGACCCGTACGGCGGGCACCCCGGCCGCGGAGGCGGGGAAGGTCACCGGCACCGTCTGGCAGGACTTCACCCGGGGCGGGGGCGGCGCGACGAACGTGGTCGACAGAAGCGAGCAGGGCTTCTCCGGGATGCGGATCGAGGCGGTCAAGGACGGCCGGGTGGTCGATGCGGCGACGGCCCGCGCCGACGGCACCTTCACGCTGTCCGCGAAGGCCGACGGCGCGCTGCTGCGGCTGCCCGCGGCCAACTTCCGGGAGGCGTACGGCGGGGTGGAGTGGCTCGGCCCGGCGCTGGTCACCCCGGCGGTCATCGGGGCGTACGTGTGGATGTGGGCCGGTTTCGCGATGGTGCTGATCGGGGCCGGGCTGGCCGCCGTACCGCGGGAGCTGCTGGAGGCGGCGCGGGTGGACGGGGCGAACGAGTGGCAGGTGTTCCGGCGGATCACCGTCCCGCTGCTGGCGCCCCTGCTGGCGGTCGTGCTCGTCACCCTCGTCATCAACGTCATGAAGATCTTCGACCTGGTCTTCGTGATCGCACCGGGCGCGGTACAGGACGACGCGAACGTGCTCGCGCTCCAGCTGTACCGGACCTCCTTCGGCACCGACGCCGATCCGGGCCTGGGCAGCGCCATCGCCGTGCTGCTGCTGTTGCTGGTGATTCCGGTGATGCTCGTGAACATCCGCCGTCTGCGGAAGGAGGGGGCCCGATGACCCGTACCGAAGCGCCACCGGCCACACGGCCGGCGGCACGGGCCGGGCGCTCCGCGGGCAGTCTGGCGGGGCGGGCCGCCGGCCGGCTGGCCGGCGGGGCCGTGCGCGTCTTCCTGGTCGTGGCGGCGCTGTTCTGGCTGCTGCCCACCCTGGGGCTGCTCGTGTCCTCCCTCGTCTCCCCGACCGACCTGAACGACGGCGGCTGGTGGCAGGTGTTCGGCGCGCCGTCGCGGCTGACCGCCGACAACTACGAGCGGCTGCTCGCCAACGACACGATCACCTCCTCGCTGCTGAACACCTTCGCGATCGCGGTGCCGGCCACCCTCCTCGTGCTGGTCCTCGGCTCGCTCGCCGGATACGCCTTCGCCTGGCTGGAGTTCCCCGGCCGGGACTGGCTCTTCCTCGTCGTCGTCGGACTCCTGGTCGTGCCCGTGCAGGTGGCGCTGATCCCGGTGTCGGAACTCTTCGGCACCATCGGGCTGTTCGAGACCACGGCCGGCGTGGTGCTCTTCCACACCGCCTTCGGGCTGCCCTTCGCGGTGTTCCTGCTGCGCAACTTCTTCGCGGAGATCCCGCGCGAGCTGCTGGAGGCGGCCCGCCTCGACGGCGCGGGTGAACTGCGGCTGTTCACACGGGTGGTGCTGCCGCTGGGCGGCCCGGCGATCGCCTCGCTCGGCATCTTCCAGTTCCTGTGGGTGTGGAACGACATGCTGGTGGCACTGGTCTTCGCCGACTCGGCCAACCCGCCGATCACGGTCGCGCTCCAGCAGCAGGTACGGCAGTTCGGGAACAACATCGACGTGCTGGCGCCCGGCGCGTTCCTGTCGATGGTCGTCCCGCTCGTCGTCTTCTTCGCCTTCCAGCGGCAGTTCGTCACGGGGGTGATGGCCGGCGCGGTCAAATAGCCCTCGCCTCCCGCGGGGTGTTGACGCTCCGTAACCCGAATGCCACACGCTGCGTAACCCGATCGCCACGCCGGGGGTTCCTGGGCCATATGCCCGCGCCGACCCCTGGATGTCCCGTGCCCCGGTTCAGCGTCATCGTGCCCGCGTACAAGGTCCAGGCCTATCTCCAGGAGAGTCTGGACTCGGTCCTGACGCAGTCGTACCCGGACCTGGAACTGATCGCCGTCGACGACGCCTCCCCCGACGCCTGCGGTTCGATCATCGACGAGTACGCAGCCCGCGACCCGCGGGTGACCGCGGTGCACCTGGCGCACAACCTGGGGCTGGGCCCGGCCCGGAACGCGGGCCTGGCCCGGGCCACCGGCGACTACGTGGTCTTCCTCGACGGCGACGACACCCTCGCCCCGGGCGCCCTGCAGGCCCTCACCGACCGGCTCAAGGCCACCGGCTCCCCCGACGTCCTGGTCTACGACTACGCACGCGCCTACTGGTCCGGGCAACTGGTGCGCAACCGGCTCTCGCATCGGCTGTGCGAGGAGGGGCCGGCCAGCTTCCGGCTCGCCGACCGCCCCACGCTGCTCGCCATGCTGATGGTGGTGTGGAACAAGGCGTACCGCCGGGAGTACATCGAGCGCGAGGGCCTCGAATTCCCGCCGGGGCTCTACGAGGACACCCCCTGGACCTACCTGGCGCTGCTGGCCGCGGAGTCCGTCGCCGTCCTGGACCGGGTCTGCGTCCACTACCGCCAGCGGCGCACCGGATCGATCCTGACCACCTCCACCCCCCGCCACCTGGAGATCTTCGACCAGTACGACCGGGTCTTCGGCCACCTCGCCGGACGGCCCGAGCTGGAGCGCTGGCGCCCCACCCTGCACCGCCGGATGGCCGAGCACTTCTGCGCCGTGTACGCCGACGCGCGCCGTCTCCCGCGCGCCAGCCGGGCCGAGTTCTTCGGCCGGGCCTCCGCCCTGCTGCGCCGCCACCGCGCCCCGGGCGCCCGCAGTTCGCTGCCGCTCTCACTGTCGCGGACCGACCGGATCCGGCACGCGCTGATGCGGCTGGGTGCCCGGCGCAGCTACCGGCTGCTGTCGGTGCTGCGCTCGGCGGGACTGGCGCTCGGCCGGGCCGCCGCGGCGCTGGGGCGGGGCCTGCGGGAGTCCGCGCTGCGGCTGCACTACCGGATCCAGCGGCTGCTGCCGCTGCGCCCGGAGCTCGCGGTCTTCTCCGCGTACTGGCACGGCGGCTACGCCTGCAATCCGGCGGCGATCGAGGCCAAACTGCGCGAACTGGCGCCCCGGATGCGGACGGCGTGGATCTGCGACCCGGCGCACGCCGCGACGCTCCCGCGGCAGACGGTGGCGCTGCGGCCCGGTTCGGCGGCGTACTGGAGCGCCCTGGCCCGGGCCGGATACCTGGTCACGAACGTCAACTTCGACCGTGCGCTGGTCAAGCGGCGCGGCCAGGTCCTGCTCCAGACCCAGCACGGCACCCCGCTCAAGCGGGTCGGCCTCGACCTCCAGGACCGGCCGGCGGCCACCCCGACCGCGGACTTCGCGGGCCTGCTGCGCGGCGCCGACCAGTGGGACTACCTGCTCTCCGCGAACCGGCACTCCACACTCGTGTGGGAGAAGGCCGTCCCGTCCTCGTACACGACCCTCGAATACGGCTACCCGCGCAACGACGTCTTCCACCGCGCGAGCCGGACGGACGTGCTGGAGCTGCGCGAGCGGCTGGGGATCCCGGCGGGCTCGACGGCGATCCTGTACGCGCCCACCCACCGCGACTACCGCCGCAGCCGGCCGGACCACCTGGACTTCGAACGGCTCCTGCAGGACCTGGGCCCGCGCTTCACGGTGCTGGTCCGCACCCACCTGACGTACGCGGACGCCGACCGCACCTGGGAGCCCCACCCGCGGCTCGTGGACGTCTCCGCGCACCCGTCGGTGGAGGAGCTGTGTCTCGCCTCCGACGCGCTCGTCACGGACTACTCGTCGCTGATGTTCGACTATGCGGCGCTGGACCGGCCGATCGTGATCCACGCGGACGACTGGGAGGCGTACGAGGCGGCCCGCGGCACCTACTTCGACCTGCGGTCGTGTCCGCCGGGCGCGATCGCCCGCACCCAGGACGAGCTGGTGGACATCTTCACCACGGGCCACTGGCAGGGCTCGCGCTCCGCCCAGCTGCGCTCCGCCTTCCGCGCGCGCTTCTGCTCGTACGACGACGGCCACGCGGCGGAGCGCGTGGTCCGCCGGGTCTTCCTGGACCAGGCGACCCCGTTCCCGGCGATCATCCCGCTCCCGGACCGCCACCCCGCCCCGCCGGCCCCGGCCCCGACCGCCGCGCCGGAACCGACCCTGGCACACGTCTGGCCGTAGGGCGCCGATTCAGGTCTGCCCCCAGGGCGCGGGGTCCGGGCGGCGGTGCCACCACCATCCGCCCGGCACCTGGTCGGGAGCGGCATCACCCCACAGCTCCTTGCGGAGGGCCCCTGTCGCATCCTCCTCGGTCGCCGCGGCAAAACGCCTGTCCAACCGTTCCAGCGCTTCGCCGAGAAGCACCGCCGCGTCACCGGGCAGGCGGCTCCCGAGGTCCGCGAGTGCGTCACGTGCCTGGAGCCGCTCGCGATAGAGCTCGGCCGGGTACCAGCCCGAGGGCGCCCACCCCGATTCCATCTGCACGATGCCCCTCTCCCACGCCACCAGGCTGTCCCCCGCCGACCACAGGGGGCTGCCGGTGCTGTCGTCGAGGGCGGCCCTCTGCGACGGCGGAGCCGACTCGCTCATCCGCTGCACCGCGTTTCCGAAGGCATCGGCAAGAGGGGTGTCCGGCCGCTGCTCCCGCACGATCTCGGCGAAGCGCGTGACGGTCGCCCGCGGGAGCTGCGCCACTGGTGCTTCGACGGCGGTCACCGCGTAGCGCGGAGGTTCGTCATCGGAAAGTTCGAGCCGGGCCCGGGTGAGCAGACCCTCCGGCGTCGCCGCCCAGTAGGCACTGGGCGGCGCCTCCGAAGCAGGAAACAGGACCGTCGTTCCCACGGCCCTCGCGAACCCGGCGGCAAGGTCCGACTCCAGCGGCCGATCAGTGGCGCTCTCATCGGCGTAGATGTCCAGCGACCAGGAGACATCACCGAAAACTGCCCGGTGTTCGCACGAAACGGGTGCATCCCAGTTCCGCGCGTCGGGATCCCCGTCAGGATCGGCCACGTCCACGTCCACGTCCCCGACCGCGACGCCGAGGCACCCGGCGAGCGCGAGTGCCATGGCCCCGGGGCGGATGGAGTCCACGGTCAGGAGGCTGTACGTCACGCGTATGTCCCGTTGCAGGGCGGGCGGAAGGGTCTCGTGCGACAGAGTCGCGACATCCGCTCAGGCCGGGCCGGGGGCCGACTTCAGGCCGGCCACCACCTGGTGGGCCAGGGTGTCCAGGTGGGCGGGGGTGACCGCGTCGCGGACGATGACCTGGCGCCAGTAGAGCGGCCCGATCAGCAGGTCGAGGGCGTGGTCGGGGCTGATCTCCGCCGGGAGTTCGCCCCGGGCGACGGCGTCGGCGACGATGCCCTGCGCCATGCGGTGCTGGCCGTCCAGGAGGGCGCCGCGGACCGCGTCCGCGATCTCCGGGTTGCGGGACGCCTCGACGAGGAGGTCGGGGATCACCGCGGAGGCCACCGGGTGCCTCAGCACGTGTGACATGACCTCCAGCAGGGCGCGTACGTCCCCGTACAGCGAGCCCGTCGCCGGCACCGGCAGGCCGTCCACCGCGAAGGCCCCGACCAGGTCCAGCACCAGGTGCAGCTTGGACTTCCAGCGCCGGTAGACGGCCGTCTTGCCGACCCCGGCCCGCCGCGCGATGCCCTCGATGGACATCCGGGAGAACCCGACCGCGGCCAGCTCCTCCAGCACCGCGTCGCGGATCGCCTCGGTCACGTCCTCGCGCAGGACAGCGGCACCGGCGGGAGCACGGCGGGCGGATGCGGAGGCAGCGGCAGAGGGGGCGGGGTCCGTGGTCATGCACAGAGCATAGCCGCGCCCCGTCACGACGATACGGTTGCGTTCCATCGCTCCACGCCATAACCTCGCCGTAGCGACGATACGGACCCGTCCCGACCTACGTCGAAAGCGAACCTGTGACCACCGCGACCGCAACCACGACCGCGCCCGCCACCTCCGCGGAACTCGCGCAGCTGGCCGCCGCCCACGGCCTCACGCTCAGCGGCGCCCGCCCCACGCTCCCCCGCTACCTCGCGCAGCTCTGGCAGCGCCGCCACTTCGTGAGCGCCTACGCCACCGCCCGCATGCAGGCCACATACAGCACGGCGCGGCTCGGCCAGGTCTGGCACCTGGTGACCCCGCTGCTCAACGCGGCGGTCTACTACTTCATCTTCGGCATCGTCCTGAAGGCCAGCCACGGCGTACCGGACTACGTGCCCTTCCTGATCACCGGCATCTTCGTCTGGGACTTCATCAGCAGCTCCGTCAACGCCGGCACCCGAGCCGTCCACAGCAACCTCGGCCTGGTCCGGGCCCTGCACTTCCCCCGCGCGAGCCTGCCCATCTCCACCGTCGTGCAGCTCTTCCAGCAGCTGCTGGTCTCCATGGCCGCCCTGGTGGTCCTGCTGCTGGCCTTCGGCCAGCGGCCCGGCCCGGCCTGGCTCCTGGCCCTGCCGGCGCTCCTGCTGACGGCCGTCTTCGCCGCCGGCTGCGCCATGGTCATGGCCCGCATCGGCAGCAGGAGCCCCGACGTCAGCCAGCTGATGCCCTTCGTCCTGCGGACGTGGATGTACTCCTCGGGCGTCATGTGGTCCATCGACCAGATGCTCGGCAAGAACGACCTGCCGCACTGGGTGCTGGTGACGCTCAAGGCCAACCCCCCGGCCGTCTACATCGACCTGATGCGCTTCGCGCTGATCGACAGCTTCCCCGCGCACGCGCTCCCGCACCACGTGTGGCCGCTGGCCATCGGCTGGGCGCTGCTCGCGGGCGTCGGCGGATTCATCTACTTCTGGAAGGCAGAGGAGGCGTACGGACGTGGCTGAAACGAAGACCGGGAAATCCGGGGAGGCCGACACCCGAGTGCCCACCGTGATCGCGGACGGGGTGCACGTCATCTACAAGGTGCACGGCACCGGCGCCCGCAAGGGCGGCGCCACGGCGGCGCTCAGCCGGCTCTTCTCCCGCGGGGCCGCCCCCGGGATGCGCGAGGTGCACGCGGTCAAGGGCGTCTCCTTCACCGCCTACGAGGGCGAGGCCATCGGCCTCATCGGCTCCAACGGCTCGGGCAAGTCCACCCTCCTCAAGGCTGTCGCCGGCCTCCAGCCGGTGGCCCGCGGCCGGATCTTCTCGCACGGCCAGCCGTCCCTGCTGGGCGTGAACGCCGCCCTGATGAACGACCTGACCGGCGAACGCAACGTCATCCTCGGCGGCCTCGCGATGGGCATGTCCCGCCAGCAGGTCCACGAGCGCTACGACGGCATCGTCGACTTCTCCGGCATCAACGAGAAGGGCGACTTCATCTCCCTGCCGATGCGGACGTACTCCTCCGGCATGGGCGCCCGGCTGCGCTTCTCCATCGCGGCCGCCAAGGACCACGACGTCCTGATGATCGACGAGGCACTGGCCACGGGCGACGCGGCCTTCCAGCGGCGCAGCCAGGCCCGCATCGAGGAACTCCGCGAGCGCGCCGGCACCGTCTTCCTGGTCAGCCACGCCATCAGCACGGTCCGCGAAACCTGCGACCGCGCGCTCTGGCTGGACTCGGGCGTCCTGCGCATGGACGGCCCCGCGGACGAAGTCTGCGCCGCCTACGAGGAGTCGACCCGCTCCGGCCCCGCCGGCGCTTGAGGCGCTCTTTCAGCCCCGCCGGCGTTTGAGGCGCGGGGGCCCGGGGGCAGCGCCCCCGCAACGGCGCCGCACCCGTGGCACCACACGAACGGGCCGGGCCCGGGACCTTTCGGTCCCGGGCCCGGCCCGTTCGGCTGTGCCGAGACGATCAGCTGTGCGCGCGCAGCAGCGACCGCATCGTCCGCATCGCCACCGACAGGTTCGCCAGGTCGAAGTCGTCCGAGCCCCGGATCTCCTCCAGGGTCGTCCGGGCCCGCCCGATGATCGCCGCGTTCTTCTCCTCCCACGCCTGGAAGCGCTCCTCGGGAGTGGAGGCGCCGTTGCCCACCGACAGCACGTCCGCGGTCAGGGCCGCGTGCGCCGCGAACAGGTCCTCGCGGATGGACGCGCGGGCCATGGACTGCCAGCGGTCGGCCCGCGGCAGCTCGATGATCCGGTCCATCAGCTGCGTGATGTCCAGGCGGTCGGCGAGGTCGTAGTACACCTCGGCGACACCCAGCGGGTCCACGCCCGTCCGGTCCGCGATCGCGACGATGTCCAGCGTCGGGAAGGCCGAGGAGAACCCGGCGACCTTCGCCGCCAGCTCCTCCGGCACGCCCTCGCCGGTCAGCTCGTCCATGACCAGCTGGTACCACTCCAGGTCCGCGCCGCGCACCAGCTTCGGCAGCTCCGCCCACACCTGGGCCACCCGCTCCCCGAAGAAGGCGATGGTCTCGGTGATCTGGAGCGGCTGAGGCCGGTTGTTGAGCAGCCAGCGGGTACCGCGCTCGACCAGGCGCCGCGAGTGCAGGCGCACCCGGGTCAGGACGTCCGCGGCCACCTTGTTGTCGAGCGCCTCGACCGCGTCCCACACGTCGGCCAGGCCGAAGATCTCGCGGGCCGCGAGCTGCGCCCGGACGATCTCCTCCGTGGAGGCGCCGGTCTCCTCCCGCAGGCGGTGCAGGAAGGTCGAGCCACCGGTGTTGACGGTGTCGTTGACCAGGATCGTCGTGATGATCTCGCGGCGCAGCGCGTGCGCGTCGATCTGCTCGGAGAACTTGTCTCCCAGGGCCGCCGGGAAGTACGCGAAGAGCAGGCGGCGCAGGTACGGGTCGTCCGGCAGCTCGGTGACGATGAGCTCGTCCGCCGTCGTGATCTTGGTGTACGCGAACAGTACGGCCAGCTCCGGCTGGGTCAGGCCCTTGCCGTTGTTCAGCAGCTCGCGGATCTGCCGGTCGGTGGGCAGGAACTCCAGCTCGCGGTTGAGCAGTCCGGCGCCCTCCAGGCGGCGCATGAAGCGCTGCTGGGCGTGGAGCAGGCTGGGCGCCTGGGCGGAGCCGTTGGCCAGCGCGGTGTTCTGCGCGTAGTTGTTGCGCAGCACCAGGTGGCCGACCTCGTCGGTCATCTGCGCGAGCAGCTTGTTGCGCTGCTTGACGGTCATGTCGCCGTCGGCGACGACCGCGTTGAGCAGGATCTTGATGTTCACCTCGTGGTCGGAGGTGTCCACGCCCGCGCTGTTGTCGATGGCATCGGTGTTGACCTTGCCGCCCTCGCCGCCGGCGCCGCTGCGGGCGAACTCGATCCGGCCGAGCTGGGTCAGGCCCAGGTTGCCGCCCTCGCCGATGACCTGCGCCCGCACGTCGGAGCCGTTGACGCGGATGGCGTCGTTGGCCTTGTCGCCGACGTCGGCGTGCGTCTCGGAGGTCGCCTTGACGTAGGTGCCGATGCCGCCGTTCCACACCAGGTCCACGGGGGCCTTGAGGATCGACTGCATGAGCTCGGCCGGGGTCATCTTGGTGACGCCGGCCTCGATGCCGAGGGCCGCGCGCATCTGCGCGGTGACCGGGACGGCCTTCGCCGAACGCGGGTGGATGCCGCCGCCCGCCGAGATGAGCGAGGTGTCGTAGTCCGCCCACGAGGAACGCGGCAGCTCGAACAGGCGCCGGCGCTCGGCGTACGAGGTCGCCGCGTCCGGAGTCGGGTCGATGAAGATGTGGCGGTGGTCGAAGGCGGCCACCAGGCGGATGTGCTCGGAGAGCAGCATGCCGTTGCCGAAGACGTCACCGGACATGTCGCCGACGCCGACGACGGTGAAGTCCTGGGTCTGGGTGTCGTGGCCGAGCTCGCGGAAGTGCCGCTTGACGGACTCCCACGCGCCGCGGGCGGTGATGCCCATGCCCTTGTGGTCGTAGCCGGCCGAGCCGCCGGAGGCGAAGGCGTCGCCGAGCCAGAAGCCGTAGGCCTCCGCCACGCCGTTGGCGATGTCGGAGAAGGTCGCGGTGCCCTTGTCGGCGGCGACGACGAGGTAGGTGTCGTCCTCGTCGTGGCGGACCACACTGCGCGGCGGCACGACCTCGCCGGCGACCATGTTGTCGGTGATGTCGAGCAGCGCCGAGATGAAGATCTTGTACGAGGCGATGCCCTCGGCGAGCCAGGCGTCGCGGTCCACCGACGGGTCGGGGAGGTTCTTGGCGACGAAGCCGCCCTTGGCGCCGACCGGCACGATGACGGTGTTCTTGACCATCTGCGCCTTGACCAGGCCGAGGATCTCCGTACGGAAGTCCTCGCGGCGGTCGGACCAGCGCAGGCCGCCTCGGGCGACCTTGCCGAAGCGCAGGTGGACGCCCTCGACGCGCGGGGAGTACACCCAGATCTCGAACGCCGGACGCGGCGCCGGCAGGTCCGGGATGGCCTGCGGGTCGAACTTCATCGACACGTAGGCGTGCTGCTCGCCGTGGGAGTCGAGCTGGAAGAAGTTCGTGCGCAGGGTCGCCTTGATGAGCGTGAGGAAGGCCCGCAGGATGCGGTCCTCGTCGAGCGAGGCGACCTGGTCCAGGGCCCCGTCGAGCTCCTCCAGCATGGCGTCCACGAGCTCGCTGCCGGCGGCCTGGCGGACGGGCGACATCCGGGCCTCGAAGAGCGAGACCAGCAGCCGGGTGGTGTGGACGTTGTTGCGGAGGGTGTCCTCCATGTAGTCCTGGCTGAAGGTGGAGCCGGCCTGGCGCATGTACTTGGCGTACGCGCGCAGGACGACGGCCTGGCGCCAGGTCAGACCGGCGCTCAGCACGAGGGTGTTGAAGTTGTCGTTCTCGGCCTGACCGTTCCAGACCGCCGCGAAGGCGTCCTGGAAGCGCTCGCGGGCGTCGTCGCCGAGGTCGCCCGCCGAGAGCCGCAGACCGAAGTCGTAGATCCACGCGTTCGTGCGGTCTGCGCAGCGCAGCTCGTACGGGCGCTCGTCGGTGACCTCGACGCCGAGGCGCTGGAGGACCGGCAGGACTGCGGACAGGGAGACCTGCTCACCGGCGCGGTAGATCTTGAAGCGGCGTTCGCCGGGGCCGGCGCCGACGGGCTCGTACAGCGACAGCGCGAAGTCCTTGTCGCTGCCGCGCAGCCTCTCCAGGTGCACGAGGTCGGCGACGGCGGCGCGCGGCGAGTGGTCGGCCTTGTAGCCCTCGGAGAAGGCGCTGCCGTAGTGGCGCAGCAGCTCCGCGGCGCGCTCCTCGCCGAGCTCGGCGTTGAGCGCCTGGTCGAAGCCGTCGGCCCAGGAGCGGGCGGCCTCGACGAGGCGGCCCTCGATGCGCTCGACGTCGCCGTCGGTCAGCACGGGCAGCTCGGTGCCCTGCGGGACACGGATGACGAAGTGGATGCGGGAGAGGATCGACTCGGTGTTCCAGGCGGTGAAGTCGACGCTGGTGCCGCCGAGCTCCTCGCGCAGGATGTCCATCAGGCGCAGCCGCACACCGGTGGTGAAGCGGTCGCGCGGCAGGTAGACCAGCGCCGAGTAGTAGCGCCCGTATTCGTCCTGGCGCAGGTACAGCCGCAGCCGGCGGCGTTCCTGGAGGTAGAGGACGGAGGTGACGATGGACTGGAGCTGGTCGACCGGGGTCTGGAACAGCTCGTCGCGCGGGTAGGTCTCCAGGATCTGCGTCAGGTCGCGGCCGTCGTGGCTGGCGGGCGAGAAGCCGGCCCGCTCCAGGACCTCGGCGACCTTGCGGCGGATGACCGGCACGCGGCGCACGGACTCGGTGTACGCGGCGGAGGAGAACAGGCCGAGGAAGCGGCGCTCGCCGACGACGTTGCCGTCGGCGTCGAACTTCTTGACGCCCACGTAGTCGAGGTACGAGGGGCGGTGCACGGTGGAGCGGCTGTTGGCCTTGGTCAGCACCAGCAGGCGGTGCTCGCGGGCCTTGGCGCGGGCGTCGGCCGGCAGCCGGTTGAAGGACGGCGAGACCGGGTGGCCGTCCTCCTTGCCGCTGTGGTGCGGGTCGGAGCGCAGGATGCCGAGGCCGGTGCCGGGCACGGCGGCCAGGGAGTCGCCGTCGACGAGGTTGTACTCGCGGTAGCCGAGGAAGGTGAAGTGGTCGTCGGCGAGCCAGCGCAGCAGCTCACGGGCCTCTTCGAGCTCGTACTCGCGCAGGTCCGGGGCGGTGGGCTCGTCGGGCAGGGCGTCGGCGATGCGCAGCGCTGCCTCGCGCATCTTCTCCCAGTCCTCGACGGACTCGCGCACGTCGGACAGGACGCGCTGCAGGTCGACGGTGATCTGCTTGAGGTCGGCGCGGTCGGTCTCGCGGTCGATCTCGACGTGGATCCAGGACTCGACGAGGGAGTCGTGGGGGCGCTCGGTGCGGGGGCCGTGCGCGTCGCAGTCGGGACCGAGGATCTCGATCAGCTTGCCGGTGATGTCACGGCGGACGACGACCTGCGGGTGGATCACGACGTGGATGCCGCGGCCCTGGCGGGACAGCTCGTTCGTCACGGAGTCCACGAGGAAGGGCATGTCGTCGGTGACGACCTCGACGACGGAGTGGCTGGAGGTCCAGCCGTTCTCCTCCACCGTGGGGGTGTGCACGCGTACGTTCGCGGTGCCCTGCGGCCGGTTCTCGGCCAGTCGGTAGTGGGAGAGCGCGGCTCCGAACACGTCGACCGGGTCCCGGTCCGTGAGGTCCTCGGGCGCCGTGTGCAGGTAGTAGCGCTGGAGGTAGGAGAGGACCGCGTCCCGGTCCGGACGCTCTCCCTGCTCGGACCCAGTCGGAAGTAGCCCCCCGGCCGGGCTGTGCTCAGCTACCCGGGCCGCCCGTGCGAGCAGCTCGGCCTTTGCTTCGTCCAGCTTGGTCTGCATGTCCTCTGGCTCCTGTCGCGCGCCATTGCGTGACGTAGGTGAAGGAAGGAATGACATAGCGCCGCGAGGCGGGGTATCCGTTCGGGATCGACGCTATGCCGTCGAGAGAGCCGACCGGGAGGGAATGAGCCAAGATCGGCCGAAGGTCCCGGTGGCGGGGATCAGCGATGGCCCGGGCACTGTCGTGCGCCGGGCGCAGGCCGGAGGCTCCAGTGCCCCCGATGGATATCGCGCTGATCACGGGTACAAGGCTATCCCGACCTACCCCCAGGTCGTCATTCGCTGCATCTGTACAAATCTTGGGGTGGAACTTTGACACTCTGGCCAGCGACGCGGCAGGCCGTCCGTGCAGCGGCCTGTCCAGTCGCTATTCGGCCAGCTCGCGAGCTGTCAGAACGGCCTCCGCCAGGGTGTCCACGACCGGCACTCCGGCTGATTCCAGACTGCGGCGGCTGTGCGAACCGCCCGTGTAGAGCACGGCGCGGGCGCCGACGTGCGCGGCCGCGAGTGCGTCGTCCACGGCGTCTCCGATGAGGACCGTACGGTCGGCGGTCACCCCCGTCGTGTGCAGGGCCTCCATGTGGCGTACGAGATGTCCCGCCTTGGAGGTGTGGGAGGGGCCGGTCCGCCCGTCGACGCGCAGGAAGTGCACGTCGATGCCGTGGTCGCGCACGAGGGGGACGAGCCTGTCGTGGGGTGCGAGGGACAGCAGGGACTGGGTGAGCCCGCCGAGCTGCCACTCCCGGAGCAGGTCCCGGGCGCCCTCGGCGAGCCCGGCGTCCGCGGCGGCGGCCCAGTAGTGGCGGTGGAAGGTCTCGTCCATGACGAGCCACTCCGCCTCGGTGGGCAGCCGCCCCATGAGGCGCTCGTAGAACTTCGGCACCGGTACGACATACAGCTCGCGGTACGTCTCCAGCGTGATCGGCTCGAAGCCGAGCTCGGCGAAGGAGGCGTTCGTCGCGGCCATGACGGCGTCGATGTCGTGGAGCAGCGTGCCGTTCCAGTCCCAGACGATGTGGTTCGTGTGCGTCATTTCAGCAGCCCCGGGATCTCCTGGACGCCGAACCACAGCAGCTCGTGGTCGTCGGCTCCGTCGACGGTGACCTGCGCGTCCTCGTCCCCGGCGTCGGCGGTGGTGAGGGCCAGCGCGGCAGCGGCCACGTCCTCGTCGGCGTCGTCGGCGTCCACGTGCACGGCGGCGGCCACGGTCAGGCGCACGGCGGCGCCGAGGCTCACCCGGCCGATGGCGGCCTCGTCGGCCCCGGGGACGGCGGTGGCGGCCTTGTCGTCCACGTCGAGGGCTACGACGACGCGCCGCCGGGGCGCGCCGGGGTCGGCGGCGAGCATCCGCAGCGAGGCGGCCGCGGCCCGGCCCAGGGCCGCGTACTCCAGCTCCTCGATGTCGTCCGAGACGTACCACTCGCGCAGGCCGGGGGTGACGGCGTACGCCATCAGCGGGGCGGGGCCCAGCTCACCCGCCTGGTGCACCTCGGCGAGCCCGGGGAGGGTCAGGGGGACGTACACGCGCATGGCCGGCTGCTTTCGGTAGTCGGAAACGCCCCCAGGATACGACTCGGAGGTGGTCGGCCGGGGTCCGGCAGGGTGACGGCCGCCGTCCCCCATCGGGGTGCCGCGGCCCGATGGGCGCCCGTCCACCCGCGGCCCCTGCCCCGGGCCGTCCCGCCCCCGCGGCGGCGGTGCGCGCACTCGGATAGGTGAACCGGGCCGGCTGCGGTCCGGGGCCGGCCGGTGGTTGCGGAGCGTGTTCGCCGACCGTAGAAGGTCCCCATCAAGTTACCGCCCGGTACCGCTCCGGGCCCGGCCTGTTCGGGGGCAGATCGCGATGGACACCACGACGCGCGGCACGATCGGCAGCAACGGCGGCCGCCGCCGGCCCGCCGGCCGCTCCGGGACCCGCCCGGCCGGACGCCGCGACCAGCGCCGCCCCGCGGGCCCCTCGGGCGCCCTGCGCCTCGGTCCACACCACTGGTTCGCCGAACGCCTCCTCGCCGTGGTCAGCGGCCGGCGCCCGGTCCACTCGCTCCTCGGCCACACCATCGGCCCGGCCTACCAGCAGCTGGTGAACCTCGCGCCCGCCGAGCAGGCTCTGCGCACACGCCTGTCACCCGTCGTGCGCCAGTGCGGCCGCTTCATCCCCGGCCCGGGCGTCATCGAGGCCTTCGCCCGCATCTCCACCGGCGACCGCGTCACGGCCATGGCCTTCCGCCTGGAACAGGGCCCGGACCTCCGCTGGCGCTGCGCGGCGGTGGAGATCCAGGGCCCGCGCCCATGAGCCCCTCCCCGGCCCCGCCCCGGCGGCGTTCGAGGCGCGGGGTTCGGGGCGGAGCCCCCGCAAGGGCGCCGCACCGGCCCCCGGCACCGGACCGCCACCCCGGCGGGAGCCGGGCGGCGGGAGCCGGGCGGCGGGAGCCGGGCGGCGGGAGCCGGGCGGCGGGAGCCGGGCGGCGGGAGCCGGGCGGCGGGAGCCGGGCGGCGGGAGCGAAACGGCCGGGGCCGGACACCCGACGGTGTCCGGCCCCGGCCGACCGATCGACCCTGCAGCGGGCTACTTCTTGCGGCGGCGCCCGCCCGCGGCCTTCTGCGCCTTGCGGCGCTCGGCCCGCGTCATCCCGTCGCCCGCGTCGCTGTCGAAGTCGCCCTCGATCACGCCGCCCTCACCGTCGACCGTCGGCGCGGAGAAGTGCAGCCGGTCCGGACGCTGCGGCGCGTCCAGCCCCTTCGCCCGGATCTCCGGACGGGCGGCCGCTGCCGCCGGCTCCTTCGTCAGCGACGGCGCGGCGTCCTGCACCGGAAGCTCCTCGACCTGCTGCTCGACCTGGACCTCCAGGTTGAACAGGTAGCCGACGGACTCCTCCTTGATGCCGTCCTGCATGGCGTTGAACATGTCGAAGCCCTCGCGCTGGTACTCGACCAGCGGGTCCTTCTGGGCCATCGCCCGCAGGCCGATGCCCTCCTGCAGGTAGTCCATCTCGTACAGGTGCTCACGCCACTTGCGGTCCAGCACCGACAGGACCACGCGCCGCTCCAGCTCGCGCATGATCTCGGAGCCGAGGGCCTTCTCGCGGGCCTCGTACTGCTCGTGGATGTCGTCCTTGACGGACTCCGCGATGAATTCGGCGGTGATGCCCGCACGGTCGCCCGCGGCGTCCTCCAGCTCCTCGATGGTGACCTTCACCGGGTAGAGCTGCCGGAAGGCGTTCCACAGCCGCTCCAGGTCCCACTCCTCGGCGAAGCCCTCGACCGTCTCGGCCGCGATGTACGCGTCGATCGTGTCGTCCATCATGTGGCGCACCTGCTCCTGGAGGTCCTCGCCCTCCAGGACGCGGCGGCGCTCGCCGTAGATGACCTCGCGCTGGTTGTTGAGGACCTCGTCGTACTTCAGGACGTTCTTGCGCGTCTCGAAGTTCTGGGTCTCGACCTGCGACTGGGCCGACGCGATCGCCCGCGTCACCATCTTGTTCTCGATCGGCACGTCGTCCGGCACGTTCGCCATCGCCATGACGCGCTCGACCATCTGCGCCTTGAACAGGCGCATCAGGTCGTCACCGAGCGACAGGTAGAAGCGGGACTCGCCCGGGTCTCCCTGACGGCCGGAGCGGCCGCGCAGCTGGTTGTCGATACGGCGCGACTCGTGACGCTCGGTGCCCAGCACGTACAGCCCGCCGAGGCCCTTGACCTCCTCGAACTCCGCCTTCACGGCCGCCTCGGCCCGGGTGAGCGCCTCGGGCAGGGCGTGCGCCCACTCCTCGATGTGCTCCTCGGGGTCCAGGCCGCGCTGGCGCAGCTCCGCCTCGGCGAGGTCGTCCGGGTTGCCGCCGAGCTTGATGTCGGTACCGCGGCCGGCCATGTTGGTGGCGACGGTGACCGCGCCGCGGCGGCCGGCCTGGGCGACGATGGTCGCCTCACGGTCGTGCTGCTTGGCGTTGAGCACCTCGTGCGGGATGCCGCGCTTGGAGAGCTGCTGCGAGAGGTACTCGGACTTCTCGACCGACGTCGTGCCGACGAGGATCGGCTGGCCCGTCTCGTGCTTCTCCGCGATGTCATCGACGACGGCGGCGAACTTCGCGACCTCGGTCCGGTAGATCAGGTCGGGCTGGTCCTTGCGGACCATGTCGCGGTTGGTCGGGATCGGGACGACGCCGAGCTTGTAGATCTGGTGGAACTCGGCGGCCTCGGTCATGGCCGTACCGGTCATGCCCGACAGCTTCGAGTACAGGCGGAAGAAGTTCTGCAGGGTGATCGTGGCGAGGGTCTGGTTCTCGTCCTTGATGTCCACCCCTTCCTTCGCCTCGATCGCCTGGTGCATGCCCTCGTTGTAGCGGCGGCCGGCGAGGATACGGCCGGTGTGCTCGTCGACGATCATGACTTCGCCGTCGATGACGACGTAGTCCTTGTCCTTCTTGAACAGTTCCTTCGCCTTGATGGCGTTGTTCAGGTAGCCGACGAGCGGGGTGTTCACCGACTCGTAGAGGTTCTCGATGCCGAGCCAGTCCTCGACCTTGGCGACACCGGCCTCGTGGATGCCGACGGTGCGCTTCTTCTCGTCGACCTCGTAGTCGCCGGTCTCCTCGATGCCCTTGAGCGGCTGGCCTGCCTCGCCCTTGGTCAGGCGGGTGACGAGCTTGGCGAAGTCCGCGTACCACTTCGTGGCCTGGTCCGCGGGACCGGAGATGATCAGCGGGGTGCGGGCCTCGTCGACGAGGATCGAGTCGACCTCGTCGACCACGGCGAAGTTGTGGCCGCGCTGGACCAGCTCGTCCTGGGACCACGCCATGTTGTCGCGCAGGTAGTCGAAGCCGAACTCGTTGTTCGTGCCGTAGGTGATGTCGCAGCCGTACTGCTCACGACGCTGCGCCGGCGACATGTTCGCCAGGATGCAGCCGATGGACAGGCCCAGGAACTTGTGGACGCGGCCCATCATCTCGGAGTCGCGCTCGGCCAGGTAGTCGTTCACCGTGATCAGGTGGACGCCCTTGCCGGACAGCGCGTTCAGGTACGCGGGCAGGGTACCGACGAGGGTCTTGCCCTCACCGGTCTTCATCTCGGCGACGTAGCCGAGGTGCAGCGCCGCGCCACCCATGATCTGGACGTCGTAGTGGCGCTGGCCGAGGACGCGCTTGGCCGCCTCGCGCACCGTCGCGAAGGCCTCGGGCAGCAGGTCGTCCAGGCTCTCACCGTCCTGGAAGCGCTGCTTGTACTCGTCCGTGAGCGCCCGCAACTCGGCGTCGGAGAGGTTGACGAAGTCCTCTTCGATGGAGTTGACCTGGTCCGCGATGCGGTGCAGTTTGCGCAGGATCTTGCCTTCGCCTGCACGCATGAGCTTGTTGAAGACGGACACTGAGGCTGGTCTCCTTGCCGGTCGGGCCTGGGCACTGTACGTACACGGGCACGGCAGGTGGGCCCCACCGCAACGGCCATCGTAAGCGAGGACGCGGCCGCGTCGGGAGGTCCGCCGTTCCCACGAGGGCGCGGGTGCCCGGATTGAGAACGTACGGGGGACACCGAAGGTGCCGCATCCCCCGCGTGGATTCCCGAAAAGTGTTCGCCCCGGGCCCGCGGCGGCAGCAGAATCCGCGCATGGAGCCCACCACGCTGACCACCGAGCGCCTCGTCCTCAGACCCTTCGCCACCGGGGACGCCCCCGAGGTGTACGCCGCCTGCCAGGACCCGGAGATCCAGCGCTGGAACGAGGTCCCCTCCCCCTACGGGCGCGCGCACGCGGACACCTGGGTGGAGGAGACGGTGCCGGCCGGCTGGCGCGAGGACACCGCGTACAGCTTCGCGGTCCGGCTCGGCGCCCAGGGCCCGCTGGTGGCGGCCCTGGGCGTGCACCCGCGCGGCGAGTCCGTGTTCGAGGTCGGCTTCTGGGCGGTGAAGGAGCACCGGGGCCGGGGCTACGTCACCGAGGCCGTGGGCGCCGCCGCCCGCTGGGCCTTCGCCGAGCTCGGGGCCGGACGCCTGGAGTGGCGGGCGGAGCTCGGCAACGCGGCCTCCCGGGCCGTCGCCGAGAAGGCCGGCTTCCGGCTGGAGGGGATCCTGCGCGCCGGGATCTCCCACCACGGCACCATGCGCGACTGCCACGTCGGCGGCCTGCTCCCCTCCGACCTGGACCTGCCCTCGCGCCTGCCGTACCTGCCCTCGCCCACGGCCTGACCGCCCACGTCCCGTCCTGTCCCGTCCTGCTGTCAGTGGCACGCCCTAGGCTTCGGCGCATGACCAGCCTGCCGCCGCCGACCGTGTCCCTGTCCGCCGACGAGGCCCGCCGGATCGCCCTGCGCGCGCAGGGCTTCCTCGGAGCCCCCGACCGGCGCGGCGGGGTCCGCGGGGTCCTGCGCCACCTGGGCGCCGTCCAGCTCGACACCATCTCGGTGCTGGCCCGCTCGCACGAGCTGATCCCGTACGCGCGGCTCGGCGCGGTCGGCCGGGACGCCGTGGAGAAGGCCTACTGGAGCGATGGGCACGCCTTCGAGTACTGGTCGCACGCGGCCTGCATCCTGCCCATCGAGGAATGGCCGCATTTCGCCTTCCGCCGCCGTGCCAACCGGGCGCGCGGCCACCGCTGGCACATCCTGGAGGACAAGCAGCAGTCGACGCGGGCGGTCCTGGACCGGCTGAAGGCGGACGGCCCGCTGACCTCCACCGAGCTGGGCGGCGCCAAGAACGGCGGCGAGTGGTTCGAGTGGTCCGAGACCAAGATCGCGGTGGAGTGGCTGCTCGACACCGGCGAGGTGGTGTGCAGCGAGCGCCGCGGCTGGAAGCGGGTCTACGACCTGCCCGAGCGGGCCGTGCCCGACGCGCTGCTCCACGACGACCTGGACGACCGGGAGTGCCTGCGCCGCCTGGTCGCCCTGGCCGGCCGGTCCCTCGGCGTCGGCACCCGCGCCGACATCGCGGACTACCACCGGCTCAAGGGGGAGCAGTTCGACGCGGTCGTCGCGGACTCCGGGCTGGTCCCGGTCGAGGTGGAGGGCTGGTCCAAGCCGGCCTGGGCGGACCCGTCGGCCCTCGCGACGGCTCCGCGGGGCCGCCACCGCACGACACTGCTGTCCCCCTTCGACTCCCTGGTCTGGGACCGTCCGCGGACGGAGCGGATCTTCGGCTTCACGCACCGCCTGGAGGCGTACGTCCCCAAGCCCAAGCGGATACACGGGTACTTCGCGATGCCGCTGCTGGCGGGCGGCCGGCTCCAGGGCCGCGTCGACCCGGCCCGCGAGGGCCGCACGCTGGTCGCCCGTCAGCTCTCCCTGACCTCTCCCGCGGCCGCCGCCCCGATGGCGCGGGCCCTGCGGGAGGCGGCGGAGTGGGTCGGCTGCGACGCGGTCCGCGTCGAGCGCGCCCAGAACGCCGCCGAGGCCGCCGCGGTGACGGCCGAACTGGCGGCACTGGGCGGCACCTGGCCGGCCCGCTGCCGGCCGGCGGCAGGAGCTGGTGCTGTGACCGGAAGGTGAACCCTTCCGGTCACAGCACTAGCGGATCTCCAGGATCTTCTCCCGCATCGCGTAGACCACGGCCTCCATCCTGGAGTGCAGCTGGAGCTTCTCCAGGATGTTGCGGACGTGGTTCTTCACGGTGTTCTCCGAGATGAACAACTCCTTCGCGATGTCGCGGTTGTTCATGCCGGTGGCCACCAGCTTGAGGACCTCCAGCTCCCGGTCCGTCAGCCGCGGCGCCGGTACCAGCCGCCGCTCGTCGGTCCGCTGGATCATCGACTTGAACTCGGTGAGGAGCTTCGACGCCATCGAAGGGCTGATCTGCGACTGGCCGTCGGCCACCGCCCGGATCGCCGTGGCCACCTCGTCCGTGGAGATCTCCTTCAGGAGGTAGCCGGTCGCGCCCGCCTTGATCGCGTCGTAGAGGTCCGCCTCCTCGTCGCTGATCGTCAGCATGATGATCTTCGCGGAGGGGGCCACCTCCTTGATCGAGGTACACGCCTCGATGCCGCCGCGCCGGGGCATCCGCACGTCCATCAGCACGATGTCCGGCAGCAGGTCCGCCGCCTTGTCGACCGCCTCCGCGCCGTCCCCGGCCTCGCCCACGACCTGGATGTCCTCCTCCTGGGCGAGGACGATCTCCAGTCCCCGCCGGAAGAGCGCGTGGTCGTCGACCACGAGGACCCGGATGGGCTCCCCGGCCGACGCACCGTCGGTTTCCTCCGACGGGTCCGCCCCGCGGCAGGCCGCGCCGTCGCCCGCGCGTACCGGACCGAAGCTGTCCGCCATCGTCCCTCCCCCTGCATGGTGCTGAGCTGCCGAGCCAACCGGACACGTTCCGCAGCCGGTTGACTGCCCGCCATGATTCCATGCCCGCACCACGGCGCGGGGGATGCCGGCGGACCTCCTGGCGCATACCCGCCATGCAGGTGCCCCCGCGGAGGCGCCGGAGCGTCCCGCGGGGGCAGCGAACGGTCTGCTCAGCCGCCGAGCGCGCCACCCGCGCCGCCGGGCGGCTCCTCCGAGCTGGAGGCCCCGTCGGGGTTCACGTGGATGACGCCGTAGTCATAGGCGTGACGCCGGTAGACGACACTGGGCAGCTTCGTCTCGGAGTCGACGAACAGATAGAAGTCGTGGCCGACCAGCTCCATCTCGTACAGAGCCTGGTCGAGCGACATGGGCGCGGCGGAGTGGGTCTTCTCGCGGACGATGAGCGGGCCTTCGCCCTGCACTTCGATGGATCCGATCCGGGTGATCGGAACCCCGTCCGTCTTCTCCTCGGTGACCACCTGGCCACTGCCGTTGAGCGACGCGACACCCGGCACGACGTCGGCGACCTCTGCCGCCGAGAGCCGGCCGTTGCCACGGCGGGTGTAGCGCTTGTCGTGCTGCTTGCGCAGCCGGGCCTCCAGCTTGTCCTGAGCGAGGTCCAGCGCCGCGTACGCGTCGGCCGCGGCGGCCTCGGCCCGGATCACCGGGCCCCGCGAACGCAGGGTGATCTCCACGCGGTCGGAACGGTCGGCCTGACGCGGGTTGTGCTCCTTGGACACCTCGACGTCCAAGCTGATCACCTTGGCGTCGAGCTTCTGGATCCGCTCCGGATTCAGCTTCTCGGCCACGTGCTTGCGGAACCGCTCGGGCACCTCGGTCTTGCGGCCCTTGACGACGATGTCCACGCAGAACTCCGTTCCCGGATAGCTCCGCCCGACGGGGCGAAGCGTCTCCCTTTCGCACCAGACTCCGGTGAAGGCCGGAGCCTCGGACTTGGCGACTTTCACCTCCTCCTCCCCCATCGGCAAGATCTACACCCCACCGACTTCGGAGTCGAGAGAACAGCCTCCTGAGTTCCTTACAACCGAACATATCCCTGTATGACGGTTGTCGGCACCCGCTACTGGCACGTACTTCCAGTCCAGTGGCCGTTCCCTCGTACTACCTGCAACGATGGGCCTTCCCCTCCAGTTCCAAATGTATTCACGGGATTTTCCTCCCCGAGACGTTGCAGGTCACCGCGCCGCAGTCCGGGGACCTCGCGCGAAGGAGTCGGCCGGCGCGGCGACCACGGCTGCCCGCAGCGCGGCTCCCGGCCCCGCCGCCGGTCCCTCCACCAGACCCGCCGCGCGCACCGCCCGGGCCGCCTCGGCCAGCGTCGCCCCGGTGGTGACCACGTCGTCCACCAGTACGATCCGCGCGCCGCCCGTCAGCCGGGCCCCGCCCCGGCGCACCGCCAGCGCCCCGGCGAGGTTCTCCCGGCGCTCCCGGGCCCGCAGGCCCGCCTGGTCCGCCACCGCCCGCCGCAGCCCGAGTACGGGCGCCACGCGCGCGGGAACCCCGGCCCGCCGCAGCCGCCCCGCCGCGGCCAGGGCGATCCTGCGCGCCGGATCGTGCCCGCGCGCCCGCACCTGCCGCCGCGCCGACGGGACCGGCACCAGCGCCACCTCGCCCGGCCCGGGCACCGTCCCGCCCGCCAGGACGGCCGCCGCCAGCGCGGCGCCCAGCACCCCGGCCAGCGGGAGCGCCCCGCGCTCCTTGTGGGCCAGCAGAACGGCGCGTACGGCTCCCTCGTAGGCGGCGGCAGCCTGTACCACCGGCAGCCCCTCGGGAGCCGGAGACGGCCGCACCAGCCCCGCCTCGGCCCCGCTGAGCGCGCCCCTGCAGTCGGCGCACACCAGCACGCGGACGGCACCGCACCCGGCGCAGTCCACCGGCAGGACCAGCCCGGCAAGCTCCTGCCACCACCCCCGCATGGCACCACCCTCGCGGCCCGGCCCCCGGGCCGCCACCCCTGTGGACGACCGCCCGGCCCCGGACCGCCGCGGCCCGGCCCGGCCCGCGCGGACCCGCGGGCTGCCGTACCTCAGCCCGGGTACACCGGGGAGCGGCCGCCCTCGACCACCGTGCGCCACTGCGCCCCCGGCGGCAGCCAGACGATCCCGTCCTCCGAGAACGCCACCACGGGCTTCGGCTTCGACTCGTCCTCCGCGGCCGCGACCGCGACCTCGGCCAGCCCCGTGGCCCCCGGCAGGCTCGCCGCGACCATCGAGCCGTCCGCCAGCATGTAGCGGGCCTGCTGCACCCCGCCCTTCTCGCGGCCCACCACGAGCAGCCGGCCCCGCGGGGCCCAGCTCATCGTCGTCACGTTCTCCATCTGCGGCGCCGCGGGACGCAGCTCGCGCACCGACACCGCGGAGACGTCGCCCTTCGCGTCGGGCCGCTCGATCCGCCCGATGTAAAGGATCTTGCTGGTGGCGTCCTTCTCCAGCAGCAGCGCGATCCGCGCGCCGTCGGCGGACACCTTCAGCGAGGCGATCCGCTGGCCGTCCAGCCCCGCCACCTGCACCCTCTCGGGCGTTCCGGTCCCGCCCGGCACCCGCCACAGCCCCGGGTGCTGCGGATCCCGGTCGGCCACCCACAGGTCGCCCGAGGCGTCCCAGCTCGGCGCCGTCAGCGTCTCCGCCTTGCCGCCCCTGCCGATCGGCACCTGCGCCGGCATCGGACCGCCCCCGACCAGCGACACGATGTACAGCCCGTGCCCGTCCTCCGAGACCACGGCCGCGCGCCGCTCGTCGTGCGAGACCGCCGCCGAGCTGACCTTGAACACCGGAACGGTCGCCAGCGGCCCCGGCACCGGCTCGGTACGGGTCTGCTGGTCCTCGCTGCTCACGTCGAGCTTCATCCGGACCAGCCGCTTCTCGTTGTCCACGAAGTACTGGAACTCGGGAATCTTGGGCCGGTTGGCGATCGCGTCCGCGCTCACCGAGGTCACCGAACACAGCGACGACGTCTTGTCGTCACTGGAGCGCAGCAGTTCGACCTGGTCGAGCCGAGAGCCCGTCAGGTCCTTGACCGTGTACAGGAGTTGGGTGGCCATCTTCTTGCACTGCGGCTGCGCGACGTTGCCCACCTTGTCGTTCAGCGGCACGCGCAGCGTGTTCTGGCCGTCGTACGAAAGGGACTTGGTGCCCGTGCGCAGTTCCGTACCGGTGGGGAAGCTGGACTCCACGACCGGCGCGAGCCACCGGGACGGCCCGGCGAGCAGTGACTGCACCGTCTGCGTGGTCGGGTCCATCCGCGAATCGGGGTCGGTGCGCTGGCGCACGTAGACCGGGTCGGCGACGAGCGTGTTGCCCGCGAAGTAGTACTTGTTCACCGGCATGTAGATGCGCTGGAAGTCGGACTCGCTGAGCACGAGGCCGCTCGGCGGCGTCGAGATGCGCCACTGCTTGTCCTCGTCCTGGACGAGCTGGAGCTGCTCCTCGTACTCCTTCGCCCCGGTCTGCGGCTGGTACGCGCTGTGCTCGTCGACGGTCGCGAGCTTCTTGCCGGTCACCTTCCAGCGGGGCCCCTCGGGGTCCTTCTCGCCCCGGACCGCGACCCGGTTGAGGCCGGAGGAGAGCACGGTGACGGCGGAGCTCGGCTTCCAGGACTTCGCTGCGGCCGGCGTGAGGTACTTGCGGGCGGTCTCCAGCTGCGGGTCGTCGCTGGTCATCGCCTCCAGGAAACCGTCGACGATCTCCGCCGGGGAGGCCTTGTCCGCAGGCGGCACGCCGAACACCCGCACCTGCGAGTCCACGCCCTGCGAGGCCTGCACCGCGCGGATCTCACCGCTGCTGGGCATCGAGGCGCAGCCCGCCAGGAGCAGCCCAGCCGTTCCGAAGGCGTACGCCCGCACCGTGCGCAGGCGCCGGCCCTCCACCCGTGCGCTCCCCCACCGCGCGTCCACGGGCTCACCGTCCATCGGCTCGGTCCTCCTGTTGTGCCTGCTCGGCGGGGCGGGCCACGACCCGGGCTCCGTTCCCCGGCAGGGCGGTCGGGTCGGCGGGCACCGACTGCGCCCCGGCGACGGGCGGGCGCGGAGGTATCGGCGAGCGGTCCCCGGCCTCGGCCGCCGGGCGCTCCGCCCCGGTGCCGGAGGCCGCGGCCGCGGCGTCCGCGGCGGCCCTGGCCCGGTTCGCCCGGGAGTCCTCGGGCTCCAGCGGGATGGGCGAGCCCCGCAGCGGCTCGTCCGCCGTGCGCGGCAGCGTCAGCCGGAACTGCGAACCGCCGCCCGGCTCGCCCCAGGCCTGGAGCCAGCCGCCGTGCAGCCGGGCGTCCTCGACGGCGATGGACAGGCCCAGGCCGGTCCCGCCGGTCGTGCGCGCCCGCGCCGGGTCGGCCCGCCAGAAACGGTTGAAGACGCGGGTCGCCTCGCCGGGCTTGAGCCCGACGCCGTAGTCCCGTACGGCGACGGCCACGGCCCCGCCCGCGGACGCCAGCCGGACCACCACGTCCCGTCCCTCGCCGTGCTCCACGGCGTTGACGACAAGGTTGCGCAGCACCCGCTCGACGCGCCGCGAGTCCGCCTCGGCGATCACCGGCTGGGAGTCGCCGAGGACGCGGATCCGGGTGCCCTTGTGCTCCGCGAGCGGCTCGGCCCCGTCGATGACGCGGCGCACCACCTCGCGCAGGTCGATCGGCTCGGCTTCCAGGGCCGCCGCCCCGGCGTCGAAGCGGCTGATCTCCAGCAGGTCGGCGAGGAGCGACTCGAAACGGTCGAGCTGCCCGGCGAGCAGCTCGGCGGAGCGCGCGGTCACCGGGTCGAAGTCGACGCGGGCGTCGTGGATGACGTCGGCGGCCATCCGCACCGTCGTCAGCGGGGTCCGCAGCTCGTGGCTGACGTCCGAGACGAACCGGCGCTGCATCCGCGACAGCTCCTCCAGCTGCTGGATCTTGCTCTGAAGGTTCTGCGCCATCTTGTTGAAGGCCTCGCCGAGACGCGCGATGTCGTCCTCGCCGGTGACCTTCATCCGCTCCTGGAGCCGCCCGGCCGAGAGCCGCTCGGCGATCCCGGCGGCCATCCGGACCGGGGTCACCACCTGGCGTACGACGAGCCAGGCGATACCGCAGAGCAGGACGACGACGAACAGCCCCGCGGTCACGATGGTGACCTTGATCAGATTGAGGGACTCCTCCTCCTGCGTGAGCGGGAAGAGGTAGTACAGGTCGTACGGATCCCCGTTGATGTCGGTCAGCCGCTTGCCGACGACCAGCGCCGGCTCGGGCGCCTTCTTGTCGGCCCCGCTGGTGTAGCGGATCTCCGAGAAGGTCTTGAACGTGCCGGTGGCGTGGTTGACGGCCCGCCGCAGACTGATCGGCACACTGGCCGTCGGATCCACGTTCCCGGAGGCGCGGGCACCCCGGACGCCCTGCGCACCGGGCTGGGGCTGCTCCCCGGTGCCGGCACCGAGCGCGGCCACCTCGAAGGCGGTCTGCCCACCACTGGCCAGCTGCTTGACCAGGGAGTTCATCCACGTACTGGCGTCACGGCCGACCTTGTTGTCGGTCACGTCGGGCCCGTCCACCGTCGCGGGGGTGTTGGCCTTCTCCTGCGCCACCGCGAATCCGCCCGCGGCCTGGCTCTGCGCGGCCTCCTCCTTCGCGTCGAGGAGACCCTTGCTGACCTGCGCGATGACGACGAAGCCCAGGGCCAGGACCACGGACAGCGAGATCAGCAGGGTGGCCGCGACCACCCGCAGCTGGATGTTGCGGCGCCACAGCCGGACAGCCGGAAGCAGCGGCCGTCGTACGAGACGTACGAACAGCCGCAGCACCCTGCCGGCGGGCGCCCCGTCCCGGAGCAGCCTGCCGGTCCACAGGCGGGAACCGCCCCGGACCCTGCCCGAGGTGCCGGACTGCACGTCAGCTGGGTCCGGCCTTGTAGCCGACACCGCGCACCGTCACGACGATCTCGGGGCGCTCCGGGTCCTTCTCGACCTTCGAGCGCAGACGCTGCACATGCACGTTGACCAGGCGGGTGTCCGCCGCGTGCCGGTAGCCCCAGACCTGCTCCAGCAGCACCTCGCGGGTGAACACCTGCCAGGGCTTGCGCGCGAGCGCGACCAGCAGGTCGAACTCGAGCGGGGTCAGGGCGATCGAGGCCCCGTCGCGCTTGACCGAGTGCCCGGCCACGTCGATGACCAGGTCACCGATGGCCAGCTGCTCGGGCGCGGGCTCCTCCGACCGGCGCAGACGGGCTCGGATACGTGCCACCAGCTCCTTCGGCTTGAACGGCTTGACGATGTAGTCGTCGGCCCCGGACTCCAGGCCCACGACCACGTCCACCGTGTCGCTCTTGGCGGTGAGCATGACGATCGGCACGCCGGACTCGGCCCTGATCAGCCTGCACACCTCTATGCCGTCCCGTCCGGGCAGCATGAGGTCCAGCAGGACCAGATCGGGCTTCGCCTCCCGGAAGGCGGCCAGCGCCTTGTCACCGTCCGCTACGAACGACGGCTCAAAACCTTCTCCCCGCAGCACAATGCCGAGCATCTCGGCCAGCGCGGTGTCGTCGTCGACGACGAGGACGCGTCCCTTCATGGTTGACATCATCCCATTAGCCAATCGTGACAAGGCGGTGAGCTGTCCCACAGCCAAAAGGGCTGGAAATCGCCCCTCGGACCTGCGTGGACATCCGCTCGACCGGTCTGACCCGGATCCGGGCGACAATTGAAGGTAAGGGCTGCCGGGCAACCGGGGGGACGGCTGGTCCGTTCGGGGTCCTCACGTGGCACGATGGCAGCGACCAGCGCCCCCGCCGCAGCAGGTGGATGTGAAGGAGCGACGATGAACGACTCTCCGGGCTGGGCTACGCCCGGATCCTCTCCGTCCGACGGCGATCGGCAGGGAACCCCCGCCGACCGGCCCGACAGCGACGGCGGCGCGCAGCAGCCCGCACGGCCCACCGGCGACCCCAAGTGGTCCGCCGAGCAGCCGCCGCCCGGCCAGTGGTCGAGCCCCGGCGCCACACCCCCCGCCGACACCCCCCAACCCCCGGCGCAGCCCGCCGGCGGCTGGGGAGCGCAGCCCGGCACCCCGTACGGCGGCCGGCAGGCCTACCCGGGCGGCCCGGGCCAGTGGGGCCAGCCCCCCGCCGCCGCCAAGCCCGGAGTGATCCCGCTGCGCCCGCTGGGCCTCGGCGAGATCCTCGACGGCTCGGTCGCCACCATGCGCACGCACTGGCGCTCGGTCGTGCCCATCACCCTGGTCGTGGCCACGGTCATCCAGGTCATCAGCGTCCTCGTGCAGAAGTTCATGCTGAGCGACCTGCCGCTGAGCTCGACCGAGGACATGACCGCCGAAGAGGCGATCGACACCCTCGGCAGCTCCCTCGCCGTATCCGTGGTGAACCAGTTCATCCAGATCCTCGGGACGATCGTGGTCACCGCGATGCTCACGATGATCTTCAGCCGGGCCATCCTGGGACAGCACTCCTCGGTCTCCGCCGCCTGGCGCGACGCCCGCCCCCAGCTGCTGCGCCTGATCGGCCTGACCCTGCTGCTGGCCCTCGGCATCATCCTGCTCGGCGCCGTCCTGGTCCTGCCGGGAGCCCTCGCGGGCAACATCGGCCTGGCCGTCGTCGGCTTCGTCGCCTGGCTGCCGCTCATCATCTGGCTCGGGATCAGGTTCAGCCTGGCCTCCCCCGCCCTGATGCTGGAGAAGAGCACCGTCATCAAGGCGTTCGCGCGCTCCTGGAAGCTCGTCGGCGGCTCCTGGTGGCGCATCTTCGGCATCACGCTCCTCACCAGCCTGATCGCCTTCATGGTCGCGCTGATGGTCGTGGCACCGTTCCAGATGGTCGGCATCTTCGCCGTCGGCGGCGGCATGGACGCCCTGGAGGACGGCAGCGCCCAGACCGCGTGGGGACCGCTGATCTTCTCCGGCATCGGCCTGATCATCGCCCAGACGATCATCATGCCCATCCAGTCCGGCGTCACCGTCCTCCTCTACGTCGACCAGCGCATCCGCCGCGAGGGCCTCGACCTGGAGCTCGCCCGGGCGGCCGGTATCGAGAACTACGGCACGACCGGAGGCTGACCCACCGATGATGAGCACGGGGGGCCTCATCACCCGCACCGCGGCACTCCTGCCGACCGCGGAGACACCACCGGTGACGACACCGCGCGCGCCCGCCCAGGAGGCGGCGGAGCGCGAACTGTCCAAGCCGATGTACCACGAGAACGACCCGAGCCTGGTGGACCGCGCCCTGCGCGCGTTCTTCGACTGGCTCGACGACCTGTTCGGCGCCGCCTCCGGGGCGACCCCCGGGGGCACCGCGGGCCTGGTCGCCATCGTCCTCCTGGTCGTCCTCGCCGTCGCCGCCCTGTGGTGGCGCCTGGGCGCCCCCCGCCGCGCGGCCGCCACCGCCGGCACCCTCTTCGACGACGGCATCCGCAGCGCGGCCGACCACCGCACCGCCGCCGAGGCCCACGCCGCCGCCGGCCGCTGGACGGAAGCCGTCCAGGAACGCATGCGCGCCCTGGTCCGCTCCCTGGAGGAGCGCACCCTGCTGGACCCGCGCCCGGGCCGCACCGCCGACGAGGCCGCCGCCGAAGCCGCGGTCTCCCTGCCCGACCACGCCGCCGACCTCCGCGCCGCCGCCCGCACCTTCGACGACGTCACCTACGGCGGCCGCACCGCCGACGCCGACGCCTACGCCCGCCTGCGCACCCTCGACCTCACCCTGGACCGCGCCAAGCCGCTCCTGACGGGACCCACCGCATGACCGGCCAGCACGGAACCGGAAGCACGCCGGACCACCCTTCGGACGCCGGCGAAGCCTGGCGGGTACCGTCCGACACCGCCGGT